>JACAEC010000146.1 GCA_013389055.1 Hydrogenophilaceae bacterium
ATCATGACCCGCGTCACCGTGCCGCTGGGCGAGGATATCGGGTTCCTGCCGGGCACCGAGGAGGAGAAGATGACGCCGTGGATGGGCGCGCTGACCGACAACCTCGAAGTGCTCACCCACAACCAGGACGGCGGCGCCTGGGGCCGCGCGGCGACGAATGACCTGCTCGCCAGCCGGATCAAGATCCGCTCGCTCAACTTCATGCGCGGGCGCACCTTCCTCAACCGCTGGCTGATCCTGGACGAGGCGCAGAACCTCACGCCCAAGCAGATGAAGACCCTGATCACCCGCGCCGGCCCCGGCACCAAGGTGGTCTGCCTGGGCAACATCGCCCAGATCGACACGCCCTACCTGACCGAAGGCAGCTCCGGCCTGACCTATGTGGTCGACCGCTTCAAGGGCTGGCCGCACAGCGGCCACATCACCCTGGCGCGCGGCGAGCGCTCGCGCCTGGCCGACCACGCGGCCAGCGCCCTTTGATCGGGTCCTTGGCATGATCCTGGTCACCGGTGGCGCCGGGTTTATAGGGGCCAATTTCATCCTTGAGTGGGTTCGGGAAACCGGCGAGCCGATGCTCAACCTGGACAAGCTGACCTATGCCGGCAACCTGGAAAACCTGGCGACGCTGAAAGGCGATGCCCGGCATGTCTTCGTCCAGGGCGATATCGGCGACCGCGCCCTGGTCGAGCGATTGTTGAAGGAACATCGGCCGCGGGCGATCGTCAACTTTGCCGCCGAATCGCATGTCGACCGTTCCATCCACGGGCCGGAAGACTTCATCCAGACCAACGTGGTCGGCACTTTCCATCTGCTGGAAGAGACCCGCGCCTATTGGGGTGAGCTGCCGGAGGCCGAGAAGCAGGCCTTCCGCTTCCTGCACGTCTCGACCGACGAGGTCTATGGTTCGCTCGGGGCCAACGATGCGGCCTTCACCGAGACCACGCCCTACGCGCCGAACAGCCCCTATTCGGCCTCGAAGGCGGCCTCCGACCATCTGGTGCGGGCCTATCACCACACCTACGGCCTACCCACGCTCACCACCAACTGCTCGAACAACTACGGGCCCTACCAGTTTCCGGAAAAGCTGATCCCGCTGATGATCCTCAACGCCACCCGGGGCAAGCCGCTGCCCATCTACGGCGACGGCATGAACGTGCGCGACTGGCTCTATGTCGGCGACCATTGCACGGCGATCCGCGAGGTGCTGGCCCGCGGCCGGTTGGGCGAGACCTACAACATCGGCGGCTGGAACGAGAAGCCCAACATCGAAATCGTGCAGACGGTCTGCGCCTTGCTCGACGAGCTGCGGCCCGATCCGGCCGGCCCGCACGCGCGGCTGCTGACTTATGTGAAGGACCGGCCCGGCCACGACCGGCGCTATGCCATCGATGCCCGCAAGATCGAGCGCGAACTGGGCTGGCGCCCGGTCGAAACCTTCGAGAGCGGCATCCGCAAGACGGTGCAGTGGTACCTGGGGCACATGGCCTGGGTCGAGCATGTCGCCAGCGGCGAATACCGGCACTGGCTGGAGAAGAACTATCAGGCGAGGGAATCGGCATGAGGAAGGGCATCATCCTGGCCGGCGGCTCCGGCACCCGGCTCTACCCGGTGACCCATGCGGTGTGCAAGCAGCTGCTGCCGGTCTACGACAAGCCGATGATCTATTACCCGCTGTCGACGCTGATGCTGGCGGGGGTGCGCGACATCCTGATCATCTCGACACCCGACGACACCCCGCGCTTCGAGCGCATGCTGGGCGATGGCAGCCAGTGGGGCCTCAACCTCTATTACACGGTGCAGGCGGCGCCCGAGGGCCTGGCCCAGGCCTTCATACTCGGTGAGGGCTTCCTCGACGGCAGCCCCAGCGCCTTGGTGTTGGGCGACAACATCTTCTACGGCCACGATCTGGGTCAGGACCTGCAGCAGGCCATGGCCAAGGAAAAGGGGGCGACCGTGTTCGCCTATCCAGTGCAGGACCCGGAGCGTTACGGCGTGGTCGAATTCGACGGCCAGGGTCGTGCGGTCAGCATCGAGGAGAAGCCCGCGCTGCCGAAGTCGCGTTATGCCGTCACCGGCCTCTATTTCTACGATGACCGGGTGGTCGACATCGCCAAGAGCCTCAAGCCCTCGCCGCGCGGCGAACTGGAGATCACCGACGTCAATCGCCAGTATCTGGAATGGGGCGAACTCGACGTCTCGGTCATGGGTCGCGGTCATGCCTGGCTCGACACCGGCACCCACGAGTCGCTGTTGGAGGCGGCCCAGTTCATCGAGACCATCGAGCGGCGCCAGGGCCTCAAGATCGCCTGCCCGGAAGAGATCGCCTATCGCCTGGGCTACATCACGGCCGAGCAGGTCGAGCGCCTGGCCGAGCCCCTGAAGAAGAACGCCTACGGCCGGTACTTGCTGGCCATGCTCAAAGACCAGGTGTTCTGATTCCGCATGAAGATCATTCCTACCGAGATCCCGGATGTGATCCTGCTCGAGCCCAAGGTGTTCGGCGACGAGCGCGGCTTTTTCATGGAAAGCTACAACAAGCGGGTGCTGGCCGAGGCCGGCATCCAGGGTGAGTTCGTCCAGGACAACCACTCCCGCTCGGCCAAGGGGGTGCTGCGCGGTCTGCATTATCAATTGCAGCAGGCCCAGGGCAAGCTGGTGCGGGTGGTGGCCGGCCGGGTGTTCGACGTGGCGGTGGACCTGCGCCGCAGTTCGCCGACCTTCGGCCGCTGGGTCGGCTTCGAGCTGTCCGCCGAGAACAAGCAGATGGCCTGGATTCCACCCGGCTTCGGCCACGGCTTCCTGGTGCTATCCGACTCGGCCGATTTCCTCTACAAGACGACGGACTACTACGCGCCGGAACACGAGCGCTGCGTGCTTTGGAACGATCCGGCCATCGGTATCCAATGGCCCCTCGATGGTGAGGCGCTGCTTTCCGCCAAGGATCGTAACGGCGTGTTACTGAAAGATGCCGAGGTCTATCCATGAGTTTACGTATCTTGCTGATTGGGGCGAACGGCCAGGTCGGTTGGGAGTTGCGGCGCACCCTGGCCTGCCTGGGTGAGGTGAGGGTGCCGGATCGAGAGGTCCTGAATCTGACTAACGCCGGGTCGATTCGGCAGGCCGTACGCGACTGGTGGCCCAATGTCGTCGTCAACGCCGCCGCCTATACCGCCGTAGACCGCGCCGAGACCGATGTCGCATTGGCCGAGGCGATCAACGCGACTGCCCCTGGCGTCCTGGCCGAAGAGGTGGCGCAGATCGGCGCCTTGCTGGTGCATTACTCGACCGACTACGTCTTCGACGGCGCCAAGGCCGAAGCCTATGTCGAGGACGATCCGGTGAACCCGCTGAACGTCTACGGCCGGACCAAGTGGGCGGGGGAGGAGGCCGTGCGTCGGGCCAATTCGCAGCACCTGATCCTGCGTACCAGTTGGGTCTATGGTCGGCGCGGGGCCAATTTCCTGCTCACCATGCAGCGCCTTATGCGCGAGCAGCCTCAACTCAAGATCGTCGCCGACCAGATCGGTGCGCCGACCTGGGCCCGATTGATCGCCGAGGCCACGACGCAAATATTGATACAGTGTGTCGGGCCCAATCGGTGGCCGGGGCGCACACCTTGGGGAACCTACCATCTCACTTGCGGCGGCGAGACTTCGTGGTTCGGTTTTGCCCAGGCCATCGCCGAACTGAGCGGCATCGCCCCGATGCCTAAACTCCTGCCCATCCCCAGCGCAGACTATCCCACTCCCGCCAAAAGACCTGCCAACTCGCGCCTGTCGAATGCCAAGTTGGCGGCGACCTTCGGCCTGCGCCTGCCCGATTGGCGGCACGCCTTGGAACTCTGTCTGGGCGATTGATATGTCCAAGCGCGTGTCCGGCCCGCCGCGTCGTCCCCGCAACCCGGTGGCCAAGGCCGTGCGCACCCCGGCCTTCCGCATGCAGGTGGTGCCGGACAAGCGGAAAAAATGGCCAAAACACCCCGCGCAAGACGAAACGGATCAGACCTTGCTTGATGAAAAAAACGGGCCAAACCCGGACGATGCGGATTCTCAGGATTAATCAATAAGCAATTGTTTAATAAAAATAAAAGCCAGCAATTTCATGTCGTTTCTCAGGCGGTTCGCCCTCGCGATTAGCGGTAGAATGCAGGCTGATCAGAACGCTGCTTCGAGACCATCCCCAGCATGACCCAGCCCCAGTTCGCCCACCTGCGCCTGCACAGCGAGTACTCCATCCAGGACAGCTTGTTGCGCATCGGCGAGGCGGTGAAGCAGGCCAAGGCGGATGCCATGCCGGCACTGGCCCTGACCGACCTGGCCAATGTGTTCGGCATGGTCAAGTTCTATTCGGCCGCGCGCAAGGCGGGCATCAAGCCGGTCTGCGGCTGCGATGCCTGGATTGCCGGGCCCGATCAACTCGACAAGCCGCATCGGCTGTTGTTGCTGGTCCAGCACCGCGAGGGCTACCGGCGACTGTGCGAGCTGCTGACCCGGGCCTATCGGGAAAACCTGCACCGGGGCCGTGCCATCATCGATCCCCGCTGGTTCCGCGATCAGGGCACGGACGGACTGATTGCCTTGTCCGGCGCCCAATGGGGCGATGTCGGCCAGGCCCTGCTGGCCGAGGCGCAGGACAACGCCCGCGAGCTGGCACAATCCTGGGCCAGCCTGTTTCCCGACCGCTATTACCTGGAGATCCAGCGCGACGGCCGGCCCGAGGCCGAGCCGCATCTGGTGCGGGCGGTGGAACTGGCGGCCGAGATGGGCCTGCCGGTCGTGGCCACCCATCCGGTCGAGTTCCTCAAGCGCGACGACTACAAGGCCCACGAGGCGCGGGTGTGCATCGCCGAGGGCGGCATCCTGGCCGACAAGCGCCGGCCCAAGGTGTTCACCGAGGACGACTATTTCAAGAGCCAGGCCGAGATGGCCGGGCTGTTCGCCGACCTGCCCGAGGCCTTGGCCAATTCCCTGGAGATCGCCCGGCGCTGCAACCTGACCCTGGAGTTGGGCAAGAGCAAGCTGCCGCTGTTCCCTACCCCGGACGGCATGGGCCTGGACGACTACCTGCAGCAACGCGCGGCCGAAGGTCTGACCCAGCGGCTGGAACTGCTCTACCCGGACGCCGCCAAGCGGGCGGCGCAACTGCCCATCTATCAGGAACGGCTTGAGTTCGAGCTGGGCACCATCATCCAGATGGGCTTCCCCGGTTACTTCCTGATCGTGGCCGACTTCATCAACTGGGCCAAGAACAACGGCGTGCCGGTCGGGCCGGGCCGTGGTTCCGGCGCCGGCTCCCTGGTCGCCTACTGTTTGGGGATTACCGACCTCGACCCCTTGCGTTACGACCTGCTGTTCGAGCGCTTCCTCAACCCGGAGCGGGTGTCCATGCCCGACTTCGACGTGGACTTCTGCCAGGACGGCCGCGACCGGGTGATCGATTACGTCAAACGCAAATACGGCGCCGAGAGCGTGTCGCAGATCGCCACCTTCGGCGCCATGGCGGCCAAGGCCGTGGTGCGCGACACCGGCCGGGTGCTCAACATGTCCTACGGCTTCGTCGATTCCCTGGCCAAGCTCATTCCCATGGAGCTGGGCATCACCCTGGCCGATGCCAAGGCGAAGGAGCCGCTCATCGTCGAGAAGATGGAAGCAGAAGAGGACGTCAAGGAACTGTTCGAGCTGGCCGAGCGGCTGGAGGGCCTGAGCCGCAACGTCGGCATGCATGCCGGCGGCGTGCTGATCGCGCCGGGCAAGCTGACCGATTTCTGCCCGCTCTACCGGGCCGACGGCTCCGAGGCCATGGTCTCCCAGTTCGACAAGGACGACGTGGAGAGCGCCGGCCTGGTCAAGTTCGACTTTCTCGGTCTGCGCACGTTGACCATCATCGATTGGGCGGTGCGCTACATCAAACGGCTGCATCCCGAGGTCGAGCTCTCCATGGAGACCCTGCCGCTGGACGACGCGGCCACCTACAAGCTGCTCAAGGCCTGCAACACCACCGCCGTGTTCCAGCTGGAATCGCGCGGCATGAAGGACCTGATCCGGCGCCTGCAGCCGGATTGCTTCGAGGACCTGATCGCCCTGGTCGCCCTGTTCCGCCCCGGCCCGCTGCAATCGGGCATGGTCGACGACTTCATCAACCGCAAGCACGGCAAGGCCAGGGTCGACTACCTGCACCCCAAGTTGGAGACGGTGCTCAAGCCGACCTACGGCGTCATCGTCTACCAGGAACAGGTGATGCAGATCGCGCAGATCCTGGCCGGCTACACCCTGGGCGCCGCCGACATGCTGCGCCGCGCCATGGGCAAGAAGAAGCCGGAGGAGATGGCCAAGCAGCGCGAGATCTTCGTCGGCGGCGCGGTCGAGCGCGGGGTGGACAAGGAGCAGGCCACGCACCTGTTCGACCTGATGGAGAAGTTCGCCGAATACGGCTTCAACAAATCGCACTCGGCCGCCTATGCCCTGGTCTCCTATCAGACCGCCTGGCTCAAGGCGCATTACCCCTCGGCCTTTTCGGCGGCGACCCTGTCCGCCGACATGGACGCCACCGACAAGGTGCGCAACTTCTACGAGGACGCCATCGCCAACGGCCTGGAGGTCCTGGCGCCGGACATCAACCTGTCCGACTACCGCTTCGTGCCCATCGACGCCAAGCGCATCCGCTACGGTCTGGGCGCGATCAAGGGCACCGGTGAGTCAGCCATTTCCACCATCCTCAAGGCACGGGAGGAGGGCGGCCAGTTCAGTGACCTGTTCGACTTCTGCCGCCGGGTCGATCGCCGCGTCGTCAACCGCCGGGTGATCGAGGCCTTGGTGCGGGCCGGCGCCCTCGACGGACTGGACCCGAACCGGGCCCGCCAGTTCAACAGCGTCGGCCTGGCCATGGAGTGGGCCGACACCATCCAGCGCAATGCCGCGCAGGACAGCTTGTTCGGTGAAGCGATCAGCGAGGCCCCGCCCAGCCTGCCGGACAGTGGCGAATGGCCGCTCAAGGAGTTGCTGGCGCAGGAAAAGGGCGCCCTCGGTTTCTATTTCAGCGGCCACCCCTTCGACGCCTACCGTCAGGATCTGGCCGGCATTGTCGACAAGGGCCTGAACCAACTCACACCCCAGCAACAGCCGGTCTGGATGGCCGGCATCGTGCTGGCCGTACGCACCCAGATGACGCGGCGTGGCAAGATGGCCTTCGTGACGCTCGATGACGGCGGCGGCCAGATCGACGTCGCGGTGTTCAACGAGAAATTCGAGGCGCGGCGCGATCTCTTGAAAGAGGATGCCTTGCTCATCGTGCAGGGCAAGGTCAGCCACGACGACTACTCGGGCGGCCTGCGGGTGACGGCGGACGAGTTGTATGACTTGGAGGGTGCGCGCAGCCGGCACGCGGATCGGCTGCGACTGTCCATGAACGGCGAGGCCGATGCCGAGCGGCTGCGCCGCCTGTTGCAGCCCTATCGGCAGGCAGTTGGCGGGCAGGGCTGTCCCATCGCCGTGCATTACCGAAATCGGGACGCGCAATGCGTGATCGAATTGGGCGATGAGTGGCGGGTGCGCTTGAGCAATGAACTGCTCGACGATCTTCGCAACTGGTTGCGCCCGGAAAATGTCAGGATCAATTACCCGCGCAGCCGAGTGGGCTGAGGCCGGTACATCAATACTAAATCAGCCGTTGCGCACAAGATTTACCAATTAAATCATATTGTTGTGTTTATCTGACCTGGCTCGGCATGTGGTTTGCCCGGTATTCCCATCGCTTGGCCGCAAAATAATACTTGCGCAACGTTTCATAATATTAGAAACTTTTAATAACACTGATGCCGACGCTACTCCCTTAGCGTCATCAGTGTTGTCTCCTCCATCCTCCTCCTTTGGTGGATTTCTAAGCCCGGTCACAGACCGGGCTTTTTTTTTGCCGACTGCCCAGGGTTACAATGCAGGCGTTATCACGTGCGCCGATACTATGACCCATCACCGCTGGTACGTCCGCAGGAACAACAAGGTCGCCGGTCCCTTCCCCCAAGCGCAGCTCCAGGAGTATCTGTCTCGCGGCCAGCTCGTGCGCAGCGACGAAATCAGCCACGACCGCGAGGCCTGGGTCAGCATCGAACAGAGCGGCTATTTTCCGCATGAATCGAATGCACCCCAGTTGACTCCCCAGACCCATCATCGCTGGTACGTCCGCAAACACGGCAAGGTTGCCGGCCCTTTTCCGCATGCCCAAATCGATGAATATCTGGTGCTAGGGCGGCTGCTGCGAAGCGACGAGATCAGTCTTGACCGGGAAACCTGGGTGAGCATTCAGGACAGCGGTTATTTTCCCGAAGGGCCGAGCATGGTGCAGGCCGTCGAGCCGGGCGAGGAAAATGCCTGGGAGGTCGAACGCGCCCGCGCCCGTCACCGCTGGCTGGATGAACGCTTGTATGCCACGCCCGAGGCCGAGGCGGAGCGGCGCCGGGCTGAACCGGAACCGGAGCCCTTGCAGGCCCTGCGGCATGATCATCAAGTGACCAAGGAGATGATCCTGGCGGAGCGCAGGCAAGGACCCAAGGTATGGCTGGGCCTGTTGACGATTGTGGCCATCGCCGCCGCCGCGGGCGGCATTTGGTATGGCCAGGGGGAGGGCATGGTACTGGTGAAATCGCAACTGGGGCCACCCGATTGCAACGCCAGCGGTCCCGGCGTGAATTGGACCGGCTGTGTCAAAACGGCGGTGAACCTGCAAGGGGCGCGGCTCAGGCACAGCCATATGGATGGCAGCAAGCTGGATGAGGCGAATTTGCGTGTTGCCGATCTCAGTTTTTCCACGCTGACCCGTGCCAGTTTGCGCGCCGCCAATCTCGAGGGGGCCGCCCTGCGGGCAGCCGATTTCACTGGCGCCGACCTGACTGGCGCCAACCTCGGGGCGACCGATCTCACGTATGCCACCTTCACCGGCGCCAAAGTCGATGGCGTTCGCCTCGAAGGGGCCCGACTCGACAAGGCGGCCTGGGTCGATGGCCGAATCTGTGCCGAAGGATCCGTCGGCGCATGTCGGTAAAGGCCATCCACTCACGCGATAATGCCGAATTCCGTTTCTTGCTGAGCCTGGCCGAGGAGGCCAAGGCGCGGCGCGAATCCGGTCTCACTCTGCTGGATGGTTGGCACCTGATCGAGGCGGCGGTGCAAGCGGGCCTGCGCCCGGGAAAACTGATTTATGCCGAGGGCTTGGCCTTGCCGGCCGCCGCACAGGAACTGGCCGAGACCATCCCTGTGCTGACTCTATCCGAATCGCTGATGCGCGCCTTGTCGCCGGTGAAGACGCCGACCGGGCTGATGGCCTTGTTGCCGATTCCTCAGCCGGCCAAGACCACTGGCGACTTTGCCATTCTGCTGGAAGACATCCAGGACCCGGGCAATCTGGGTGCCGTGTTGCGCTCGGCGGCAGCGGCGGGGGTGCAAGTCGCCTATCTGTCCAAGGGCTGCACGGACGCCTGGTCGCCCAAGGCCTTGCGCGGTGGCCAAGGTGCCCAGTTCCAGTTGGCCATCGTGGAAAAGGCGGACCTGGCGGCGGCGGCATCCGGCTTTCCCGGCAGCGTCCATGCCGCCGTGCTGGGGGCCGAGGCCACGCTCTATCAACTCGACTTGGGCGGCCCTGTCGCCTTTGTCTTCGGCAATGAAGGCGCCGGCCTCAGCCCTGGGCTACAAGACCAGTGCCGCCCCTTCGTAATCCCGATGCCGGGGCGGATGGAGTCGCTCAACGTCGCGATGGCAGCCGCGGTTTGCCTGTTCGAGCGGGTCAGACAGAGCCAGGCGCAGGGCTCAACCCGGCTCTAGGGATTGCTTGAGCAGGGCCGCGATTTCTTCTATCGAGCGCTGGGTGGTGTTGGTAATCGGAATGCCTTGGGCTCGCAGCATCCGCTCGGCGATTTGGAGTTCCTGCTGACAGGTGGCCAGGCTGGCGTAGTTGCTGTTGGGCCTGCGCTCTTCGCGAATCTGCGCCAGCCTTTGCGCCGAGAGCGTGAGCCCGCGCAGCTTCGCGCGATGCGCTTGCAGGCTGTCGGGTAATTCGCTCTTTTCCAGGTCTTCCGAGGTCAAGGGGTAATTGGCGACTCGCAGGCCATACTGCATGGCCATGTAGAGAGAAGTCGGGGTCTTGCCGCTGCGCGACACCCCAACCAGGATCAGGTCGGCCTGGCCATAGCGCTCGGTGGCCATGCCGTCATCGGCGGCGAGGGCGTAGTTCACCGCCTCCATGCGCGCCCGATACTGAGGCAAATCGCTCATGCCATGGGCCTGTCCGAGGGCAGGGGTCGCCGGGCAGGCCAGCTCGGTTTCCAGCGCCTCCAGAAAACACGGGAAGATATCGAGGAACAGACTGTCGGTCTGGCTGATGCAGTGGCGCAGACTCGGCTGGGTCAGGGTCGAGATTACCAGTGGGCGCAGGCCGCTGTGAGAGCGTTCGGTCTGAATGCGCTGGGCTACTTTTTCTGCTTTTTCTTCGCTGTCGATGAAGGGTAGACTGATGAAGGAAAAAGACTGTCTTGGAAACTGCGACAACAGGCTCTTGCCGATCAGTTCGGCGGTGATGCCCGTGTGGTCGGAGACGAAGAAAACCGGGCGCGAGTCGCTCATGGCGGGTGTGTTTGGCAGGGGTTGAGATGGACTATATCTTGCGTTTTCATGAGTTGTCCATGCACGACGTGGACAAGGTCGGCGGCAAGAATGCCTCCTTGGGCGAGATGATTCGTAGTCTGCAGGATGAAGGGGTGCGGGTGCCTGACGGTTTTGCCACCACGGCCGATGCCTTCCGGGAACTGCTCGCCAGGGACGCATTGGATCAACGCATTGTCGAGCGGATGAAGGGTCTGGACGTGGCCGACGTCCAAGCCTTGGCTCGTTGCGGCAAGGAGATCAGGCAATGGATCGTGGCGGCGCCCTTGCCGGCCGGTCTGGAGGCGGCCATCCGCACGACGCACGAGGCCTTGTGCCAGGAGGCCGGCGGCGATGTGGCCTTTGCCGTGCGCTCTTCGGCCACGGCCGAGGATTTGCCGGATGCCTCCTTCGCCGGCCAGCAGGAGACCTATCTCAACATCCGTGGCATCGACAATCTGTTCGATGCGGTCAAGCGCTGCTTTGCCTCGCTCTACAACGATCGCGCCATCGCCTATCGCGTCCACCACGGCTTCGAACATAGCCATGTCGCCCTGTCGGCCGGCATTCAACGCATGGTGCGCTCCGATACCGGCGCCGCGGGGGTGATGTTCACCCTCGATACCGAATCCGGATTCCCCGACGTGGTGTTCATCAATGCCGCCTATGGCCTGGGCGAAACCGTGGTGCAGGGCTCGGTCAATCCCGACGAGTATTACGTGCACAAACCCGGTCTGGCGGCGGACAAGCGCGCGGTGATCCGCAGGAAGCTGGGCGAAAAGGCCATCCGCATGGTCTTCACCGATCAGGTGCGGGCCGAGGCCTCGACCCGGATCGAGGCGGTGCCGGAAGAGATGCGCCACCGCTTCGCCTTGAGCGAGGCCGAGATTCTGGAACTGTCCCGCTATGCCGTGGTCATCGAGCGGCATTACGGTCGGCCCATGGACATCGAATGGGGCCGAGACGGCGAGGACGGCCGACTCTATATCCTGCAGGCGCGGCCGGAGACGGTGAAGTCGCGCGCAGGCCAAGTGCTGGAGCGCTACCAGCTGCAGGAGCGCGGCCCGGTGCTCGCCGAAGGCCGGGCGATCGGGGCCAAGATCGGTCAGGGCCGGGCACTGGTCGTGCGCAGCGCGGCCGACATGTACTTGGTGCAAGACGGCGATGTCCTGGTCACCGAGATGACCGATCCGGACTGGGAGCCGGTGATGAAGCGGGCCGCGGCCATCGTCACCGATCGCGGCGGCCGTACCTGTCATGCCGCCATCGTCGCGCGTGAGTTGGGCGTGCCGGCGGTGGTCGGCGCGGGGAATGCCACCAGCAAGGTATTAACTGGCCAAGCGGTGACCGTGTCCTGTGCCGAGGGGGAGGATGGCCGCATCTATGAAGGGCTGCTGCGTTTCCAGCACAGCACGATCGAGCTGACCGCCATGCCGGCCTTGCCGGTGAAGATCATGATGAACGTGGGCAATCCCGAGCAGGCCTTCCATTTCGCCATGCTGCCGCACGAGGGCGTGGGGCTGGCGCGGCTGGAATTCATCATCAATACCGCCATCGGCATCCATCCCAACGCCGCCTTGGATTACCCGCGACTGCCCGATGAGGTGCGCGCGCAGATCGAAATTCGGGCCCGGGGCTATGACGACCCGGTCGCCTTCTATGTCGGGAAACTGGCCGAGGGCATCGCCACCATCGCCGCTGCCTTCTGGCCCAAGCGGGTCATCGTGCGTCTGTCGGATTTCAAATCCAACGAGTATGCCAATCTGATCGGCGGCAAGCTCTATGAGCCGCAGGAGGAAAACCCCATGCTCGGCTTCCGCGGCGCCGGTCGCTACGCCCATGCCATGTTCCGCCGGGCCTTTGATTTGGAGTGCCGGGCCATCCGCCAGGTACGCGAAGAGATGGGGCTCACCAATGTCGAGGTCATGCTGCCCTTCGTGCGCACCTTGCAGGATGCCGATGCCGCCTTGGCGGTGATGGCCGAAAACGGCCTGAAACGGGGCGAACAAGGGCTCAAGGTGGTGATGATGTGCGAAATCCCGGCCAACGTCCTGCTGGCCGACGAGTTCCTGCAGCGCTTCGACGGTTTTTCCATCGGCTCCAACGATCTGACCCAGCTGACCCTCGGGGTCGATCGCGATTCCAGTCTGGTGGCGGCCGCCTTCGACGAACGCAATCCTGCCGTGAAGAAACTGCTGCATGAGGCCATCGCCGCCTGCAAGCGCCAGGGCAAGTATGTCGGCATTTGCGGTCAAGGGCCGTCGGACCACCCGGACCTGGCGGAATGGCTGGTGGCGAAGGGCATCGACAGCCTGTCGCTGAACCCGGATACCGTGGTGAATACCTGGCTCAGGCTGGCGGGCAAGCCTGTCTGACTGAACTGAGGCGGCCTAGTCGGCCTTGACCTTGGCCAGGCCGCGTGCGGCCTGCAGGCAGAGCATCTTGAAGTCGGTATAGGTCAGCCCATCCAGGCCACAGATGCCGTGGCCGCGGTCGGCATAGATCAAGCCGATCGGCTTGCCGCCGGCGTGCAGCGACATCGCGTAGAAATCGCCGATCCCGATCATTTCCCGCAAGCTGGGCTGGACCAGGGGCCAGAGCCGCTCGCGGTTGTCGGCGCTCATCCAGATTCCCTGCATCTTGCCCATCAACTGACCGAACAGGTCCTTGCCATCCAAGTTGAACTCGAAATGGCGCAGGGCATCTTCATGGGCGATGCCGAGGGTGAAGCGGCATTTCACCCGCTTGCCGTCGGGCGTGATCATGGCGAACAGGATGCGCGACAGCCCCAGGCCGGTGTGCAGGCCGCGCAGAATCTGGGCACTCATTTGCGGCAGGGTCAGCGTACCGTCCTGATGGCCTTCGATCGCCTTGAGGCTTTCCCGGAAGACCTGCTTGTCGGGCAGCGGGCAGGCCTCGCCGAGCTCATCCTCGTCCGGTTCCGGGGGCCATTCGCCAGGCAGCAGCGGCAGCCAGCGTGCGGCAGGCAGGGCCGGCACCCAGCGATTGGCGCGGGCGGCATGGACGGCATTGTTGTGGACAATGGCGGCGATCCGCTCAGGCGGCTGCCCCAGCAGTTCGGACAAGGTAGCGTAAACCTCGTTGAGCGGATCGGCCCACCAGCCTTCTTCGGCATTGCGACTGATGGCCAGAGCCGCACGCAGCATGGTGTGGCGCGACCTGGCCGGTATGGTCGCATCGAGCAGATCGCGGGTCATCTCCGGCACATGCCAAGCCTCGAGCACGGTTTGCTGCAGTTTCTGGAACGAACCGCCGATCGCTTCCAACTCGGCCTCGGCGGCGGCCCTCTTCCGGCGCAGCCCTTGCAGCTTGAGCGCGGTATCCGGCGTCAGCACACAGAGGAGCAGTTCGCTGATCTCGCCGAGCAGGGCGGCCACCTGGACTTCTTCGGCCCGGATATCCACGTGCAGCACCGCAAAGTCCCGCGCCTGCCAAGCCGCGTGCAGGCAGCGTTGCAGGCGCATATAGGCAGTCTGCAGGGCCCGGGGTTGGTTGCTCAAGGCGTCCTCGACGGTTTTCAGACCCTGGTAATTCTTGAAGAAGATATTGACCCCGATCATCATCAGGGCATGGTCGACGGTGGTGATTTCGGTATCGAAGTGTCTGGACTTGCGGCTATTGGCATCGTGGATGATGCGCAAGGTCATCAGCGGGTCGGCCAGGACCACGGCTGCGATATCGCCGGTCTTGACCCCGTCGATTTCTTTCGCCAACAAGGCAAGGCGGCGTTCCGTTTGCCGGAACACCGGCAGATCGGTCGGCCCGAGGAGTTCGATCCACTGTTTGGGCGTCATGATAGCCGCCAGAGCAGCAGTCGACCGCGATTGAGGTCGTTGAGATCGATCACGGCATCGGGCGCAACCCCAGGCACTGCGAAGGAGTTGCTGATGAACAGGCTGCCGGGTTTCATCTCGCGGCGGACTTTGTCCCAGAGCCGGGCCATGGGTTCGGGCGACAGGAAGGCATAGACCACGTCGTAGCGCGAGAGATCATGGCGCCAGAGGCTGCCGAATCGGATATCCGCTCGCTTGCCCAGCCGAAGACGGCTGACGAGCCAGAGCAGGGGGGCGGATTCGACCCCGGCCAAGCGGAGATCGGGACGGGCTTGGGCCAATTGCGCCAAGAGGCCGCCCGTGCCGCTGCCGATATCCAGCAGTCGCAGGCCCTGCGTATGCGGCAGCAGGTGGGCCAGTTCAGTCTTGGCCCGGTGGCTCGACAGGTACAGGGGCACCCGGCTGCGCAGGGCACCGAATTGGGTGAGCAACAGTAGGCAAAGGGCCAGCAGATACCATTCCGGCCTGAGGTCCAGTTGCTGGCCCAGGCCAATCATTGGGAAAAAGGCCAGATTGATGGCCAACCACCAGCCGGGCAGGCCGAGGACAAAACTGAGGGAACCGGCAATGGCCCCTTGCGCGACCAAGAGCCACCGCCAGGCGACGACGACATGGAATTGCTGCGAGAACGCTGCCAGCCCGAGGACGACGCCCCATGCCAGCAGGTGAATCAGCGCCGCCTGAACCGGCAGCGGCAGGCTCAGGTGCCGGAGGCCGGCGTGATCATGGCTTGATCTTGCCAAGCTTTTCCCCGACTTGCTGAGCGGTCATGGCCTCGATTTGCTGGCTTTCCTTGGTGATGGCCTCTTCCGCCTGCTTGTTCATCACGATGATGGAGATGCGCCGGTTGACCGGGTCGTTGGGGTCGTTTTTGTTGAAGGGCACGGCTGAGCTCAAGCCGACCACGCGGAGGATCTTGCCTTCCTCCAGGCCGCCCATGAGCAGCTCGCGGCGCGAAGCATTGGCCCGATCGGCCGACAGTTCCCAGTTGCTGTAGCCGCGCTGCCCGGAGGCATACTGCACGGCGTCCGTGTGGCCCGACAGGCTGATCCGGTTGGGCACCTCGTTCAGGGTATGGCCGATCTCGCGCAGGATGTCGCGGGTATAGGGCTTCATCACGGCGCCGCCGGAATCGAACATCGGCCGGTTCTGGTCATCGACGATCTGGATGCGCAGCCCTTCGGTGGTGATGTCGATCTTCAGTTGCTTCTTGAACTGCTGGAGTTTCTGGTTGCTCTCGATCAGCTTTTCCAGCTTCTCCTTGAGATCGCTCAGACGGGTGGCCTCCTGGAGCTTGTTTCGTTGAGGCACTTCGGGTTGTTCCGGTTCGCCGCGCTTGATTTCGCCGGCCTTGCGGGTGACGTCCTCACCGCCGCCCTTGATGATGCTGGTCTGGTCGCCGGCGCCGACACCGCCTTGCAGGGCGACCTTGAGCGGGGTCTTGAAGTACTCGGAGATGCCAAACAGTTTGGAGGTATTGACCGAGCCCAACAGCCACATGAGCAGGAAGAACGCCATCATCGCGGTGACGAAGTCGGCATAGGCGATCTTCCAGGCGCCGCCGTGGGCTGCATGGCCGCCTTTCTTGATGCGCTTGATGACTATGGGGCGCTGGGTATCGTCAGCCATATCAGTGCTCGATCAGGCCATTGCTACATGCCACCCGCCCGATTTTCATTTGCCTTTGCGCGCCTTAAGGTCTTCTTCGAGTTCGCGGAAGGTCGGGCGCTCGGTGGAGTAGAGCACCTTGCGGACGAACTCGACGCTGACCTGGGGGGAAAAACCGTTCAGGCTGGCAAGCAACACCGTCTTCACTGTCTGCAGGACCTTGCCGTCCTCCTCGGCCCTGTTCTCGAGCACGGTGGAAACCGGCGAGACGAAGCCGTAAGAGAGCAGGATGCCGAGGAAGGTGCCGACCAGGGCGTGGGCGATCAGCACGCCGAGTTCGGTCGGCGGCAGGTGCAGCGACTCCATGGTGTGCACCACGCCCATGACCGCCGCCACGATACCGAAGGCCGGCATCGCATCGGCCATGCGCTGCACGGCGTGGGCCGGCACCATGGCCTCGTGGTGGTGGGTCTCGATCTCATTGTCCATGAGGTTTTCGATTTCCAGCGCATTCAGGTTGCCGCCGACCATCAGGCGCAGGTAGTCGGTGATGAATTCGATCAAATGATGGTCGTGCTGGATGGCGGGGTACTTGCCGAACAGGGCGCTGTTTTCCGGTTCTTCGACGTCGGGCTCGATCGACATCAGGCCCTCGCGGCGAACCTTGGTCAGGATCTCGAACAGTAAGGCGAGCAACTCCATATACAGCGCCTTGTTGAACTTGGAGCCCTTGAACACCTTGCCGATGCTGCCGATCGAGGCCTTCATGCCCTTGGCGCCGTTGGCCGCCACGAAGGCACCCAGGGCGCCGCCGCCGATCATGACCAGTTCCAGGGGTTGGAAGAGCGAAGCGAGATGGCCGCCTGCTGCGGCAAAACCGCCGAACACGCCCGCCAAGGCGATGATCCAGCCAACGATCACCAGCATGCTTTGTCACTCCTCTGTCGAATCGCTTGCTTCATGCACTGTCTTGTTGGGTCAGTACCCGTTTGACCGGTCCGAAAGACTTTCGATGCACCGGCGAAGCGCCGTGTCTTTGCAAGGCTTGAATGTGTTCCGCCGTAGGATACCCGCTGTGACGGTCGAAACCATAGTCCGGATAATACTTAGCCAGTTGCAGCATTTCCTTGTCGCGTTCGGTTTTAGCCAGGATCGATGCCGCCGATATTGCCGGCTCCAGGGCATCGCCTTTGACGATGGCCAGACAAGGGTAGGGTAGTGCAGGACAGGTATTGCCGTCCACCCAGACCTCGCCAGGTCGGGTGGCCAGATTCAACACACTGCGGCGCATGGCCAACAGTGTCGCTTGCAGGATATTGAGGGCATCGATCTCCTCGACGCTGGCCCAGGCCACGGACCAGGCCAGGGCCTTCTGCCGGATTTCCGCGGCCAGGCGCAGCCGGTTGGCCGCCGACAGTTTTTTCGAATCCTTCAGCCCGCCGATCGGCCGATGGGGATCGAGAATGACTGCCGCGGCGCAGACCGGCCCGGCAAGCGGGCCGCGGCCGGCCTCGTCGACCCCGCAGATCAGGGGAGTTTGCCGCGTCACTTGAGATAGGGAGTGAGCGCCTCGGCGATGAGGCGTGGGGTATCGCGCCTGAGCGAGCGACGCATGGCCTCGAAGGCATCGAGCATGGTTTCGCGGGCAAGGCGGTTTTCCAGCAGGCCCAGCATCTCTTCTGCCAGCAGGTCGGGCTGGGCCTGCTTCTGAACCAGCTCGGGCACGACCATGCGGCCGGCCAGGATATTGGGCAGGCCGATATACGGCAGGTAGGCCTGCCGGCGCATGATCTGGTAGGTGAGCCAGGGCACCTTGTAGGTGATGACATGCGGGCACTTCAGCAAGGCCGCTTCCAAGGTCGCGGTGCCGGAAGCGATCAGGGCCGCGTCGGCTGCCTGCAGGGCGTCATGGGCATGGCCGAACAGGATGCGGATCGGAATGTCATGGGCCTGGAGACGGTAGATGGCCTCCTCGAAGTGCAGGCGGGTTTCCCGAGTGATGAGGGGAATCAGAAACTGCACATTGCCCCTGCGCTCGTGGATCTTGCGCGCGGTCTCGATGAAGGTGTCCGCCATGAGCTTGAGTTCGCTCTGGCGGCTGCCCGGCAATAGGGCCACATATTCTCCATTCGGCCTCAAGCCGAGCCGCTCGCGGGCGCCCTTGCGGTCGGGCTGTTCGGGCAAGGCGTGGGCGAGCGGATGGCCGACATAGGTGGCCGGAATACCGGCCTGGGCATAGAGGGCCTCTTCGAATGGGAAGATCAGCAGCATGTGGGAGACCGCCTTGCGGATCTTCTTGATCCGGCCGCGGCGCCAGGCCCAGATCGACGGGCTGACGAAGTGCACGGTGGGAATCCCCTTGCGCTTGAGCCTGGCTTCAAGGGCGAGGTTGAAATCGGGCGCGTCGACGCCGATGAACAGTCGGGGGCGAGCGACCAATATTTTCTGTGCAAGCTGGCGCCGGATGGCGAGAATCTGCCGCAGGTTGGACAGCGCCTCGACATAGCCGCGGACGGAGAGGGCTTCCATGGGGAACAGCGAGCGCGCGCCCAGGCTTTGCATCTTGGCCCCGGCGATGCCTTCAAAGCAGGCAGGCAGGCCGGCTTGCTGGACGGCCTTGATCAGCAGGCTGCCAAGCAGGTCGCCGGAGGCCTCGCCGGCGACGATGCCGACAGTGGGGGCGTGGGGCAAGGGGCTGGGGACCAGGGACGGCGTGGCTACGGCCTCATTGATTTCTCGTTTCATTTCCTTCGCCTCTTGCCTCTCGCCACAAGCCTGCTGCCATTCACCGAATAATGCCGCGGCCTGGCGCCGCCAGGAACGCAGCCAACAACTTGAGCTCCTCTTGCGACTCGGCTTCCTTGCGGATGGCCTCGCCGGCTTCGTTCAAACCCAGCCCCGACTTGTACAAGGTCTTGTAGGCACGCTTGATTGCAGCGACGGCCTCGCCACTGAAACCCCGCCGCTTGAGGCCCTCGGCATTGATGCCATAAGGGGCGGCCGGGTTGCCGGAGGCGGTGACGTAGGGCGGGATGTCCTGGCGCACCACGGAAGCGATGCCGGTGATGACATGGGCACCGATGCGGCAGAACTGGTGGACGCCGGTAAAACCCCCGAGGATGACATGGTCGGCGATGTCGACATGGCCGGCCAGAGAGGCATTGTTGGCGAAGATGGTGTGGTCGCCGACGCTGCAATCGTGGGCGATATGGACGTAGGCCATGATCCAGTTGTGATTGCCGATGCGGGTGACGCCCTTGTCCTGCACGGTGCCGGTGTTGAAGGTGCAGAACTCGCGGATGGTGTTGTGGTCGCCGATCTCCAGCCGGGTCGGTTCGCCGGCGTACTTCTTGTCCTGGGGCTCTTCGCCCAGGGAGACGAATTGGAAGATGCGATTGCCGCGGCCGATGCGGGTGTGGCCGGTGATCACGGCATGGGGGCCGATGCGGCAGTCATCGCCGATCTCGACATGTTCGCCGACGATGCTGTAGGGACCGATCTCGACGTTGGCGCCGATCTTGGCCTGGGGATGAACGATGGCGGTGGGGTGGATCATCGGACGGGCTCGTTTACTCCACGATACGCAAGGTGCACATCAGCTCGGCTTCGCAGGCAAGCTGGCCGTCGACCAGGGCCTGGGCGGTGAACTTCCAGATGCCGCGCATGTTCTTGGTGATGGCGACTTCCATGCGCACTTGATCGCCCGGGGTGACCGGACGTTTGAAGCGGGCGTTGTCGATGCCGACGAAATAGACCACGGTGTTTTCGGTCACCGGCATGTCGGCGCTCTGGAAGGCGAGGATGCCGGCCGCCTGGGCCAGGGCCTCGATGATCAGCACGCCGGGCATGACCGGGTGGTGCGGGAAATGGCCCGGGAAGAAGGGCTCGTTCATGGTGACGTTCTTCAAGGCGACGATGCGCTCGCCCTTGTGGATTTCCATTACCCGGTCGACCAGCAGGAAGGGGTAGCGGTGGGGCAGGTGGCGCATGATGTCCTTGATATCCATGCTCGTGCCAGGACTTGTGCCAGGGCTTGTCTCGTTGCTCACGGGGATTTCCTTTCCAATTCAGAGAGTATTTTCTCGAGCTGCTTGAGGCGCTCGTGCATGTGGTCCAGGTGCCGCAGGTGGGCGGCATTGCGTTTCCAGTCGGCATGCGCCATAAACGGCTGGACCGAGGTGTAGGTGCCGGGCTCGCGGATCGACTTGCCGACGAAGGTGCCGGCCGAGATGGTTACCCGGTCGGCAATCTCCAGGTGGCCGATGATCATGGCGGCACCGCCGATCTGGCAGTAGGCGCCGATCCGGGTGCTGCCGGCGATGCCGACGCAGGCGGCGATGGCGGTGTGGGCACCGATGCGGACGTTGTGCGCCACCTGGATCAGGTTGTCCAGTTTGGCGCCGCGTTCGATCACCGTATCATCCAGCGCACCGCGGTCCACCGTAGTGTTGGCACCGATCTCGACGTCGTCTTCCAGGACGACGCTGCCGACTTGGGGCACTTTCAGCCAATGGTCGTCTTCCCAAGCCAGGCCGAAGCCGTCGGCCCCGATGACGCAGCCCGAGTGCAGGATGACGCGGTCGCCGATGCGGCAGCCGGCATAGAGGGTGACGTTGGCGTGCAGGCGGCAGTTCGCGCCGATGGTCACGCCCGGCCCGATCACGCAGCCGGCATCGATGCGGCTCTGGGGGCCGATCCGCGCCCTCTCGCCGATGACTGCATGGGCACCGATGTGGGCGTCCACCGCAATGTCGGCCCCCTCGGCGATGCTGGCGCTGGGATGGATGCCGGGTGCAGCAACAGGCTCCGGGTGATACAGACCGATGGCGCGGGCGAAGGCAGCGTGGGGATTGGCGACGATCAGGCGCGGTTGGCTGATCCGCTCGGCGAGGGCGGCAGGAACCAGCAAGGCCCCGGCCTTGCTGGCCCGTGCTGCGGCCAGGTGCTTGTCACTGACGAGAAAGCTGATCTGGTGCTCGTCGGCATGTTCGAGTGAGGCGACACCGCTATAGCGGCGGCTCGTATCGCCCAGTGCCTCGCCGCCCAGATGGGCCTTCAGTTCGGCCAGGGTATAGCCAGACGACATCAGGTTGGGCTCGTGGTATTAGCGCTCGAGCGCCTTGAGGACCTTGTCGGTGATGTCGATGCGCGAACTGGCGTAGACCGCGTTTTCAACGATGAGATCGAAATCCTCTTTTTTGGCGATCTCCAGGATCAACTTGCGGGCCTTCTCGTGAATGCCGGCAAATTCCTCGTTCTTGCGTTGGTTGAGGTCTTCGCGGAATTCGCGCTGGGCACGCTGGATATCTCGATTGAGGTTGGCCAGATCGCGTTCCTTCTTGGCGCGCTCGGCCTCGGGCAGGGTCAGGGCCTCTTTTTCCAGAAGGGCCTGAAGGTCACGTGCCTGCTTGACCTGTTTCTGGATTTCCTGCTCGCGGCTGGAAAATTCCTTTTCCAGTTTCTTCTGGGCCTTCACCGACAAGGCCGAATCGCGGAACACGCGCTCGGTGTTGACGAAGCCGATCTTCAGTTCCGCAGCGAACGCGGGCTGTAACAGGGTCAAGCCCATGAGCAGTGCGGTGGCGATGATTTTCATGTACTGCATCTCCTGCTATCAGAATACCGAGCCCATCTGGAACTGGAATACTTGGGTCTTGTCGTCTTCCTTGGCGTTGATGGGCTTGGCCAGGGAAAACTTCAGCGGGCCGAAAGGCGAGAACCAGGTGACGCCGAGGCCAGCCGAGTAACGCAGGTCGCTGAAAGAGATCTCGCTGTAACGACCCTGGGCATCATAGGGGCCGAAGGCGGCGCCGACATCCATGAATACGCTCATGCGGAGGGAGCGGTCCTTGCCCGAGCCGGGCAGGGGGAACAGCAACTCGGCATTGCCGACCAGTCGCTTGTCGCCGCCGATGGCGTTGCCCAAGGTGTCCTTCGGGCCCAGGGTGCCCGAGTCGAAGCCGCGCACCGAGGTGTTGCCGCCGGCGAAGAAATTGCGGAAGAAGGGCATGGGCTTGCCGCCGTAGCCACCGCCGTAGCCGACCTCGCCGTTGAGCAGCAGGGTGAAGGTCCGGCCGAGCGGGAAGTACTGCTGGTACTGGTAGCTCAGCTTGTAATATTCCAGGTCGCCCACCGGGGTACCCAGTTCGCCATAGGCCCGCTGGAAATAGCCCTTGGTCGGGTAGGTCAGGCTGTCGCGGGTATCCCGGGCCCAGCCGGCATCCAGGCGCAGGCTGTTGGTGGTGACGCCGCTGGCCGTGCCGCCGAAGTCGGTGGCGAACTGGATGTAGTTGCTGGGACTCGATGAGTTCAACTCCAGGGTGTATTGCTCGGCGGCGACACCCAGGTTGATGCTGTCCAATTCGTTGATCGGCACGCCCAGGCGGACGCCCAGGCCGAGGGTCGAGGTGCTGTAGGTACTGACGGCATCGAGGTTGCTGGTATCGGTGTCGCGGCGGTAGATGTCGTAGCCCAGGCTGACGCCGTCCTGGGTGAAATAGGGGTTGGTGAAGGACAGGGCATAGACGGTGTTGACGCTGCCGCTGTTCATCTGCAAGGACAGGCGGTTGCCGGTGCCGAACAGGTTGTTCTGGGAGACGGAGCCCGAGAGGATCAGGCCTTCGCCGCTGGAGAAGCCGGCGCCCAGCAAGATGCTGCCGGTGGATTTTTCTTCCACTGCGACGTTCATGTCCACCTGGTCGGTCGTGCCCGGCACCGGCGGGGTCTCGACGTTGACCTCCTTGAAGTAGCCCAGGCGATCGACCCGCTCGCGGGAGCGGTTGATCTTGTCGGCGGCATACCAGCCGCCTTCCAATTGCCGCATCTCCCGGCGGATCACCTGGTCCTGGGTCTTGGCGTTGCCGGCGATATTGATCCGGCGGACGTAGACCTTGCGGCCCGGGTCGACCAGGAAGGTGAAGGCCACTTGGCGTTTTTCCTTGTCGACTTCCGGGGCGGCGTTGACGTTGGCGAAGGCGTAGCCGTCGTTGCCGAGGCGATCGGCCATCTTCTTGACCGACTCGTTCAGTTTCTCGCGCGAGAAGACATCGCCGGCCTTGAGGGAGACCAGGGCGCTCAATTCATTTTCTGCCACGGGCAGGTCGCCGGCCACCTTGAAGCCGGACACGGTGTATTTCTCACCCTCGGTGATGTTGACGGTGATGTAGATGTCCTGCTTGTCGGGGGTGATCGAGACCTGGGGCGAATCGATGGTGAATTCCAGGTAGCCCTGGTTCATGTAATGCGAACGCAGGGACTCCAGGTCGGCCGTCAGCTTCTGCTTGGAATACTGGTCGTTCTTGGTCCACCAAGTCAGCCAGCCCGGCGTGCGCAGAGCGAACAGGTCGAGCAGGTCCTTCTCCTTGAAGGCCTTGGCGCCGACGATATTGATGGCGCGGATCTTGGCGATATCCCCCTCGTTGACCTCGAAGTTGACCGCGACGCGGTTGCGCTCCAAGGGCGAGGTGCGGGCGGCCACCTCGACCGCATACATGCCGCGGTTGTAGTACTGGCGCTTGAGTTCCTGCTCGGCCTTGTCGAGCAGCGACTTGTCGAGGATGCGGCCTTCGGCCAGGCCCAATTGCTTGAGGCCGGCCTTAAGTTCGTCCTTGGAGAATTCCTTCATGCCGACGAAATCGATTTGGGCGACGGCGGGGCGCTCCTCGACTTGCACGATCAGCACGCCTTCCAGCACTTCGAGGCGCACGTCCTTGAAGAAGCCGGTGGCGAAGAGGGCCTTGATCGCGGCGGCCGCCTTGTCGTCGGTCAGGGTATCGCCGACCTTGACCGGCAGATAGCTGAAGACCGTACCGGCTTCGGTGCGCTGGATGCCTTCAACGCGGATGTCTTTGACTTCGAAGGGATCGAAGGCCTGGGCCTGGGTGGAGATGAGCGCTGCTGTGAGCGCGGCAATGCCGGATAGGTGTTTTTTCTTCATTGTGTCAGCAAGCGCTGGAGGTCGTTGAACAAGGCGAAAAACATCAATACGCCCAACAGGGCCATGCCGATTCTTTGCCCGATCTCCTGCACCCGCTCGGGAACCGGCCGGCCGGTTACAACTTCGACCAGATAATACAGTAAATGCCCACCGTCCAATAGTGGAATGGGCAGCAGATTCAACACCGCCAAGCTGATGCTGATGAGGGCGAGAAAGGCGATGAAGCTGCTCATGCCGCTGCGGGCGGACTGCCCGGCGTAATCGGCGATGGTGATCGGGCCGGCGATGTTGTCGAGCGAGGCCTGGCCGATCACCATGCGGCCCAACATCTCCAAGCTGAAGCTCGACAATTCCCAGGTCTTGCTCAGTGCACGGGTTACCGCCTCGCCCGCCGAATAGCGCACGCTGGTCTGCAAGGCCTCGAAGGTGCCCGCTGGAATCTCCGGCGCGGCGCCGACCTTGCCGACGCGCTGACCGGCTTCGTCGACCGCGGCGGGGGTGACTGCCACGCGCAGCGTCTGCCCCTGGCGTACCAATTCGAATGCCAGCGTTCGGCCCGGTGCGTTGCGCACCTTCCGCACCACCTCGTCCCAATGATCGACGGGGGCGCCGTCCACGCTCAGGATACGGTCACCCGAACGCAGCCCGGCGCGCTCGGCCTGGCCATCGGCGACGACCTCGCCGATCACCGGCGCGATGGCCGGCAAGTAGCGCATCAAGCCGGCGGCGCGGGCCAGGTTGGCTTCCTTGTCGCCCTCCGCCAAGCCGGTCAGGTCGATATTGCGGAAGAAGAGGTGGCCGGCTTCGTCGCGCGTCTCCAGGGTCATTCGATCCGAGCCCAGGCCGTGACGTAGCAGCGACCAATGCAGGTCCTGCCAGCTTTCCACTTTTTCACCATCGATGCTGAGCACGGTCTCGCCATTGCGGATGCCGGCGGCATGGGCGGGCGTAGCTATAGGTGGCTCGCCCAGGATGGGCTTCAAGGCCGGCACGCCGGTGAGATAGAGGCCCCAGTAGATCAGGATGGCCAGCAGCAGGTTGGCGACAGGGCCGGCGGCGACGATGGCGCTGCGCTTCCAGACGTTCTGCCGGTTGAAGGCATAGGGCAGGTCCCGCTCGGCGACCTCGCCTTCGCGTTCGTCCAGCATCTTCACGTAGCCGCCCATGGGGATGGCGGAGAGCGCCCATTCGGTGCCGTGACGGTCCTGGCGACGGGCGATGACCTGGCCGAAACCGACGGAAAACCGCAGCACCTTCACGCCCATCAGTCGGGCCACGCTGTAGTGGCCGAGTTCATGGATAACGATCAGGATCGCGAGGGTGACGAGGAAGGCGAGGACGGTAGTCATGCGGTGTGGCCGGCAATGAATTGACGGGCTACGGCGCGGGCCTCCTGGTCGATGGCGACCAAATCGTCGAGCGAGTCGGCGCGGGCGATAGCCAATCGATGCAGGGCGTTATCCAATGTGGCCGGGATCGCCAAATAGGGAATGCGGTGATCGAGAAAGGCGGCGACCGCCTCCTCGTTGGCGGCATTGAGCACGGTCGGCGCCGTGGTGTCGGCCTGCAGGGCGTCGAAGGCCAGCTTCAGGCAGGGGAAGCGCCGGGTGTCGGGGGCCTCGAAGGTGAGCGTACCGGTCTTGGCCAAGTCCAGCCAGGGCACGCCGGCCGCTATCCGGTCCGGATAGGCCAGGGCGTGGGCGATCGGGGTGCGCATGTCGGGATGCGACAACTGCGCCAGCACCGAGCCGTCCAGGTATTCGACCATCGAGTGGATGATGCTTTGCGGGTGGATCACCACCTCGATCTGCTCGGGTCGGGCATTGAACAGCCAATGCGCCTCGATCACCTCCAGGCCCTTGTTCATCATGGTGGCGGAGTCGACCGAGATCTTCTTGCCCATGACCCAGTTGGGGTGGGCGATGGCCTCTTCCGGCGTCACTGTGGCCAGGGTCTCGATGGCGCGGGTGCGGAAGGGGCCGCCGGAGGCGGTGAGCAGGATGCGGCGGACGCCGTGGCGGGCCAGGTCGCCGTCGTAGCCGGCCGGCATGGCTTGGAAGACTGCGTTGTGCTCGCTGTCGATCGGCAGCAAACTGGCACCGCCATCGCGCACGGCCTGCATGAAGAAGCGGCCGGCCATTACCAAGGTTTCCTTGTTCGCCAACAGGATGCGCTTGCCGGCCTTGGCCGCGGCCAGGGCCGGCTTCAGGCCGGCGGCGCCGACGATGGCGGCCATGACGCTGTCGACCTCGGGCAGGGCGACCACCTGCTCCAGGGCGGTCTCGCCGTGGAGCACTTCGGTCTTGCCGTTGTCGAGCAGTCCCCGCAAGGACTCGGCCCGCACGGCATCCGGCACCACGGCATAGCGCGGCTGGAATTGCCGGCACTGTTCGGCCAGCTTGTCGATCTGGTTGAAACCGGTCAGGGCGACGACGCGGAAACGGTCCGGGTGGCGGGCCACCACGTCAAGGGTGTTGACGCCGATGGTGCCGGTGGCGCCGAGGATGGTCAGGTTGTGCAGGGTCATTTGTGTGCTTATCCGTGCAGCCACAGCCAGAGCAGGGCGGCGATCGGCAGCACGGCGAGATGGCTGTCGACCCGGTCGAGTAGGCCGCCATGGCCGGGCAAGAGATTGCCGCTGTCTTTCACGCCGGCCACCCGTTTGCACCAGGATTCGAACAGATCACCTTCGATGCTGAGTGCGAACAGCAAGCCGCTCGCCGCGATCAGGCTCAGCAGGCATTGGCTGTCACATGCGTAATACCAGCCGACAAGCAGGGCGAACAGGCTGACGGTAATACCGGCGCCGATGGCGCCCTCCCAGGTCTTGCCCGGACTGATCCGCGGCGCCAACTTATGCCGACCGAAGGCCCGGCCGGCGAAATAGGCCGCGCTGTCGGCCACGGCGGAGATGGCAATCGCGCCGAGCAGCAGGCCGGCACCCTGCTCGCGCAGGTAGAGCAGGGCCAGGCCGGCCGGCAGCAATAGCAGCCAACCGAGCAGCCAACCCAGAATGCGACCGGGCAGGGGCCAGGCGCGGGCCAGCCAGAGCGGCACGAGCAGGAGCCAAAAACCCAGGGACGCCAGATAGGCTTGAGGCAGGAACTGCACCTGGCTCATGGCCAGGGCCGTGCCCAGGATCGCGGTGAAGCCGACGAAGAGGTGGCCGAACACCGGGCCGAATTTCAGCAGCCGGGCCCATTCCCAGGCGGCAGCGGCCAGGAACAGCACGACCAGACCGAGCCAGAGTGGCGCCGGCGCGGCGAATACCGCCAGCAGAAGGGCGACGAGCAGCCCTAAGCCGGTGACGACGCGGCGGCTAGTGCCGGAGGAGCTGTTCGCTGGTGCGGCCAAAGCGGCGCTCGCGTTTCTGGTACCAGGCGATGGCCTGTTCCAAGGACTTGGCGCCGAAATCGGGCCAGAGGGTGTCGGTGAAATAGAGCTCGGTATAGGCCAGTTGCCAGATCAGGTAGTTGCTGATGCGCTGCTCGCCGCCGGTGCGGATGAACAGATCGGGCTCCGGGGCATAGGCCATGGAGAGAAACTCTGTCAGCCCCGCCTCGTCGATCTGCCTGGCACCGGGATTGGCCTCGAGCCAGCGGTTCATGGCGTTGAGGATATCCCAGCGGCCGCCGTAATTGGCGGCGATGGTCAACACCAGACGGTCGTTGCCGGCGGTCAGGGTCTCGCCCTCGCGAATGAGCTCCTGCAATTGCGGGCTGAATTGCTTGAGATCGCCGACCACCTTGAGGCGGATGTTGTTGCTGTGCAGCTTGTCGACCTCGCGCTCCAGGGCCATGACGAAGAGCTCCATCAACTTGGATACCTCTTCCTTGGGCCGGCGCCAGTTCTCGGAACTGAAGGCGAACAGGGTCAGGTATTCGACGCCGTGCTCGATGCAGGCCTGGATGACGTCGCGCACCCGCTCGACGCCGCGCTGGTGGCCGGCGACCCGAGGCAGCATCCGCTTCTTCGCCCAGCGCCCGTTGCCATCCATGATGATGGCGATATGGCGCGGGATGGCCGAGGTTTCCGGCACCCTGGCGGTGGAGCTGAAGAATTTTCGGAGCATGCGGCGCTCGCTTGCTCAGACCGCCAGCAGTTCTTTTTCTTTTTCCGCCAGGGCCTTGTCGATCTCGGCGATGTATTTGTCGGTCAGTTTCTGGATGTCGTCCTCGGCACGGCGGTTGTCGTCTTCGCCGATTTCCTTGTTCTTCAAGAGGTCCTTGACGTGGGCGATGGCATCGCGGCGGATGTTGCGCACGGCGACCTTGCCGTTCTCCGATTCGCCCCGAACCAGCTTGACCAACTCCTTGCGGCGTTCTTCGGTCAGCGGCGGCATGGGCACGCGGATGATGTCGCCCATGGTCGCCGGGTTGAGGCCGAGGTCGGCGTCGCGGATGGCCTTCTCGACCTTGGCCACCATCGGCTTTTCCCAGGGCTGCACGCCCAGGGTGTGGGCATCGAGCACAGAGATGTTGGCAACCTGGTTGATCGGCATGGGGCTGCCGTAATAGTCGACCTTGACGTGATCGAGGATGCCGGTATGGGCACGGCCGGTCCGGACCTTGGCGAAGTCCGTCTTGAGGGACTCGATGGACTTCTTCATCTTGTCTTCGGCGGATTTCTTGATGTCGTTGATCATGGTTGTCTCCTGATTTAGAGCGTAACCCGGGTACCTTCGGTTTCGCCATGGACGATGCGCTTCAGGGCACCGGCCTTGAAGATGGAAAAGACCTGCAAGGGCATCTTCTGTTCCCGGCAAAGCGCAAAGGCGGCGGTGTCGAGCACGCCCAGGTTCTTGGCGATCGCCTCGTCGAAGGTCAGCGTGTCGTAGCGGGTGGCGCTCGGGTCCTTTTTCGGGTCGGCGGTGTAGACGCCGTCGACCTTGGTCGCCTTGAGCATCAAGTCGGCGCCGATCTCCACGGCGCGCAGGGCCGCCGCGGTATCGGTGGTGAAGAAGGGGTTGCCGGTGCCGCCGCCGAAGATCACCACGCGGCCGGCCTCGAGGTGGCGCACGGCGGCGTCGCGCTCGAAGGCCTCGCCGACATGGGCGATGGTCACCGCGGTCATCACTTGGGCCGGCACGCCGGCCGCCATCAAGGCGTCCTTGAGCGCCAGTGAATTCATCACCGTAGCCAGCATGCCCATGCTGTCGGCGGTCGCCCGGTCCATGCCCGAGAGGGCGCCGGTGGCGCCGCGGAACAGGTTGCCGCCGCCGACCACGATGCCGATCTGCACGCCCAGCGCGGCGACTTCATCGATCTGCTTGACGATGCCGGCGATGGTGCCGCCGTGAAAGCCGAAGGCATCCGGCCCCATCAGGGCCTCGCCGGACAGCTTCAGCAGGATGCGGCGGTGGGCGATGGTGGCGGCCACGGCTTAGACCTTGGCAGCCGCAGCCACCTCGGCCGCGAAGTCGCTGACCTTCTTCTCGATGCCTTCGCCGACCACATACAGGGTGAAGCCGCCCATGCTGGCGCCTTTGCCCTTGAGCACTTGCTCGACGGTCTGCTTGTCGTCCTTGACGAAGGGCTGGCCCAGCAGGGTCACTTCCTTCAGGTACTTGGCGACGGAGCCTTCCACCATCTTCTCGACGATGTTGGCCGGCTTGCCGGACTCGGCGGCCTTCTCGGTCGCGATGCGGCGCTCGGTCTCGATCAACTCGGGGGCGACGCCGGAGGCGTCCAGCGCCTTGGGCTTGGCTGCGGCAATGTGCATGGCGATGTCCTTGGCCAATTGCTCGTCGCCGCCGACCACGTCGACCAGCACGCCGATCTTGGAGCCGCCGTGGACATAGCTGGCCAGGGCGCCCTTGGCCGCGACGCGGACGAAGCGACGGATGGACATGTTCTCGCCGATCTTGCCGACCAGCAGGGTGCGGGTTTCTTCGACCGTGGCATCGCCCAGTTTCATGGCGGACAGGGCCTCGACGTCGGCCGGGTTGTTCTTGGCCACCAGCTCGGCCAGGTTCTTGGCGAAGGCGAGGAAGTCGTCGTTCTTGGCGACGAAGTCGGTTTCGCAGTTCACTTCGATGATGGCGCCCAGCTTGGCATCGGGGGCGATGTAGATGCCGACGATACCTTCGGCGGCCACGCGGCCGGCGGCCTTGCTGGCCTTGCTGCCGAACTTGACGCGGATGATCTCTTCGGCCTTGGCCATGTCGCCGCCGGCTTCATTCAGGGCCTTCTTGCAGTCCATCATCGGGGCGTCGGTGCGCTCCCGCAGTTCCTTGACCATGGATGCGGTGATTTCCGCCATTTTATTTCTCCTGATAACGCTTAGATTGCAACACGCCCCGAGATCGGGGCGTGGATATTCTTTAAACAAAAAAGGGGCTTGCGCCCCTTTATCGCGCCTGCTTAAGCCGCGGGATTGTCCTCGACCTCGACGTACTCGTCCTGGCTGGCGGCGACGATCTCCTCGATCACCTGCGACTTGCCTTCCAGCACGGCATCGGCGATGGCACGGGCATACAGGCGGATGGCACGGCTGGAGTCGTCGTTGCCGGGGATGACGTAATCGATGCCTTCCGGGGTGTTGTTGGAGTCGACCACACCGATCACCGGGATGCCCAGCTTGTTGGCCTCGGTGATGGCGATCTTCTGGTAGCCGACGTCGACCACGAACAGGGCGTCGGGCAGGCCGCCCATCTCCTTGATGCCGCCCAGGCTCTGCAGCAGCTTGTCGTACTCGCGCTGGATCTTGAGCGATTCTTTCTTGGACAGGGTGCCCTCGGCCAGCAGGGCCTCGAGGTCCTTCATGCGCTTGACCGACTGCTTGACCGTCTTGAAGTTGGTCAGCATGCCGCCTAGCCAGCGGTGGGAAACATAGGGCATGCCGCTGCGGGCGGCTTCTTCGGCCATGATGTCGCGGGCCTGGCGCTTGGTGCCGCCGAACAGGATGCTGCCCTTGCGCTGCGCCAGCTGGCGAGCGAACTTGGCCGCTTCTTCGAACAGCGGCAGGGTCTTTTCCAGGTTGATGATGTGGATCTTGTTGCGATGGCCGAAGATGAACGGGGCCATCTTGGGGTTCCAGTAGCGGGTCTGGTGGCCGAAATGGACACCGGCTTCCAGCATTTGACGCATGGTTACGGACATTACAAAAACTCCTTGGTTAAGGTTGAGCCTCCATCCGCCAAACATCCTTGCCAAAATATTGAAGCGGCCAGGACACCTTAACGGGGCGGATGTGTGGATTTCCCCAGGATTTGGGGATCGCGGATTCTAGCATTGCCTATGGGGACGGGACAAGTCGGAATGCTCTGTATCGATTTGATCGCACGGAATTATCTGTCGGATAGGCTGGCTCACATGCAAGGGGCGGCTCCGGGCACGAATCACCCCCTTCACGGCCTTGGCGCCCCGGGTGCCAGGCAAGTCCAGCCAAGCCCGGCGACCGATCGGGCGGCTGCAACAAATTTGCAGAGTCTCTTTTCGCCAGTAAGAAAAAGTTCTTGCCGCTGCAATAGTTGTGTTGCCAAACGGAAACAGTGGCTTCCTAGGATTCTCGATGTGTAGCACGGAGGGGTAGTAATCCGAGCCACATCCCCGGATCGACCTGAAAGCGCATGCCGGTCGGCAATGACAATCGGCATATCACTCCATTAACTATAGAGCAGGAGAATACCGAATGAGCAGCACACTCCATCCCGATGGGAAACTGAATCCCCAAGATACCGTTGCCAATGCCTCCGGCAACGATTCCATCCTTGACCTGATCGAGCAGCGCCAGATCAATCGCCGCGGCTTTCTGAAGACCTCCCTCGGCGCCACTGCCGGGGTCACTGCTGCCGCTGTGCTGGGCAGCAATCTCGTGGACGGCATGACCAATGTCGCCGAGGCCAAACCGTTCGGCAAGGGCGTTTCTTATGGCGAAATCGGCTTCACCTCGGTCCCCCCCAATGTCGTGCCGATGACCGACGCGATCACGGTGCCCGATGGCTACAAGGCCGAGGTGCTGGTGTCCTGGGGCGATTCCCTGAACAAGGAGCCCCATTGGGACCCGGCCGGGGCCATGACGAAAGAAATCCAGGAGCATTGCTACGGTGCCCATACCGACGGCATGCACTACTTCCCCTTCCCAGGCTTCATGGGCAACAGGCGGGGCCTGCTGGTCACCAACAGCGAGTATTGCGATCCGGGCCTGGTGTGCAACACCACCACCTACGCTACCGATACCATCACCCAGGACATGGTGGATGCCCAGCTGGCCGCCCACGGCGTCAATGTGGTCACCATCGGCCAGCAATTCCGCGGCAAAAACAAGGGCAAGTGGGAGATCTAGCGCCATTCTCCCTTTAACCGCCGCATCACCGGGTACACCCCGTGCAAGATCAGCGGCCCCGCCGCCGGCCACCCCCTGATGCAGACCGCCGCCGATCCCACCGGCACCCAGGTGCTGGGCACCCTGAACAACTGCTCCATGGGCCACACGCCCTGGGGCACCTACCTGGCCTGCGAGGAAAACTGGAACGGCTATTTCGGCGCCAACGGCACCTTTGCCCAGAACACCATGGAAAAACGCTACGGCCTGGTCGCCGTCGGTTTCGGCTACCGCTGGCATGAGGCCGATCCCCGTTTCGACATGAACGTCAACCGCAACGAGCCCAACCGCTTCGGCTGGATCGTTGAGATCGATCCCTGGGACCCGGACTCCACCCCCATCAAGCGCACCGCCCTGGGCCGCACCAAGCACGAAGGCGCCACCGTGGTGGTGGGCGACGACAACACCGTCGCCGTCTACTCGGGCGATGACGAGCGCAACGACTACGTTTACAAGTTCGTCTGCGCGAAAAAGCTGAACCGCCACAACAAGAAGGCCAACCGCGACCTGCTGGACAAGGGCACCCTGCACGTGGCCAAGTTCAACAACGACGGCTCCGGGCAGTGGATCCCCCTGCTGCCGGGCACCATCGGCGTGGACGGCGTCGCCCTGCGCGACAATCCCAACTTCGCCGGCGCGGACGATGCCGAAGTGCTGGCGAACATCCTCATCAAGACCCGCATGGCCGCCGACGCCGTAGGCGCCACCATGATGGACCGCCCCGAGTGGGTCACCGTGCATCCCACCACCCGTGAGATGTACATGACCCTGACCAACAACAGCCGTCGCGGCAACACCCCGGCCTCCAATAACAAGCCCGACGGTTCCTCCGGCGCCGCCAGCACCAATCCCCCCGTGGACGCCGCCAACCCCCGTCCCGACAACGACTACGGCCACATCCTCCGCTGGCGCGAGAACGGCGGCGACGTGGCCGCCACTGGTTTCGAGTGGGACATCTTCGTGCAGTGTGGCGACAAGAACACCACCAAGACCCTGGGCGCCAGCTACACCCCCGGCGAGTACGGCGGCCAGACCGTCGGCTACCAGGGCAACATCGTCGGCGACGACTACGGCGCCCCCGACGGGGTCTGGATCGACAAGGACGGCCGCCTGTGGATCGAGACCGACCAGGGCGGCGACGCCAAGGGCGACTGGGCCAACATCGGCGGCAACATGCTGCTGTGCGCCGATATTGCCTCCGGCGAGACCAGGCGCTTCCTCACCAGCGTGCCCTACTCCGAAGTGACCGGCGTCATCACCACCCCCGACGGCCGGACCATGTTCGTGGGCATCCAGCACCCGGGCGAGGACTGGAAAGACAGCTTCACCGCCAATTCCACCTGGCCCGACAGCGGCGTCAACGGCCCGACCACGTTCAAGGGTACAACGCCGCAGAAGCCCCGTTCCTCCGTGGTGGTCATCACCAGGAACGACGGCGGCGTGATCGGTACTTGATGGGGGTCGGTACGAGGGGCGAGTCAACATGCCCCCGTGCCCCATGATTCGATTCGAGCCCGGCCTGGCCGGGCTTTTTTCTTGCCAGACGGCCGACAGGGCAGTCGATGGCGGCCCCGGACCGGCTCAATCCTCGTGGTCGCGTGCCTGGGTGTCCAATCGCTTCAGATGCGCCAGTTTCTCCGCGATCTTGGCCTCCAGGCCGCGCGGGGTGGGCTGGTAGAAGTTGACCTCGGGCAGGTCATCCGGGAAATAGGTCTCGCCGGCGGCATAGGCCTCGGGCTCGTCGTGGGCGTAGCGGTAGGCGCGGCCGTAGCCCAGCTCCTTCATCAGCTTGGTCGGCGCGTTGCGCAGGTGGATGGGCACCTCGCGCGAGCCGTCCTCGCGGACGAAGGCGCGGGCCGCGTTGTAGGCCATGTAGCCGGCGTTCGACTTGGGCGCACAGGCCAGGTAGATCAAGGCTTGGGCCAGGGCCAGCTCGCCCTCGGGCGAGCCCAGACGCTCGTAGGTCTCGGCCGCGTTGAGGGCGATCTCGGCCCCGCGCGGGTCGGCCAGGCCGATGTCCTCCCAGGCCATGCGCAGGATGCGCCGGGCGAGATAGCGGGGGTCGGCGCCGCCGTCGAGCATGCGGCAGAACCAGTAGAGCGAAGCATCCGGGTTGGAGCCGCGCACCGATTTGTGCAGGGCCGAGATCTGGTCGTAGAAGGCCTCGCCGCCCTTGTCGAAGCGGCGCAGGGC
>JACAEC010000179.1 GCA_013389055.1 Hydrogenophilaceae bacterium
CAAGCGGCGCAACGCCGCAGACGCCGATCCTGGCCTCAACCCGAAGGGCCGGCTGCCTGCGGGCGTTTACGCCCTTCAGGGTGCATTGCCGTGTTGCGGGTGGCTCGTGGAGAATGACTACACTTCGCCACCCGCAACACGGCAATGCGCCCGCAGGCAGCCGGCGCGGGGCATGTTTCCTACTGAAATAGGCTCTAAGCCTTTGATCAAGCTAGGGCCAATGGTGGAGGCGGCGAATCAGTCTCGCCGCTCAGGCCACCGGCACCCCCGCCCGCAGCCCAGCAGGGAGAAATGGCGCACATACAGCCAGACCAGCGCAGGCAAGGCGACAAGCAATGCCCACTGCCACCAGGCCTGCGGCGCCTGACCGCCCTGCAGCCAATCGACCAGGACGGTCAAGGCGGGGAACAACAGCAGCAGCAGGAAAAACAGCAGGAATGGCTTCACGCCCTGAAAACAGGCCTTACAACAAGGAGGCCTGTGGCAGTTGCTCGACCAGCAGGGTGTGCAGGCGCCGGCTGTCGGCGCGCAGAACGTGAAAACGGAACCCATCGATCTCGACCGACTCGCCCCGCTTGGGCAGGCGGCCGAAGCGGTTGGTCACCAGGCCGCCCACGGTATCGAACTCCTCCTCCGGCAGTTGGGCGCCTAGGGTCTCGTTGAAATCGGCAATCTCCGTCTGGGCCTTGACCCGCCAGCCGCCGCTCTTGTCACGCAGGATATTGGCCTCGGCCTCGTCGTAGTCGTATTCGTCCTCGATGTCACCGACGATCTGCTCCAGCACGTCCTCGATGGTGACCATGCCGGAGACGCCGCCGTACTCGTCGACCACGATGGCGATGTGGTTGCGCGAGGCGCGGAACTCCCGCAGCAACACGTTGAGCCGCTTGGATTCGGGCACGAAGATCGCCGGTCGCAGCCATTCGCGCAGGTTCGCCTCCTCGCCGGTGCATAGGCGCAACAGGTCCTTGGCCAGCAGGATGCCGACGACGTCGTCGCGCTCGCCGTCGATGGCGGGAAACCGCGAGTGCGCGGTCTCGATCACGAAAGGCAGGATCTTCTCGGGCGGGTCGTTGATGTCGACCAGGTCCATCTGGGCGCGCGGGATCATGATTTCGCGCACCTGGCGTTCGGAGACCTGGAGCACGCCCTCGATCATGGTCAGGGCGTCGGCATCGAGCAGATTGTTGTCGTAGGCGGCGTGGAGGACTTCGAGCAGCTGCTCGCGGTCTTCCGGCTCCCGGAGCAACCAGGAGGTCAGGCGTTCGATCAGGCTGGGTCGGTGACTACTGTCGTCGTTCATAAGGTTTGGTAGGGGTCGGGATAACCCAACGCCCTCATGATAAAGCTTTCCAGGGCCTCCATGACAGTGGCCTCGGCCTCGGTCTCATGGTCGTAGCCCTGCAGATGCAAGAGGCCGTGCACCACCAGATGGGCATAATGCGCCGCCAGCGGCCGTTGCTGTTCCTTGGCCTCGCGCGCCGCCACCGGGGCGCAGAACACGATGTCGCCGGTCAGGACACCGGTTTCCGGGTCTTCCCCGTAGGCAAAGGTCAGCACATTGGTTGCGTAGTCCTTGCCGCGGAAGTCCTGGTTCAGTTGCCGACCCTCGGCCTCGCCGACGATGCGCAGCGTGGCCCGGACGTCCTGCTGCAAGCCAGCCTGCGCCCACCGGCGCAGCTCAGGCCGCGTCGGCAGGCCCTTGGCGGCGACGGCGTATTGCACGGCCAGGCTGAGCTTGGGTTTGGCCGGTTTATTCGCTGGCTTGGCTACGGCCATGGTAATCGTCGTAGGCGTCGATGATCCGCGCCACCAGCGGGTGGCGGACGACGTCCTCGTTGCGGAATTCGGTGAAGGCGATACCGCGCACCTCGCGCAGGGCCTGGTTCGCCTCGACCAGGCCGCTCTTCTGGCCGCGGGCCAGGTCGATCTGGGTGACGTCGCCGGTGACCACGGTCTTGGAGCCGAAGCCGATTCGGGTGAGGAACATCTTCATCTGCTCCGGCGTGGTGTTCTGCGCCTCGTCCAAGATGATAAAGGCGTGGTTGAGGGTGCGGCCGCGCATGAAAGCGAGCGGCGCGATCTCGATCACACCCTTCTCGAAGGCCCGGGTCACCTTGTCGAAGCCCATCAGGTCGTAGAGCGCGTCGTAGAGCGGACGCAGATAAGGGTCGACCTTCTGCACCAAGTCGCCGGGCAGGAAGCCCAGACGCTCGCCCGCCTCCACCGCCGGCCGGACCAGGACCAGGCGCTTGACCAGGTCGCGCTCCAGGGCGTCGACCGCCCCGGCCACGGCCAGATAGGTCTTGCCGGTGCCGGCCGGGCCAATGCCGAAGGTGACGTCATATTCCTGAATCTGGCGGATGTAGTCGTTCTGCCGCGACGTGCGGCCGTGCAGGCCGGCGCGTCGGGTCATCAGCACCGGCATATCGGCCTGCGGCTCGCCCGGGTGGCCGGCCTCGACCAGGGCCAACTGGATGTCGTCGATATCCAGCGGCTTGCGCGCGCGCTGGTAGAAATCCTTGAGTAGACGGGCGGCCTGCTCCACCTTGTCGGCCGCGCCGTCCAAGCGGAATGTCTCGCCCCGGCGGGCGATGCGGATGTTCAGCGCCACCTCGATCTGGCGCAGGTTCTCGTCGAGCACCCCGCACAGATTGGACAGGCGGGTGTTGTCGACGTCGGTAAAAGTGACTTCCATCAGGCGGTCTCGGCCAGCAGCACCACCTCGCCGCGCAGGCTGTTGGGGTAGGCGCGGGTGATGCGGACATCGACGAATTGGCCGATCAGGCGGGCAGGGCCGGGGAAATTGACGATGCGGTTGTTGTCGGTGCGGCCGGACAACTCGCTGGCATCCTTGCGCGACGGGCCTTCGACCAGCACCCGCTGCACGCTGCCGACCATGGCCTCGCTGTTGGCCTGGGCCTGCATTTCGATCAGGGCCTGCAGGCGATACAGACGCTCCAGCTTCTGTTCCTGGGTGGTGTTGTCTGCCAGCGACGCCGCCGGCGTGCCGGGGCGGGCGCTGTAGACAAAGCTGAAGGAGCCGTCGAAGCCGATCTCCTCGACCAGCCTCAGCGTCGCCTCGAAGTCGGCCTCGGTCTCGCCGGGGAAGCCGACGATGAAGTCGGAGGCCAGCGACAGGTCGGGCCGCACCGCGCGCAGCTTGCGCACGATGGACTTGAATTCGAGCACCGAATAGCCGCGCTTCATCGCCATCAACACCCGGTCGGAGCCGGACTGCACCGGCAGGTGCAGGTGCGACACCAGCTTGGGCAGCTTGGCATAGGCCTCGATCAGGCGCGGCGTGAACTCGCGCGGGTGCGAGGTGGTGTAGCGGATGCGCTCGATGCCGGGCACCTCGGCCACATATTCCAAGAGCAGGGCGAAGTCGGCCGCCTCGCCATCGGGCATGGCCCCGCGATAGGCATTGACGTTCTGGCCCAGGAGGGTGACCTCTTTCACACCCTGGGCGGCCAGACCGGCCACCTCGGCCAGCACGTCCTCCAGCGGGCGGGAGACCTCTTCGCCGCGGGTATAGGGCACCACGCAGAAGGTGCAGTACTTGCTGCAACCCTCCATCACCGAGACGAAGGCGCTGGCGCCCTCGACCCGGGCCGGCGGCAGGTGGTCGAATTTCTCGATCTCGGGGAAGGAGATGTCGACCTGGGCGCGGCCGGTCTCATTTCTTTTCGCCATCATCTGCGGCAGCCGGGGCAGGGTCTGCGGCCCGAACACCAGATCGACATAGGGCGCCCGCTCGACGATGGCCGCGCCCTCCTGGCTGGCGACGCAGCCGCCGACGCCGATCACCAGGTTCGGCTTGGCCTGCTTCAGGTGGCGCACCCGGCCCAAGTCGTGGAACACCTTCTCCTGCGCCTTCTCGCGCACCTAACAGGTGTTGAACAGGATGACGTCGGCCTCTTCCGGCTTGTCGGTGGTCTCGAAACCTTCGGCGGCGCCGAGC
>JACAEC010000210.1 GCA_013389055.1 Hydrogenophilaceae bacterium
CATCAGGCCAAGGAGCTGCTGAAGGGCTTCGGCGCCCCGGTCGCTAAGGGCGTGGCGATCTTCAGTCCGGAGGAGGCGGAGCAGGCGGCACGGTCGCTGCCGGGCCCGGTGTGGGTGGTGAAAAGCCAGATCCACGCCGGCGGGCGCGGCAAGGGCCGCTTCAAGGAGCTCGGACCCGACGCCAAGGGCGGCGTCAGGATCGCCAAGTCGGTCGAGGAGGTGGTGGCGAACGCGCGCGAGATGCTCGGGCATACGCTCGTCACCAAGCAGACCGGCCCCGCCGGCAAGCAGGTCAACCGGCTCTACATCGAGGACGGGGCGGAGATCGCGCGCGAGCTCTATCTCTCGATCCTGATCGACCGCAAGGTCGGGTGGCCGGCGTTCGTGGTCTCGACCGAGGGCGGCATGGACATCGAGGCGGTCGCGCACGACACGCCGGAGCGGATCACCACGATCGCGATCAATCCGGAGACCGGGGTGACGGCGGCGGACGCCGCTAAGCTCGCGGACGCGCTGCAACTCGACGGAGCCGCGCGCGCCGACGGCTTGGAGCTATTCCCGATCCTCTACAAGGCGTTCACCGAGAAGGACATGAGCCTGCTCGAGGTCAATCCGCTGGTGGTGCTGAAGAACGGCCACCTGCGGCTGCTCGACGCCAAGGTGTCGTTCGACAACAACGCGCTGTTCCGCCATCCGGACATTGTCGAATTGCGCGACCAGACCGAGGAGGACGAGAAGGAGATCGAGGCCTCCAAGCACGATCTCTCCTACGTCGCGCTCGACGGCAACATCGGCTGCATGGTCAACGGCGCCGGGCTCGCGATGTCGACGATGGACATCATCAAGCTCTACGGCGCGGAGCCGGCGAACTTCCTCGATGTTGGCGGCGGCGCGAGCAAGGAGAAGGTGACGGCGGCGTTCAAGATCATCACCGCCGACCCGAACGTGAAGGGCATCCTGGTCAACATCTTCGGCGGCATCATGAAGTGCGACGTGATCGCTGAGGGCGTGGTGGCGGCGGTCAAGGAGGTTGGGCTCAAGGTGCCGCTCGTCGTGCGGCTCGAGGGAACCAACGTCGATCTCGGCAAAAAGATCATTAACGAGAGCGGGCTCAACGTGATCGCGGCCGACGACCTCGACGACGCCGCGCAGAAGATCGTCGCCGCGGTGAAGGGTGCGTGAGGTGCGACCTGGTTCGATGCAGGTGGGCCTGCGCGATCAGACCGCGCAGTGGCGGACGAACTGACCACCCTCGTGAGTTCCGCGCGCCATCCGGTCGCGATCGAGCCAGATCGAGAAACCATAGTCGTGCTCGGACTGGTTTCCGAGCAAGGCATCGGATGCGATCGAGATGAGCGGGTCCTGCCCGCGCAGGTCCTCGGAGTTGTTGGGGAACTCGGGCTCGATTCCGAACAGCCGGTGGCCGCGCCAGCCGGTAATCTTGGAGTTCACGAGCGGACGGTAGGCGGCGGGGACGCCGGAGAAGTCCGGACGGCCGGCGATCCTCGGCAGCTTGCCGGCAATCTCGTCCCAACAACGGCTCGCGTTGCCGGACAATAGATTGCGGGCGCCGTAATCGTTCTGCATCCTCTCGGCCAACCTTGTGCGCCTGGCGAGGATCGCCTCGAGCGCCTTGGGCTCGATGGGCGCCTCTGGCGGCTGCGCCGCCGCCTTGGCGCGCCATGCCTGAAGCTCGGCCAGCAGTCCCGGTGCATGGTCCTCCATCATCGCGCAGTGCGCCAACCGCTCCTCGATGTGACGGGCCATGGGTGGCGTCTTGCCTTCGGCGACCTGCGTCTTGCGGTAGGCGACGAACTCGCGGCCGAGGCGAAGCTCCAGCTCCAGGGCCTCGACAAGGATTTGAGCCTCGAGGGCGGCGATGCCCCAGTTGGTAATCCACCGAGTGGGTGTCGCGAAGAGATCGGGCAGGACCTCGGGAGACTGCTCGCCTCGGCTGAGGTAGGGGACGGGATCGACGGCCCAGGCCTCGAAGGTATTGCCCGAGCCCCAGTAGCCGAGCTCGGCGACGCCGGCCAAGTCGCGCGGCGGCTCGACGGGGGCAGCATCGGCCAGATCGGCCTCGTCGAGCACTTGGATGGCGTAATGCTGACCGATGAAGACCAGAAGCGCGCCGCGGCCCGGCAGGCCGGGCGGCCGTGCACCCGTCGTCGGCTCCGGCGACAGCGTGCCGAGGTCGATC
>JACAEC010000162.1 GCA_013389055.1 Hydrogenophilaceae bacterium
CCAGAGGCCGGCGAAATAGGGCCAGAGGTTGAAGTCGACCGTCGCCAAGCCCATGGTGGTGGCCATGGAGATGGTGTTGAAGCTGGCATAGCGCAAGGCGGTCGGGAAATCGACGTAGACGTCCTTGAACCAGAGGAACAGCGCGAGGCCCAGGCAACTGCCCAGCACCACCAGCAGGAACCAGCCCATCTCGGGATCCAGGCGGTAGGGCTGGAAGCTGCGGCTGCGGAAGGCGAGGAAATGGGTGGCGAAGTTCATGCCGGCGATCAGGGCGAAGCCCTGGGCGATGACCTCCAGGGTGACCGAATCGAAGTGGCCGAAGCTGGCGTCGTGCGAGGAAAAACCGCCCAGACCCATGACCGAGAAGGCGTGGACGACGGCATCGACCCAACCCATGCCGCCCAGCCAGAAGGCGACGAAGCAGGCCAGGGTAATCGAGAGATAGACCACCCACAGGCCCTTGGCCGTCTCTTCCATGCGCGGGGTCAGCTTGGTGTCCTTCATCGGGCCTGGGGTTTCGGCCTTGTACATCTGGCGACCGCCGACGCCAAGCAGGGGGAGCACGGCGACCACCAGCACGATCACGCCCAGGCCGCCGAGCAGGTGCAATTGCGCGCGCCAGATATTGATCGAGGCCGGCAAGTTGTCGAGACCGGAGAGCACGGTGGCACCGGTGGTGGTCAACCCCGACATGGTTTCGAAGTAGGCGTCGGTGAAGCTGAGGCCGGGCAGATAGATCAGCAATGGCAGGGCGGCGAAGATGGGCAGGACGGTCCAGATCAGCACCACCAGCAGGAAGCCGTCGCGCGAGCGCAGGTCGCGCTTGTTCTGGCGGGTGAACAGCCAGAGAAAGATGCCGCTGCCGATGGTGATCAGCACCGCCTTGTCGTAGGCATGCCGCGCCGCGTCGCCCATCCCTTCGGCAATGACCAGCGGAAACAACATGGTCAGGCCGAAGATGGCAATGACCATGCCCAACACTTTCAATATGGGGAACAGGCGATCCTGCACTTCAGAAGAATCCCATACCGACCTGGAACAGCTTCTCCACCTTGGGAATCAGGCGCTTGTTGGGCACGAACAGGATGACATGATCCTCGGCCTCGATCACCGTGTCGTGGTGGGCGATGATCACTTCGTCGCCGCGCAGGAGGGCGCCGATGCTCACCCCTTCGGGCAGGGCGATCTCCTCGATGCGGCGGCCGACCAGCTTGGACGAATTGCGGTCGCCGTGGACCACCGCCTCCATGGCCTCGACCGCGCCCCGGCGCAGGCTGTGCACCGCCACCATGTCGCCGCGGCGGATGTGGGTGAGCAGAGGGCTGATGGTGGCCTGGGCCGGCGACAGGGCAATGTCGATCGCCCCACCCTGCAAGAGATCGACATAGGTCGAGCGGTTGATCAGGGCGACCACCTTGCGCGCACCCATGCGCTTGGCCAAGAGACAGGCCATGATGTTGTCTTCGTCGTCGTTGGTCAGTGCGCAGAACACGTCCATGTCGTCGACGTTCTCCTGCAAGAGCAGCTCCTCGTCGGTGGCGTTGCCGGTGAAGACCATGGCGTGCCGGAGCTGTGCGGCCAACTGCTCGGCGTTCTTCTTGTTGCGGTCGATCAGCTTGACCTGGTAGTCGTGCTCCAGGGCGGCGGCCAAGCGACTGCCGATGTTGCCGCCACCGGCGATCATCACCCGGCGCACGCTCTTGTCGGCCCGGCGCATCTCCTTCATCACGGCCCGGATGTTCTCGGTGGCGGCGATGAAGAAGACCTCGTCGCCGTCCTCGATCACCGTGCGGCCGTCGGGCACGAACACGTGATCGCGCCGAAAGACGGCGGCGACCCGGGCATCGAGCTTGGGCAGGTGCTGACGGATGTCGCGCAGCTCATGGCCGACCAGCGGGCCGCCGAAGTGGGCGCGCATGGCGACCAGGCGGATGCGACCGTCGGCGAAGTCGACTACCTGCAGGGCCTCGGGGTAGTCGATCAGGCGGCGCAGGTAGTCGGTCACCTCTTGCTCGGGGCTGATCACGAAGTCCACCGCCATGTTCTCCGGCGCGAAGATCTCCGGTTGCTTCATGTAATCCAGGTCGCGGATGCGGGCGATCTTGGTCGGGATGCGGAACAGGGTGGCCGCCAGCTTGCAGGCCAGCATGTTGATCTCGTCGTTCTGGGTCACCGCCACCAGCATGTCGGCGTCCTCGGCACCGGCTTGGCGCAGTACCGAGGGGTGCGCAGCCTGGCCGCAGATGGTGCGCAGATCGTAGCGGTCTTGCAGCCAATCGAGCTTGGCCTGGTCGACATCGACTACGGTGATATCGTTGGCCTCCGAAACCAGGCCGGAGGCCAGATTCGAACCGACCTGGCCGGCTCCGAGAATGATGATTTTCATGGCTAGCCTTCGATCGATATCAGCCCAGTTATCGGCCTAGCCGGTGCCTACGCCTCTTTTTTGGCCGGCAGTTGTATGCCGAGCTGCTTGAGCTTGCGATAGAGGTGGGTACGCTCGAGGCCGCTCTTCTCGGCCACCCGGGTCATGTTGCCGTTGCAAGCGGTAAGCAGCGCCTCCAGGTAGCGGCGTTCGAAGATCTCGCGGGCGTCCTTCAGCGGCATCTCCAGGTTGAGGTCGGCCACGGCCTTTTCTTCGGCCTTGCTGTCACCCATCTGGGCCGACACCTCGTCGAGGTCGATCTCTTCGCTCAGCGTGGTGGTCGCCAAGCTGCGTACGCGCGCGCGCAGTTCGTCGATGTTGCCGGGCCAGGTGAATTGAGTGAGCGCGGCCAGGGCGGCCTCGCTGAACCGGCGCGGCGGCAAACCCTGCTCTGCGATCACCCGGGTCAGTTCGGCCTGGGCCAAGGCCGGGATGTCTTCCTTGTGCTCGCGCAGCGGCGGCACCCGCACCGCCGCCTGGGTCAGCGCGTTGTAGAGCTCCTTCGAATAGTTGCCTTCGAGTGCCCGCTGCGCGAGGTTTTGGGCAGAGGCGCAGACGATGCGCACATGGAATTCGTTGCGGCGGGACAGCAGCAGGAGCAGGCCTTTCTGCTGCAAGGGCGTGAGTTCGGCCACTTCGCGCAGGAACAGCAGACCGCCCTTGGCCTGGTTCAGCCACTCGATCGGCCGCTCGGCCAGATCGCCCATGCTGTCCGGCGCCAACCAGGGTGTATCGGGCACATGCAGGAAGCGGGCGCAGGCCTCGGCCCCGGCGCCGGATTCCGCAGTCACCAGCAGGGGCGACTCGACGTTGGCCACTTGTTTGAGTCGCTGGGCCAGGCCCAGGATCGCCGGGCTGTTGCCGAGGACATCCAGGTTGAAGATCGGTACTTGGGCCGGGGCATGCACATTGAGCGCGCGCGCCACGGTGTCGATCAGGTGGTTGTAGGGGACCGGTTTTTCCAGATAGTCGAAGGCGCCCAGGCGGGTCGCCTCGACGGCGGTGTGGATGGTGCCGTGGCCGGACATCATGACCACCGGCATGGTCAGCAGACCGTCGGCCGACCACTCCTTGAGCAGGGTGATGCCATCGACATCGGGCATCCAGATATCCAGCAGCACCAGCGACGGCTCCTTGGCCAGGCGCTCGGCGCGGGCCGCTTGGCCGTTCTCCGCCAGCCGCACTTCGTAACCCTCGTCCTCGAGGATTTCGCGCATCAACTCGCGGATGCCGGCCTCGTCGTCGACTACCAGAATTTCACTCATCGGCAGCTTCACCTTCCATAACCGGTAGTGTAATCGTTATGCATGCCCCGTGGGGTTGCGCATTGCGCACGTCGATGACGCCACGGTGCTCGTCGACGATCTTCTTCACGATGGTCAGGCCCAGGCCGGTGCCCTTGGGCTTGGTCGTGGCATAAGGCTCGAACAGGCGGCTGAGCAGGTGTTCGGGGAAACCGGGGCCGCTGTCACCGATGCGCAATTCGACGCCATTCTTGCCGAGGCCGGTGGCAACGCGCAACTGGGGTTCCGCCGCCTCGGCCAGGGCCTCTTTCGCATTCTTCACCAGGTTATGCAGCACTTGGCGCAGCAGGGCGGGGTCGCCCGCCACCGGGGGCAGGTTTTCGTCCAGCATGACCTGCATCGGCACCTGGCCTTCGTAGAGGACCAGCACCTCGCGGATCAGGGCATTGAGGTCGACGGCCTCGATGTGCGCGGCCGGCAGCTTGGCATACTCGGCGAAGGCATCGACCAGGCCCTTCATCGCCGCCACCTGGCCGACGATGGTCTCGGTCGAGCGGGTCAGCATCTGGCGCGAGGGCTCGTCCAACTTATCAGCCAGCTTGCGCTGCAAGCGCTCGGCCGAGAGCTGGATCGGCGTCAGCGGATTCTTGATCTCATGGGCCATGCGCCGGGCCACCTCGCCCCAGGCGGCATCGCGCTGGGCGCGGATCATCTCGGTGATGTCGTCGAAGGCGAGCAGGCGATCGCTGTCGGCCTCGCTGGTCAGCGGCGCGCCGCGGGTGAGCAGCACGCGCATGCCGTTGCCGCTGTCGTATTCCATCTCGCCCTGCCAGTGGCCCTCGGCGGCCTCGACGAAGCAGCGCTCCATCTCGCTCGCCAGCCGGTATAGACCGCCGCCCGGCTCGCCCAGTTCGGCGAGCCGCCGGCCGATCAGTTGCGCTGCCTCGACGCCGAGCGCCTCGGCCGCCGCGGCGTTGACAGTGCGCACGAGGTAATCCGGGCTCAGGGTAATCACGCCGGTGCTGACGCTGCCGAGGATGCTCTCGAGATAGGCCTTGGCCTCCTGCAGCATGTCCTGGTTTTCCTGGGCCAGGGCGCGGGCATCGGCCAACTGCCGGGTCATCCGGTTGAACGATTGGGTCAGCATGCCCAGCTCGTCCTGGCTGCCGGTAGCCTGCACCTGGCTGAAGTCGCCGCGGGCCACGGCCCGGGTGCCGCGCGCCAGGGCGCGCAACGGCGCGGCCATGCGCTCGGACAGGATGAAGGCGAGCGAGATCGCCGAGAACAGCGCCAGGGCCAGGGCGATGGTCAGGGAAAAGCCGTAGAGCCGCTTGAGGCCGATGCGCGACAACGCCAGTTCCTGATAGCCGCTGTGCGCCACTTCGACCTCGCGGGCATCGCGCGCCAGTTGCTGCGGGATCGCTTGCTGCAAGAGCAGGACCCGCACGCTCTCGCCCAAGGACAGCAGGTTGACCGGCACCGCGGCCCGCGCGATCAGGCCCTCGCCATCGGCAGTTGGCTCGACCCGCGACCACGGCTGCTGCAGGCGAACCTGCCAGATCGCGGCACTGCTCGGCGGCAGCGGCGCCAGGCCGGCCTTGTCGGCGGAGGCGAAGACCAGGAGGCGGCCTTCCAGATCGTAGAGGCCAACCTCCTGGGCCGCGATGGTCTCGCGCAACTCGTTGAGCCGATATGTCTGTTCTTCCGGCGGCATCTCCGCCAATTGCGCAGCCATGGCCTCGGCCTTCTTGACCAGGTCGCGCCGGATGTTCTCCAAGGCCGATTGTCCCAGGCTCAGGCCGCCCTGCAGCGCACGTTCCATGCGCACGTCGAACCATGACTCGATCGAGCGGGTGAGGAACTGCACCGACACGGCGTAGACGACGGCGCCCGGCAGCAGGGCCATGAGGGCGAAGACCAGCAGCAGACGGGCGGTCAGCTTGGCGCCGAAGACGCCGGCGCGGATGCGGCGGACCAGGACATAGGCCTGATAGCCGATCAGCCCGATCAGGGCCAGGGCGGCCACGGCGGTCAGGCTGAGCAGCAGGGTGAAGTGTCCGGCGAAGAAGGCTGTGTTGTCGGCCGCCAGGGACAGCAGCGCGATCAGCACCGCGCCGGCCACCAAGCTCAGGGTGACAAGGGCGATCATCTCAAAGTTTTATTTGCCAACGGACCCAGTCGGAATCCATCTGCCAGCGGTCGGAGGCGAAGGCGTTCACCTGCAAGGGTTTCGGGAGCTGGGACAAGTCGGCATGCATGCGCACGCCGGCCCGATAGGCGGTCTTCTTCTTGAGCAACTGACGCTCGACCACCGCCCAGTTGCCGAGATTGCCGACCGCCGCCAGGGCGTCGGTCAGGCTGTCGTGGCTGGAGAGCCGGCCCGCGGTGTTGACGGTGAAGCTGCGCAACAAGGCATTGTGGCTCAGCTTGATCGTACGGCTCGCGTCGGCGATGCCTTCGTCCAGCCAGTAGTCGCGCGGCCGCTCCAGCTCGAACTCCTGGATGAAGGTAATGGTGACCCCGCGCGTCAATGCCTCTTCCAGCCGCTCGTTGAGCTGCACCTCGAAGCCGCCGCTGAGGACGTAGTGATCGTCGCGCGGCAGCAGTTCGATCTGCTTGGCGCGGATGCCCTCGGCCTGGGCAGGGGCAAGCCCCGACAGGAGGGCAAACCCCAGCGTTGCCGCAATGAATTTACGCCTTGACCAGGCGGGCATAGAAGAATCCGTCATGTAGCGGGTTGGGCAGCCATTGTCCGTTTTGCGCCCCAGGCAGGTTCAGCGGCTCGAGACGGGCATCGGGATGCCGCCCCAGAAAGGACTGCACCCGCACCTCGTTTTCCTGCCGGAACACGCTGCATGTGGCATAAAGCAATTTACCACCCGGCCTCAGGCAAGACCATAAAGCCTCCAGCAAGCGGTCCTGCTCTTTTGTCAGGCTTTCAACATCAGAGACACGCTTGAGCCATTTGCCGTCCGGGTGCCGGCGGACCACGCCGGAGGCGGAGCAGGGGGCGTCGAGCAGGATACGGTCGAAGGCGCGGCCGTCCCACCAGGCCGAGGGCGTCCCGGCATCGGCCGCGACCAGCCGGGCCGCCAGGCCCAGGCGGTCGAGGTTCTCCCGAACCCGGCCGAGCCGGCCGGATTCGCTGTCGATGGCGACCAGGTCCAGCGCATGGGCCTCCAGCAGATGGCCGGTCTTGCCGCCCGGCGCGGCGCAGGCATCGAGCACATGCATCCCGTCGCTACAGTCGAGCAGCTCGGCCGCCGCCTGGGCGCCGAGGTCCTGCACCGAGACCTCGCCCTCGGCGAAGCCGGGCAGGGCGCTCACCGGTACCGGCCTCTCCAGGGTCAGCGCCCAAGGGCCGGTCTGCTCGGCGGCGATGCCCTCGACCTGCAAGCGCGCCAAACAGTCGGCCACGGTCGTGCGCCGACGGTTGATGCGCAGGGTCATCGGCGGATGCTGGGCAGCCGATTCGAGGATGTCCCGCCAGGCATCGGGCCAATCGGTCTGCACCCGCTTGATCCACCACTTGGGGAAGTTCCAGCGGGCGACCGGGTCCTGCTCGGCTGCCGCCGAGAGTTCTTGCTGGCGACGCTGGAAATTGCGCAGCACGGCGTTGACCAAGCCACGCGCCTTGGGGAAACGCTGGGCGGCCGCGGCCACGGCCTCGTTGACCACGGCATAGGCGGCGGCATTGGTCTGGTCGAGTTCATAAAGGCCGACCAGGAGAAAACCGGTCAACTCGACATCGGCCAACGGCTTGGCGAGCAGGCGGTCGAGATGGAAGCGCAGCCGACCGTAATGGCGCAGCACGCCATAGGCGAGATCCTGGGCCGCCGCGAGCATGCGCGGGTCCGGCCGCTGGGCGCGCGCGGCCGCCAGGGCAGCTGTGAGGCTGCGGTGCTCTTGCAGCACGGCGGCGACCAGATCGGCCGCCAGGCTGCGGGCGTTGTTGTGGGCCTTAGACAAGATGCGGCATCCCGCCGGGTCGTGCGGGATGCCGCATGGTCATATGCTGCGCCGGGCCAGGGCGAGCAGGCGCTGGACGCGCTGCTCGGTGGCGGGATGGGTGCGGAACAGGCCGCTCAGGCCTTCGCCGCCGGCAAGCGGGTTGATGATCATCATCTGTGCCGTCTCCGGGTGCAGCTCGGCGGCGTCCATGGGCACACCGCGGGCATAGGCCTCGATCTTCTTCAGGGCCGAAGCGAGCGCCTCGGGGTCGCCGGAAATCTCGGCACCGCCGCGGTCGGCCCCGAACTCGCGGGCGCGCGAGATCGCCATCTGGATCAGCATGGCGGCCAAGGGCGCCAGGATCATGACCACGATCTGCACCACCGGATGGACGCTGCGCTCGTTGTTGTGGCCGCCGCCGAACAGGAAGCCGAACTGGGCGAGCGAGGCGATGGCGCCGGCCACGGTGGCCGAGAGGGTCGAGATCAAGGTGTCGCGGTTTTTCACGTGGGCCAGTTCGTGGGCCATGACGCCGCGCAGCTCGCGCTCGGTCAGGATGCGCATGATGCCGGTGGTGGCCGCGACCGCGGCATTCTCCGGGTTGCGCCCGGTGGCGAAGGCGTTGGGCTGCGCCTCGTCGATGACGTAGACCCGCGGCATGGGCAGACCGGCGCGACGTGCCAGGTCCTGCACCATGGCATGGAACTCGGGCGCCTCGTGCGGGCCGACCTCCTGCGCGTTGTACATGCGCAGCACCATCTTGTCGGAATTCCAATAGGCCCACAGGTTCATGGCGCCGCCGATCAAAAGCGCAATCACCATGCCCTGGGCGCCGCCGATGGCCATGCCCACCGCGCCGAACAGCGCGACGATCGCCGCCATCAGGATCGTGGTCTTGAGCCAGTTGTTCAACATCGGGGTATTTCCTCTATCAATTCAGACGGCGATTAGATGCCGGTGCCCGGAGAAAATTCAACTGGCGGCGCCGGCGTCGAAACGCTGGCCGACGGCGAGTGGGTTGCCGGCCAGAAACGCCGCCACGGCCATGCGCTTGGCCCCGGCCTTTTGCAGTTCGAGCAGGTCCAAGGCGCCGTCGCCGCAAGCGACGCGCACGGCATCGCGCTCGACGGCGATGATCTCGCCCGGGGTGCCGCGCCCATCGGCCGGCCGGGCGCGCCAGAGCTTGACCGCCTCACCGCCCAACTGGCCGAAGGCACCAGGCACCGGGTTGAAGGCGCGAATCTGGCGATCGAGTTCGACCGCTGACCGGCGCCAGTCGATGGCCGCATCCTCTTTGCCGATCTTCTTGGCGTAGGTCGCCAGAGTGTCATCCTGGGCTGCGGCCCCTACCTCACCGGCTTGCAGGCGGGGGAGGAGGGCGACGATCTCGTGGGCACCCAGCTCGGCCAGCTTGTCGTGCAGGCTGCCGGCGGTGTCGTCGGCCGTGATAGTCAGCGCGGCCCGGCTCAACATGGCGCCGGTATCGAGGCCGGCATCCATCTGCATCAGAGTGATGCCGGTTTCACGATCGCCCGCCTCGATCGCCCGCTGGATCGGGGCCGCACCCCGCCAGCGCGGCAACAGCGAGGCGTGGATGTTGACGCAACCCAAGCGTGGAATATCGAGCACGGCCTGCGGCAGGATCAGGCCGTAGGCGGCGACGATCATGACATCGGCCTTCGCCTCGACGATCGGCGCCCAGGACTCGGGCCTCTTCAGCCGTTCCGGCTGTTCCACATGCAGGCCGTGCTTGAGCGCCAGCTCCTTGACCGGGCTGGCCTTGAGCTTCATGCCGCGGCCGGCCGGCCGGTCCGGCTGGGTCAGCACCAGCGGGATCTCGTGGCCGGCCTCGATGAGGGCGGCCAGCGCCTGGGCGGCGAACTCGGGGGTACCGGCGAAGATGAGGCGCATGGGTCGGTCGGTGAGCGGTGAGCGCGGTGGGGCAATTGTACTCGCCTCACGCCTTACTCCTCACGCCTCGCTCACATCGCTTCGCGCGAGTGCTTTTTGAGCTTCTGCTTGATCCGGTCCTGCTTCAGGCGCGACAGGTATTCGACGAAGACCTTGCCCTTGAGGTGATCGATCTCGTGCTGGATGCAGACGGCGAGCAGGCCGTTCGCCTCCAGCTCGAAAGGCTCGCCTTCGAGGTTGAGGGCGCGCACCTTGATCCGCTCGGCCCGGGTCACCTCTTCATAGATGCCGGGCACCGACAGACAACCCTCTTCATGCACGGCCTCGCCATTGGACTCGACGATCTGCGGATTGATGAAGGTCATCAATTGATCATGGGTGTCACTGACGTCGGTGACCAGCATCTGAATGTGGCGGTCGACCTGGGTGGCGGCCAGGCCGATGCCCGGCGCGGCATACATGGTCTCCGCCATGTCCGCCGCGAGCTTGCGGATATGATCGTCGACCTTGTCCACCGGCTTGGCCACGATGTGCAGGCGGGGGTCGGGGTAGTGCAGTATTTTCAACAAAGCCATATGTTTAAATCATTCAGGCAAGCTCTTTCTTGCCGTATGTGGATAGAGTTGGCGTTAGTATAGCGAACAAGAATCGGGTCTCCGATGGGGTAAATCATGCGTCTAGTACTATTGACCGTCCTCGCCGCTGCAACGTTCACCGTCATGGCGGACGAGGTCCAGCTTCAGGACAACGTGCCGGACCGCTATACGGTGGTCAAGGGCGACACCCTTTGGGGCATTTCCGAGCGCTTCCTGAAGAACCCTTGGAAATGGCCGGAGGTCTGGGGTTTCAACCGCGAACAGATCAAGAACCCCCACCTGATCTATCCCGGCGACAGCGTCATTCTGGTGCGCGGCGCCCAACCTCGGCTCATGCTGGAGCGCGACGCCCTGGAAACCATCAAGCTCTCGCCGCAGGCGCGCGTCGAGCCGCTTGAGGGAAAGACCGCCGCCATCCCCAGCATTCCCTACGAAGCCATCTCTTTTTTATTAAATCAGGGCGGTTTGGTCAACGACAAGGAGCTGGCCAGCGCCCCGCGCATCCTCGGCTCCAGCGAGGGCCGCGTGTTGTTCGGCGCCGGCGACCGCGTCTATGCCACCGCCAGCGACACCAGCGTGCCGCGCTGGGAAATCGTCCGGGCCGGGCCCGCGGTGATCGACCCGGACTCGGGCGAAAGCCTGGGTAACCTGCTGATCCATATCGGCATGATGCACATGGTCGAGCCCGGCCAGCCCGCCCTGTTCGAGATCGACAAGACCAGCCAGGAAGTGCTGGAGCGCGACCGCCTCTACCCGCACTTCGGCAACGGCGAGATGGCCTTCGTCCCGCATGCGCCGGACAAGCCGATTGCGGCCAAGGTCGCCAGTACCCTGACCGGGGCCAAGCTGACCGGCACATACAGCAGCCTGGTCTTGAACAAGGGTAGCAAGGACGGCGTCGAAGTCGGCCATGTCCTCGGCGTCTACCGCAGCGCGCCCTCGATCGCCGATCCCCGTTGCCTGCGCGCGGAAAAGCTGGCCTTCCTGGCCGGCCGCAGCAACGCCAAGGACGAGTGCAGCAAGCAAGACGAAAACAACCTGGCGCTACCGGACAAGCGCATCGCCGTGGTCTTCGTCTACCGCGTGTTCGAGCAGGCCGCCTACGCCCTGGTCATGAAGGGCGAGCAGCCGGTCGCCATCAAGGACGCCGTGCGCAACCCTTGACCGCGCCGACCGACGCCCTCCACTGGCTCGGCCTGGAGGCCATTCCCGGCCTCGGCCCCGACGCCGCCCGGCGCCTGTTCGAACACTTTCCCGATGCCAAGAGCGTCTTCGACGCACCGGTCGGTCTGCTCAAGCCCATCGTCGGCGAGGCCCTGGCCCGCGAGATCGCCAAGGGCGTGGACGAAACCGAGCACCAAGCCGCACTGGCCTGGCTCAATGAGCCCGGCAATCACTTCATCCCCTATACCGACCCGGCCTACCCGGAGCCGCTGCGCAATCTGCCCGACCCGCCGCCCTGGCTGTATATAAAAGGTGACCCCGCCTGGCTCGCCCGGCCGATGCTCGCCATCGTCGGCAGCCGCAACGCCACGCCACAAGGCCAGCGGGACGCCCGGGCCTTCGCCCAGGCCCTGGCCGAGGCGGGCCTCACCGTGGTCAGCGGCCTGGCCGAGGGCATCGATGCCGCCGCCCACGAGGGCGGCCTGAGCGGACAGGGGAGCAGCGTGGCCGTGGTCGGCACCGGCCTGGACCGGGTTTATCCGGCGAAAAACCGGCAACTGGCGCACAAATTGGCCGAACATGGGGCCATCGTCTCCGAATTTGCCTTGGGCACGCAGCCCAAGCCCGGCCACTTTCCCCGGCGCAACCGCATCATCAGCGGCCTCGCCCTGGGCGTGCTGGTGATCGAGGCCGCCCCCGACAGCGGCTCGCTGATCACGGCCAAGCTGGCGGTGGAGCAGGGCAGGGAGGTGTTCGCCTTGCCCGGCTCGATCCATTCGCCCTTGAGTCGCGGCTGTCATGCCCTCATTAAACAGGGGGCCAAGCTGGTCGAGTCGGCCGAAGATATCCTGGAAGAACTGCGTTTTCAGTGGGCGCCTACTTACGTGAATGCCACGGAGGCGCCTGAAACCGACGCCCTGCTTGGCCTGATGGGCACCGAGCCCATGGGCCTGGATGCCCTGGTCGCCGGCTCCGGCTTGACGGTGGATACCGTTTCGGCGATGCTTCTGGCGCACGAACTGAACGGCAAGGTTGCCGCGCTACCGGGCGGCTTATATCAACGACTGTATTGAGGTCGACATGTTCGAAATCCTCCAATACCTCTACGAAAACTACCTCGCCGACGACTATTACCCCGACGCCGAATCCCTGGCCCGCAAGCTGGTCGCAGCCGGCTTCGAGCAGGCCGAGATCGATCGCGCGCTGGACTGGCTATCGGGCCTGGAAGACCTCACCCCCCAGGATGAGAGCGGCCAGCTCGCCCATGCCGGCCTTCGTCACTACAGCGAGCTCGAGATCAATCGGCTGGAGGCTGCCGGCCGCGGCTTCATCACCTACCTGGAGTCGGCCGGGCTGCTGTCGCCCTACGGCCGGGAGTGGGTGATCGAGCGCGCCCTGGCCCTGGACGACCGCGAGGTCCCCGCCGACAAGATCAAGTGGATCACCCTGATCGCGCTCTGGCGCTTGGGCGGCCCGATGGAGGCGCTCTGGCTGGAAGACCTGGTGCAGGACTTGGGCGATGAGCCGCCGACGCTGCACTGAACAATAAAGATATATGCACCTATTGATTGTCGAGTCGCCCTCGAAGGCGAAGACCCTGAAGAAGTATCTTGGCGCCGATTTCGAAGTGCTGGCCTCCTATGGCCATGTCCGCGACCTGCTGCCCAAGACCGGCTCGGTCGACACCGCCAACGAGTTCGCCATGAAGTACGAGGTGATCGAGCGCAACGCCAAGCACGTCGAGGCCATCGCCAAAGCGGTGAAGAAGGCCGACGAAGTGCTGATCGCGACCGACCCGGACCGCGAAGGCGAGGCCATCGCCTGGCATCTGGCCGAGATCCTGCGCGAGCGCAAGCTCCTGGCCAAGAAGGTGCTCAAGCGCGTGGTCTTCCACGAGATCACCGAGCGGGCGGTGAAAGAGGCGGTGGCCAATCCGCGCGACATCGCGATGGAACTGGTCAACGCCCAGCAGGCCCGGCGCGCGCTGGACTACCTGGTCGGCTTCAACCTCTCGCCCCTGCTGTGGAAGAAGATCAGCCCCGGCCTCTCCGCCGGCCGGGTGCAGAGCCCGGCCCTGCGCCTGATCTGCGAGCGCGAGGAGGAGATCGAACGCTTCCAGCCCCGCGAGTACTGGACCATCCATCTCGACAGCCATCAGGGCAAGCAGAAGTTCGGCGCCCGGCTGACCCAGTTCGAGGGCGAGAAGATCCAGCAGTTCTCGATCGAGAACGGGGCCCGGCAAACAGAGGTCGTGGAAGCGCTCACTCGCGCGGCTAACGGCCAAGTGACCGTGGCCAAGGTGGAGAAGAAGCGCAAGCAGCGGATGCCCGCCGCGCCCTTCACCACCTCCACCCTGCAGCAGGAGGCCGTGCGCAAGCTGGGCTTTTCCGCCGAGCGCGCCATGCGCACCGCCCAGCAGCTGTATGAGGGCATCGACATCGGCGGCGGCGCGGTCGGCCTGATCACCTATATGCGGACCGACTCGGTCAACCTGGCCCAGGAGGCCATCGCCGAGATTCGCGGCTACATCGCCAAGCAGTTCAGCAAGGACTACCTGCCGGCGCAAGCGGTCACTTACGCCAACAAGGCCAAGAACGCCCAGGAGGCGCACGAGGCCATCCGCCCGACCAGCATCGCCCGCACCCCGGACAGCCTGAAGAACCACCTGGGCGCCGACCAGTTCAAGCTCTACGAGATGGTCTGGAAGCGTGCCCTGGCCTGCCAGATGGCCCCGGCCCAGCTCGACACGGTGGCGGCCGACCTGGCCGCCGGCAAGGCCGGCGTCTTCCGCGCCACCGGCCAGACCATCGCCTTCGACGGCTTTCTTGCCGTCTATCACGAGGACAGTGACGAGCCCAGCGAGGATGAAGACGAGGCCAAGCTGCCGCCCCTGAAGGAGGGCGAGGTGCTGCCGGTCGACCTCATCCGTGGCGAGCAGCACTTCACCCAGCCGCCGCCCCGCTATTCCGAGGCCAGCCTGGTCAAGACCCTGGAGGAATACGGCATCGGCCGGCCCTCCACCTACGCCAACATCATCTCCACCCTGCTCTACGAGCGGGACAACATCGGCGCCTATGCCGTTCTCGACAAGAAGCGGTTCAAGCCAACGCCCATGGGCCGGCTGGTCAACTGCTTCCTGACCCAGCACTTCGACCACTATGTCGACTACGGCTTCACCGCCCACATGGAGGACGAGCTGGACGACGTGTCCAACGGCACCCGCACCTGGGTGCCGGTAATGCATGAATTCTGGGACGACTTCGCTACGCAATTGTCTGTGAAGGACAAGGTCGAGCGCGGCTGCCCGGTGAACGAACCCTGCCCCAAGTGCAGCAAACCCTTATTGCTGCAGGCGAGCAAGCGCGGCCTGTTCGTCGGCTGCAGCGGCTACCCCGAGTGCGACTACACCCGGCCCTTCGGCGACGCCGCCTCGGAAGACAACGGCCGCGTGCTCGGCAGCGACCCCGACACCGGCAAGCCGATCACCCTGCTCAACGGCCGCTTCGGCTGGTATGTCCAGGTCGGCGAGCAGGAGGCCGGCAGCAAGGTCAAGCCGCGCCGCGCCAGCTGGCCGAAAGACCGCCCGACCGAGACCGCCGACCTGGACACCGCGCTCGTGCTGCTGTCGCTGCCGCGCGAAGTGGGCGCTCACCCGGAGACCGGTAAGCCCATCGTCGCCAACATCGGCCGCTTCGGTCCCTACCTGCTGCACAACGACAAGTTCAAGTCCATTCCCAAGGCCTATGACGTCTACACCGTCGACCTGAAACAGGCCCTGGAGATCCTGGCCCTGCCGCCGGGCCGTCGCGGTGCCAGCGCCGACCCGGGGCGCGAGCTGGGCAAGCACCCGGCCGACGGCGCGCCGGTGGTGGTCAAGGACGGCCGCTACGGCCCCTATGTCCAGCACGGCAAGATCAACGCCACCCTGCCCAAGGACTTCAAGCCCGACAGCATCACCCTGGCCGAAGCGCTGGACCTGATCGCCGCCAAGGCGGCCAAGGGCCCGACCGCCAAGAAGACCACGCGCAAGGCCCCGGCCAAGGCTGCCGCCAAGACCGAAGCGGCGGAGCCGGCCAAGAAGAAGGCCGCCCCCCCGCGCAAGACCGCCGCCAAGAAGTAGGCGGCGATGTCCCAGAAGGTCTTGCTCTCGGTCATCGAGCTATTGGGCTTCCCCAACCTGCGCCCGCTCTACGAACGGCTGGGCTTCAAGGTCGCCACCGAGTTCTCGGTGCGCAAGGGCATCACCCTCATGCGCAAGACCCCGCCCGACGTGGTGGTGGCCGATTTTTTCTTCCAGCCGGACTTCCGCGACCGGGTGAGCAATGTCGAATCGCTGCTGGCGGCCGCACAGAAGCTGCCCGGCTGCAAGACCGTGGTCTTCTACGAAACCAGCCACCAGGCTGCGCTGGACAAGGTCAGGCAGCGCTTCCGCATCGACGCGGCGCTCACCCTGCCGGTGAAGGAGGCGGAGCTGGAGGCCGCCCTGCGCGCTTGGCTTTAGGCCGGTCGGCTACAAAAGCAAAGGGGCCGTTAGGCCCCTTTTTCATTGGCCGTTCCGCCCGTCTATTTCTTCTTGGTCGGCTCGGGCAGGCGCTCCATTTTGACAATCACCACATCCACCCGCGGCACGTCGTCGAAGGGGCCGACCGAGCGGGTGGCCACCTCGGCGATCCTGCCCACCACCTCCAGGCCCTTGACCACCCGGCCGAACACGGCGTAGCCCCAGCCGTTCATGGTCTTGCGGGTGTGGTCGAGAAAGCCGTTGTTGTTCACGTTGATGAAGAACTGGGCGCTGGCCGAATGCGGGTCCATGGTTCGGGCCATGGCCAGGGTGCCCACGGTGTTCTTCAGGCCGTTGTCGGCCTCGTTCTGCACCGGTGGCCGGGTCGGCTTTTCCTGCAGGCCGGGGGCGAAACCGCCGCCCTGGATCATGAAGTCGGGGATCACCCGATGGAAGAGGGTGCCGTTGTAGAAGCCGGCATCGACATAGGCCATAAAGTTCTTCACCGTGGCCGGCGCCTTGTCCTGGAACAGCTCGATCTCCACCATGCCGACGTTGGTGGTCATCCGCACCATGGGGTTGCCGGCGAAGGCGGGCAGGGCGAGGAGGGCGGCGGCGGCCAACAGGGCGCGCAGGGTCTTGGCAAGCATAGAAGTCCTTATGGGGTCGATTTCTACATTCCCTCCCCGCGAGCGGGGAGGGTTAGGGTGGGGAGCATACTCGATTCGTTCAGGTTGATGTCCTCCTCCCGCCCTCCCCTTTATGCCCTTTAGGGTGCACGAGTGAGGGAGGGGCATTACGGTTTCACGTGAAACAGGGGCTCAGTCGCCCACGGTCAGGGAGCGACCGTTGTCCTTGGGCCCGAGCTTGAGCAGCCAGGGCACCGCCTCTTCGGCCCATTGCTCGGCCGTGGGGTAGCCGGCGGCGTCGGTGCCGAAGCAGCTTTGCAGCATCTCGGTGTTGATGATGCCGGGCGAGAGCGGGATGGCGGCCATGCCCTTAGGCAATTCCTGGGCCAGGGCCTGGCTCAGGCCTTCCATGGCCCACTTGGTCGCGCAGTAAGGGGCGACCTGGGCGTCGGTCGAGCGGCCCCAGCCCGAGCTGAAGTTGCAGATCACCCCGTGCCTGCGCGCCACCATGGCCGGCACGAAGTGGCGGATGACATTGGCCACGCCTTTGATATTGACGTCGATCACCGCGTCGAACTCCTTCTGCGGCACCTCCCAGAGCGGGGCCAAGTGATTGATCAGCGCGGCGTTGTTGAGCAGCAGGTCGGGCGTGCCGTGGTGGGCCAGCACCGCCTTCGCCCATTTTTTCACCGCGGCATCATCGGTGACGTCGACCACGTCGAAGCGGTGGGGCGGACCGTACTGGTTTTTCAGCGTGGCGATGGCCTTGGCATTGCGGCCGCAGCCGATCACGGTGTGGCCGAGGGCGATGAACCGCTCGGTCATCGCCCGGCCCAGGCCGCGGCTGACGCCGGTGATGAGGATGCATTTATGGCTCATTGGCGGCAGCAGTCATCCAACACGCGGATCAACTCTTCCTTTTGCTTGCCTTCGGGCGCCCAGAGTTGGCGCCACTGTTCCTTGCCGTCTTTGAATAGCAGCAGGGCGGGGAGTCCCGGCAGATTGTATAGACGCCCTATGTCCGGTTTACTCGTGGCTATCGCGGTCCAGGGCTCCCAGCTCACCCGCAAGGCTTGAAGATTTTCGCGGTAGGGTAGGATCAATTTATCGAGCTGGGTGTTTGACCGCATACACCAGACACAGGCTGGGTCATGGGATGTGAAATGCACCAGCAGATAGCCCTTGCTGCCTTCTATCGCACCCACAATGGCTGTCGGCGTTGTTTCGGAAAAGCTCCCGGCGATGTCCGAAGCCGCGCTAGCCAGATTGGCCATGGCAAGACCTATGAGCAATAGGCTCCGGGCCAAAGACTTGGCCGCTCTTTTGCTGAAGGTGGGGTACGTCAAACGTAGCGGATTATGGTGCATAAATGCATCCTACCCTATTCGCCGATGTTTAACCAGGAACCGGTCCAACTGATTGGCGAAGGCCTGGCGGTCGGCCTGCGACAGCGGCGGCGGGCCGCCGGTCTGCACCCCGCTACCGCGCAGGCCATCCATGAAGTCGCGCAGGTTCAGGGCCTCGCGAATGTTCTCTTTCGAGTAGAACTCGCCCCGGGGGTTGAGGGCATGGCCGCCCTTGTCGATCACCTGGGCGGCGAGCGGGATGTCGGCGGTGATCACCAGGTCGCCCGGCTCGCAGCGGCGGGCGATCTCGGCGTCGGCCACGTCGAAGCCGCCGGGCACCTGCAGGGCTTTCAGGTAAGGGGAGGGCGGCACCCGCAAGAGCTTGTTGGCCACCAGGGTCAGCGGGCATTGGATGCGCTCGGCGGCGCGGAACAGGATGTCCTTGATCACCGCCGGGCAGGCGTCGGCGTCGACCCAAATTTTCATTTTGGCGCAATGACTCTATGAAGCGAAATATCTTTACTGCATTTTGAAATTGGTTCTGTGCTCCATGCCCATACCTTCCTTAGGCCTGTCTCCCAAAATAGGGTTGCACACGCCACACCTATAGCGTCGTTTCTGTCGATTGCTTGAACGGTTAGTAAATATTCGGGGTCGTCCATCGCTCTCCCGCTGCCTTGAATCCGCATTGAGACTTTGTATCGATTCATCCCTATCCCCTTCCTGGAAAATTCTGCTTCCAACGAAGGATGTCAGAAAGGCCAGCATTTATCGTGTCTGCAAGCGGCTCTTTATCGACCCTGGGTTCTGCCGACAGTCGAGCACGGCTACCACCGTCACCAGATTGCCTTGGAGGTCGTAGTAGATGGCGAAGGGAAAGCGCTTGGCGAGCATCCGGTACAGGTGGCCATATGGCTTGGGGTGAATGCCCGCATAAAGCAAGAGGGAATCGATGTCGGCATAGAGGCTGTCGAGAAAATAACTGCCGACGCCTTGTTGTTGCCTTTCATAGAAGGCGTGGCCATTGAGCAAATCCGCTTCGGCCGACCGCGCGATGCGCAGACGCATCATGCCGAGCCGGCTTGCTCGCGGATGCGCTTTTTAGCTTCTTCCCACGGAGAGGTGGGTTCTTCGCCGCTGGCAAGGCGGGCGATCCGCTGCTCGACTTCGTCCTTGTGCCAGGCCGGCACTTCCGGGGCGCCCTGGGTTTCGTGGCAGAGCGCATCCCAGAGAGACTCCATGAGCTGGAGTTTTTCCGCTACGGGTAGGCTTGCGATATCCGGATAGGCCATGCTCATCCTCCGTGGGCTTATGTGCTCATGGTAGCGGCACAAGCCATCATCCTCAAACGTCGAGGTTTCTAACCCCCAGCGCATTGGTCTCGATGAACCGCCGGCGTGGCTCGACCTCTTCGCCCATCAGGGTGGTGAAGATTTCGTCGGAGGCAATGGCGTCCTCGATCTGCACCTTCATCAGGCGGCGCACGGTGGGGTCCATGGTGGTTTCCCACAACTGGGCGGGGTTCATCTCGCCCAGGCCCTTGTAGCGCTGGATGCCGAGGTTCTTCTTGACCTCGCCCAGCAGCCAGTCGATGCCTTCCTTGAAGTCGGCGATGGCCTTTTTGTTCTCGCCGCGGCGGATCTCGGCGCCATTGCCGATCAGGCCGTCGAGGACTTCGGCGACCTTGTGCAGTTGGGCGTAGTCGCCGCTGTGGAAGAACTCGTAGTCCAGGCTAGTGGTATAGGTGATGCCGTGGCGGGTCTTGATCACCAGCAGCTTGTAGAACTCGTTTTCCTCGTCGTATTCGGCGGTGATCTTGGCCGGGGTGCCGAGGCGGCTGAGTTCCTTGGACAGGGCGGCGGAGGCGGCCTTGGCGCCGTCCTTGCTGGTGAGGTCGACCACGGGCAGGGCGAGCAGGGCGTAGAGCAGGCCGGCATCCAGGCGCCGGGCCAGGCGGTCGATGACGGCCTCGGCCAGCAGGAATTCGCGGGCGATCTGCTCGAAGGTTTCGTTGGCCAGCGGCTCGGCGCCCTTGCCCGGCAGCAGTTGGCCGGATTTGAGGGCCTCGCGCAGCAGGTACTGGCGCAGCTCGTGGTCGTCCTTGAGATAGGTCTCCTGCTTGCCCTGCTTGACCTTGTACAGCGGCGGCTGGGCGATGTAGATGTGGCCGCGCTCGACCAGCTCGTGCATCTGCCGGTAGAAGAAGGTGAGCAGCAGGGTGCGGATGTGGGAGCCGTCGACGTCCGCGTCGGTCATGATGATGATGCGGTGGTAGCGCAGCTTCTCCGGGTTGTAGTCGTCCTTGCCGATGCCGGTGCCCAGTGCGGTGATCAGGGTGGCGACCTCCTGGGAGGACAGCATCTTGTCGAACCGGGCCTTCTCGACGTTGAGGATCTTGCCCTTGAGCGGCAGGATGGCCTGGAACTTGCGGTCGCGGCCCTGCTTGGCGGAGCCGCCGGCGGAGTCGCCCTCCACCAGGTAGAGTTCGGACTTGGCCGGGTCCTTTTCCTGGCAGTCGGCCAGCTTGCCGGGCAGACCGGCGGAATCGAGCACACCCTTGCGCCGGGTCATGTCGCGGGCCTTGCGCGCCGCGTCGCGGGCGCGGGCGGCCTCGACGATCTTGGCCACAATGGTCTTGGCGTCGTTGGGGTTCTCCAGCAGGAAATCATTGAGTTTCTGGGAGACGACCTCTTCCACCGCGGGCCGGGCCTCGCTGGAGACCAGCTTCATCTTGGTCTGCGAGGAGAACTTGGGATCGGGCATCTTGACCGACAACACGCAGGCCAGGCCCTCGCGCATATCGTCGCCGGTGATCTCGACCTTGGCCTTCTTGGCGATGTCGTTCTCTTCGATGTACTTGTTGATCACCCGGGTCATCGCCGCGCGCAGACCGGTCAGGTGGGTGCCGCCGTCCGACTGCGGGATGTTGTTGGTGAAGCAGAGCACCTGTTCCTGGTAGCTGCTGTTCCACTGCATGGCCACCTCGACCGTGATGGTCACCCCGGCGACGTTGGCCTCGCCCACCGCGCAGACGGCGTTGGGGTGAAGAATGGTCTTGGTGCGGTTGATGTATTCGACGAAGCCCTTGACCCCGCCGGACAGGGCGAAGTTCTCGTGGCGGCCGTCGCGCTCGTCGATCAGCTCGATCTTGACGCCGTTGTTGAGGAAGGACAGTTCGCGGATGCGCTTGGCCAGGATTTCGAAGTGGAACTCGACATGGCCGAAGATTTCCTCGTCGGCCAGGAAGTGGACCTCGGTGCCGGAGCGGTGGGTGTCGCCGATCAGCTTGAGCGGGGAGACCTCGACGCCGTTATGCACCTCGACCAGGCGGTCGATGGGCACGCCGCGGTGGAATTCCATGAAATGGGTCTTACCGTCGCGCCGCACGGTGAGCTTGAGCCACTTGGATAAGGCGTTGACGCAGGAGACGCCGACGCCGTGCAGGCCGCCGGAGACCTTGTAGCTGTTCTGGTTGAACTTGCCGCCGGCGTGCAACACGCACATCACAATCTCGGCCGCCGTGCGCTTGGGCTCGTGCTTGTCGTCGAACTTGATGCCGGTGGGGATGCCGCGGCCGTTGTCGGTGACCGAGATGGAATTGTCGGAGTGGATGGTTACCTTGATGTCGTCGCAGTAGCCGGCCAGGGCCTCGTCGATGGCGTTGTCGAGCACCTCGAACACCATGTGGTGCAGGCCGGAGCCGTCCTGGGTGTCGCCGATGTACATGCCTGGCCGCTTGCGCACCGCCTCCAGGCCTTCGAGTTGCTGAATGCTGGACTCGTCGTAGCCGCCGTTGCCTTGCTCTTTAGGTTCCACGTGAAACAATCCTTTTTCTAAGTCACTGTATTGCTGGATGAAAAGGCAGTTGCCCCTCACCCTACCTGCTCCCCGGCGGGGAGCAGGATTTGTTGGATCAAATGCGCATGGGCATGACCACGTAGCGGAAGTTGTCCTCGCCCGGCACCGTGATCAGCAGGCTGCTGCTGGGGTCGCCGAAGGAACATCTGACCGACTCGCCGTCGAGGTTGTTCAAGACGTCCTGCAGGTACTGGACGTTGAAGCCGATGTCGAGCGGCCCTTTGTCGTAGTCGATGTCCAACTCTTCCTGGGCCTCTTCCTGCTCGTTGTTGCTGCAAACGATGCGCAGGCTGCCCGAGGTGAGGGCCAGACGGACGCCGCGGTACTTTTCGTTGGTCAGGATGGCGGCGCGGGTGAGCGACTGGTTGAACAACTGGCGGCCGATGCTGAAGTCCTTGTCGTGGCCGGTCGGAATCACCCGCTGGTAGTCGGGGAACTTGCCGTCGACCACCTTGCTGCGCAACTCGAAATGGCTGCCGCGCACCACCACCTGGTTGGGGCTGACCTGGACCTCAACCGGCTCGTCACCGTCGCCCATCAATTTGATCAGCTCGACCACGGCCTTGCGCGGCAGGATGACGTCGAGTTCCTTGCCCGGCGACTTCTCCAGCCGGGTCGAATCGATGGCCAGGCGGTGACCGTCGGTGGCGGCCACGATCAGCTGACCGTCCTTCAACTGCATGAGCATGCCGTTGAGGTAGAAACGGATGTCCTGCACGGCCATGGCGTATTGCACCCGGGCCAGCAGGTGGCGCAGGGTGCCTTGGGGCAGGCTGAAGCTGACGCCTTCGCCTTCCGGGATCTGCAGCCGGGGGAAGTCGCGCGCCGGCAGGGTCTGCAGATTGAAGCGGCTCTTGCCGGCGGCCAGCTTGAGTTGTTCGCCGGCGAGCTCCAGGCCGATATCGGACTCGGGCAGCGAGCGGCAGATATCGAGCAGCTTGCGGGCGGAAACGGTGAAGGCGGTGTCCTTGGCGGCAGCCTCATCGGCCCAAGCGGTCAGCTGCAATTCCAGATCGGTGGCAATAAAGGCGGCCTTGCCGTCGACCGACTCGATCAGGACATTGGAGAGGATCGGCAAGGTGTGCTTGCGCTCGACGACGCCGATCACGGCCTGCAGGGGTTTGAGGATTGCGTCTTTGCTGGTTTTCAGAACAAGCATAAGAAATCTTCCTGATGTTGATGATTATGTACTGCCATTTCTCTGGATAAGCCTTAAAAGCACTGCAAAATTATACAGTTATCTTGTGGACAAGTCTCCGGGCCGACCTGTGGATAGCTGTGAATATCTGTGGATAGTTTTTGGCCTATATCCATCGGTTTGTTGTTTATCCACATTTCATCCCTCGTTCATCCACAGGGTTATCCCGTGAGGACTTGGACCAACAGGTTGTAGTCCCGCCGCAGGGTCAGATCGGAACCCTTCAGCTCCTCGATCTTGCGACAGGCGTGAATGACCGTAGTGTGATCGCGGCCGCCGAAGGCCTGGCCGATCTCGGGCAGCGACATATTGGTCAGCTCCTTGGCCAAGTACATGGCCATCTGCCGGGGCCGTGCCAGGTTGCGCGTGCGCTTCTTGGCATACATGTCGGCGACCTTGATTTTATAGAAATCGGCCACGGTCTTCTGGATGTTTTCGATGGAGATCTGCCGGTTCTGCACGGCGAGCAAATCCTTCAGCGCCTCCTTGGCCAGCTCGACCGAGATCGGCTGCTGGTGGAAGCGGGCATAGGCCATCACCCGTTTGAGCGCCCCTTCCAGTTCGCGGACGTTGGAGCGGATCTGCTTGGCGATGAAGAAGGCCGAGGCCTCGTCCAGGGTCTCGACCTCCTGCTTGGCCTTGTTGAGCAGGATGGCCACGCGCATCTCCAGCTCGGGCGGCTCCAGCATGACGGTGAGGCCCCAGCTGAAGCGCGATTTCAGCCGCTCCTCGATGCCTTCCAGGTCCTTGGGGAAGGTGTCGCTGGTGATGATCACCTGCTTGCCCGATTCGATCAGGCTGTTGAAGGTGTAGAAGAATTCTTCCTGGGTGCGGTCCTTGCCGGCGAAGAACTGGATGTCGTCGATCAACAGCAGGTCGAGCGAATCATATTTGCGCTTGAAGTCCTCGAACGACTTGGTGCGGATGGCGCGCACCATGTCGGAGAAATAGCGCTCGGCATGGATGTAGCGGACGATGCTGCGCCGGTTGTTGGCCAGCACCTGATTGCCGATGGCCTGGATCAGGTGGGTCTTGCCCAGGCCGACGCCGCCGTAGACGAACAGCGGGTTGTAGCCGGCGCCGGGATTGTCCGCCACCTGCAAGGCGGCGGCCCGGGCCAGCTCGTTGGCTTTGCCGCGGACGAAATTGTCGAAGTTGAACAGCGGGTTGAGCCGGCTCTCGTCGAGCACCACCTGGCCGGTGCTGCGCGCCGGCGCCGCCTCGGCGACCGGAGTGATCTCGGGTTTGGCGCTGCGGCTGGCGGCCTGGGCCGCCTTCACTTCGCTGATGATCAGCTCGATCGGGTAGCTTTGCTCGAAAAAACCGCGGGCCAGCTGGTCGATCTGGTTGATGTAACGATCCTTGACCCATTGGGCGACGAAGCGGTTCGGCGCCTTGACCACGACCTTGTCGGACTCCACGTCTACCGCCAGGGGCCGAATCCAGGTGTTCAGCTGCTGGTCAGTGAGAATACCCTGGAAGTGATCCAGGCAGTGGGTCCAGAAGTCCGCCATTGGGAAGGGATAGAAGGATATGTTATTGGAATAGGAGGCGGCATTCTAGCACTGCCGAGAGCCCTCGGGCTAAGGCATGGCCAAGCCAGAAAAGGTTTGACAAAAGAGAGGCTTAACCTGTCTAATACGCGCCTTTCTTTGGACCGAATTCGGGTATCAACATGAAACGCACTTACCAGCCTTCCAAAATTCGTCGTGCGCGCACCCATGGTTTCCGTGCTCGCATGGCCACCAAGGGCGGTCGCGCCGTGATCAACGCCCGCCGCGCCAAAGGCCGCAAGCGTCTGGCCGTTTGAGCGCAACGCCTGCTCGGCCGCTTGGTTTCGGCTGGGAAAAAAAGCTGCACAAAACGGATGAGTTTTCATCCGTTTTTCGTTTTAAGTGCGCCCGCCGCGGCGCCTGTCTCGATGTCCTGGCCCGGCCCAACAGCTTGGGCCATCCCCGCCTCGGGCTGGTGGTCGCCCGCAAGCTCCTGCGGCGCGCCGTGGACCGCAACCGGCTCCGGCGCATTCTGCGCGAGCGCTTCCGCCACAGCCAGCAGCCGCTCGGCGCACTCGACATCGTGGTCCGGCTCAAGCGCCAGGCGCCGGAAACACAGATTCAGGAAGAATTCGACCGGTTGCTGTTAGAGTGCCGGTCTTGTGCCAACACTTCTGTCTCGAATACCGCTTAAAAAAATGGACACCCAGCGCCTCATCGCCTTCGTCGTATTTTCCTTCTCCCTGTTGATGCTGTGGGAGGCCTGGCAGGACTACAACAAGCCCGAACAGCCGGCCACTGTGGCGGCCCAACAAGCTGCGCCATCGCAGGCCGCCCTGCCGACGCCGGGCCAGGCGCTGCAGGCGACGGCAGCGGTAGCTGCGGCGCCGACCGGCGGCGTGGCCAAGGGCGCGCGCGCGCAGGTCAAGACCGATGTGCTGACCGCGGTGATCGATACCAACGGCGGCGACATCCGCGAACTCGTGCTGACGCAATATCGGCAGGACGAGGACAAGACCCAGCCGTTCAAGCTGTTCGAGGAACGCCAGGGCCGCAACTATTTCGCCCAGTCCGGCCTGGTCGGCAAGGACTTGCCCAATCACAAGACCGTGTTCGAATTGGTGCCCGGCGATTACCAACTGAAGCCGGGCCAGGACGTGGTCAAGCTGAGCCTGCGCGCCCAATCCGGCGGGGTCGAGCTGGTGAAGACCTACAGCTTCCATCGCGGCAGCTATGTGGTCGAGGTCGAGCAGACCGTGCGTAACGTCGGCCAGGCCCCGGTCGAGGGCTTCCCCTATTACCAGATCCTGCGGCACGGCCAGGCGCCCGAGGGCGAGTCGGCCTTCATGGTCACTTTCACCGGCCCGGCCGTGTACACCGAGGCCGGCAAGTTCCAGAAGGTCGACTTCGGCAAGATCGCCGAGGGCAAGGCGGAGTATGCCAAAGAGGCCCAGGACGGCTGGATCGGCATGGTCCAGCACCACTTCGTTTCGGCCTGGCTGACCCAGAGCGCCACCGATACTGCCCGCCGCGAGTTCTATACCCGCGCCTTGGGCAACGACGAATATGCCGCCGGCATGATCCTGCCGGCCCTGCAATTGGCGCCGGGCGAGAGCCGCAGCGTGAGCACCCGCCTCTATGCCGGCCCGCAGGAACAGGACAAGCTGAAAGAACTCGCCCCCGGCCTCGACCTGGTGGTCGACTACGGCTGGCTGCACGTGCTGGCCTACCCGCTGTTCATGTTGCTGAGCTGGCTGCACAAGCTGGTGGCGAACTGGGGTGTCGCCATCATCCTGCTTACCGTGTTGATCAAGATGGCCTTCTATCCGCTCTCCGCCGCCAGCTACAAGTCCATGGCCCAGATGCGCAAGCTGGCGCCGCGCCTGCAAAGCCTCAAGGAGAAGTTCGGCGACGATCGCCAGAAGCTGCACGAGGCGATGATGAAGATCTACAAGGAGGAGAAGATCAATCCGCTTGGCGGTTGCCTGCCGATCCTGGTCCAGATCCCGGTCTTCATCGCCCTCTACTGGGTGTTGCTCGGCGCCGTCGAGCTGCGCCAGGCGCCCTTTGCCCTCTGGATCACCGACCTCTCCGCCAAGGACCCCTACTATGTGCTGCCGGTGGTGATGGCGGTCACCATGTTCATCCAACAGAAGCTGTCGCCGACGCCGCCCGATCCGGTGCAGGCCAAGGTCATGATGTTCATGCCCATCGTGTTCTCGGTGTTCTTCTTCTTCTTCCCGGCCGGCCTGGTGCTGTACTGGCTGGTCAACAACGTGCTGTCCATCCTGCAGCAGTGGCGGATCAACACCGTCATCGAGCGTGGCGCCAGGAAATAACCGCGATACCATCGCCGCCGTCGCGACCGCCCCTGGGCGCGGCGGCATCGGCGTGGTCCGGGTGTCCGGGCCCGATCTCTCACAACTGATCCAGGGCATTGTCGGCCGCGCGCTGAAGCCGCGCCTGGCCAGCCATGCCCGCTTCGTCGATGCCGCAGGCGCCACGCTGGACGAAGGCATCGCCCTCTACTTCCCGGCCCCCCATTCCTTTACCGGCGAACACGTCCTGGAGCTGCAGGGCCACGGCGGCCCG
>JACAEC010000180.1 GCA_013389055.1 Hydrogenophilaceae bacterium
CGACCTCGTCGCGCATCGCGGCGGGCAGCTTATCCAGGCTCATGCCGCCCACCGCGTGATAGGCGATGTGGCGGGCCTTGGGGAACAGGCGGCGCGGCACCAGGTAGCCGACGGTCTGCCGCATACCCAGTTCGCTCTGCGCCCAGGCGGTGCGGGCGTTGACGTCCTGGTCGTAACGCGCGATGGCGGCCCGGGCGGCGTCCGGCGCCAGGGTCATGATCGCCGCTTCGTAAAGTGAGCAGGTGAGCAGTTCGCCGCCGACATGCAGGATGTCGACGGCTCGATCGCTGTACTCCTGCGCCAGTTGGGCGATGGCATGCACGCGATGGCCGCCGTAGTTTGTCAGGTCGCGCTGGGCGAGGCCGGCGTAAAGAATCTCGCGCTCAGCGCAGTGCGCGGCCCAGAGGTGGGGGAACAGCAGGTCGCCGAGGTTGTGCCGGTCGAGGGCGCCGAACAGGATGAGCGGCGGCTGCGGCATGGTGGCTCGGCTGTGGCCTCAGCCGCACAGGCGGCAGACGGTCATCAGCATCAAGTCCTTGGCGGCGCCGTCGATCTTGGGCAGGCCGGCCTTCAGGCGCTTGCCGTCGCTCACGTTGCCGGCGGCGATGGCGAGCAGGGCCAGCACGATGGCCGAGGCGCCGTGCTCGCGGGCGACGTCCATGAGTTGGATGGGCAGGGCGGCGATCTGGATTTCGTCGTCCTCGCTCTTCACCTGGAACAGGCGGGCGGTGTGGTAGGCCGGGTCCAGGCGCAGCACCAGGATGCCGCCTTCCTTGCATTGCCAGTTTTCCACGTCCCAGTCTGAGGTGATGGGCGCGAGGCCGTCTTCCAGAAAGCTGGCGAAGAAATCGGGGATGGCCGCCTGGCAGCCGCCGGGCAGGCGGGTGAGCTGGTCGGCGAGTTTTTGCAGGTCTTCGAGGGTCATGTTGGCGCGAGGGGCTAGAGGGGCATGTAGCAGAAGACGAAGCGGCCCTTGGCGAAATTCACCATCAGCGTGCCGCCGCGGTTGGCCGCGTAGTCGACCCAGCCGGGCGTGGCGCAGCCCTGGTGGCATTCGGAGACGCCGGCGGGCGATTCGAGGTTGCGCTCGCGGTCGTAGAACGACAGCAGCATGGCGCTGCCCAGCAGGTGTTCGGCGATCTGGTTGGCGAGCTTGAGGCTGGCGTCGAAATCCAGCGCGAGTTCGTCGGCGTCGATGTGCAGGGTTTGCATCCTAGCCCTCCAGCAGTTTCTTCAAGGCGTATACGGCTTCGAGCGCGGCCTTGGGGCTGAGTTCGTCGGGGTCGATCTGCGCCAAGTGTTCCAGCGCCGGGTGCGGCTCGGCCTCGGCGACGGGCGCGGCGGCGAACAGGTCGCCCTGGCCGTGTTCGACGATCTGCTGGTTTTCCAGTTGGGTGAGCTTGCGCTTGGCGGCGGCGATCACCGCGCCGGGCACGCCGGCCAGCTTGGCGACCTGGATGCCGTAGCTTTGCGAGGCCGGGCCTTCCTCCACGCTGTGCAGGAAGACCAGGCCGCCGCCGCTCTCGACGGCATCGAGATGGACGTTGGCGATGGTCTTGTAGTCCTGGGCGAGCTGGGTCAGCTCGAAGTAGTGGGTGGCGAACAGGGTGTAGGCCTGGGTCTTCTCGGCCAGCTGCCGGGCGCAGGCCCAGGCCAGGGCCATGCCGTCGAAGGTGGAGGTGCCGCGGCCGATCTCGTCGAGCAGTACCAGGCTCTGCTCGGTGGCGTTGTGCAGGATCTGCGCGGTCTCGGTCATCTCCACCATGAAGGTCGAGCGGCCGCCGGCCAGGTCGTCGGAGCTGCCGATGCGGGTGAAGATCTGGTCGATGGGGCCGATCACGGCGCTGTCGGCCGGCACATAGAGGCCGCAGCAGGCCATGAGCACGATCAGCGCGGTCTGCCGCATGTAGGTGGACTTGCCGCCCATGTTGGGGCCGGTGACGATGAGCATGCGCCGGGTGGGCGCGAGCGTGAGGTCGTTGGCGATGAAGCTGTCGGTGCGCGCCTCGACCACGGGATGGCGGCCGCCGCGAATCTGGATGCCCCAGTCGTCGGCAAACACCGGCTCGACGTAGCGGCGCTCGCTCGCCAGCATGGCCTGGGCCGCGAGCAGATCGAGCTCGGCCACCGCGGCGGCCGTGGCCTGCAGCGCGGGGATGTGCGGCATGAGTTGTTCCAGCAACGCCTCGAACAACTGCTTTTCCAGCATCAGCGCCCGCTCGTTGGCCGACAGGGCCTTGTCCTCGAACGCTTTCAGCTCGGGCGTGATGTAGCGCTCGACGTTCTTCAGGGTCTGCCGGCGGTGGTAGTCGATGGGCACCTTGTCGGCCTGGGCGCGGGTGATCTCGATGTAGAAGCCGGAGACCTTGTTGTACTCGACGCGCAGATTGCTGATCCCGGTGCGCTCGCGTTCGCGCGCCTCCATCTCGATCAGGAAGCCGCCGCAGTTCGATTGAATCTGGCGTAGCTCGTCCAGCTCAGCCGAGTAGCCATCGGCAATGACGCCGCCCTCGCGCAGCACCACCGAGGGCTCGGGCTGGATGGCGGCGATCAGTTCGGCCAGCGTCGCCTCGGGGAAGTGCAGGCGGCCGGCCAGGGCCTGCATGTCGTCGCCGGCCTCGGCCAGGCAGTCGCGCAAGGTGGGCAAGAGGCGCAGGCTGTCGCGCAGGCCGGAGAGGTCGCGCTGCCGGGCCGACTTGAGGGCGATGCGGGCGGCGATGCGTTCGAGGTCGCTCGTGCCCTTGAGCGCCTCGCGCAGGCGCAGTACGACGTGGGGTGCCTCGATCAGGCCGCGGATGGCGGCGAGCCTTGGCTGGCGCGCCGCCGGCTGGCGCAGCGGGTGGTGCAGCCAGGTTTTCAGCAGGCGGCTGCCCATGCCGGTGACGCAGGCGTCCAGTTCGGAGAACAGGGTGGGGGCGGCCTCGCCGCGCAGGGTCTCGGTCAGCTCCAGGGTGCGGCGGGCGGCGGCGTCGAGCGCGACATAGGCGTCGTCGCGCTCAATGCTCAATCCTGTGATGTGGGGCAGCGCGGTTTGCTGCGTTTGTCTTGCATAGTCGAGCAGGAGGCCGGCCGCGGCCTGCAACAGGGGCGCATCTTCGCAGCCGAAGGCGGCGAGATCGCGGGTGCCGAAGTGCTCGGTCAATACCCGGTGGCCGCGTTCGGCATCGAACTGCCAGCCGGGTCGGCGGGTCAGCGCGGTCTGCTCGGCGCGCAGGGCCGGGTGCTCGAAGTCTTCGGGCAGCAGCAGTTCGGCCGGCGTCAGGCGGGCGAGTTCGGCGGCGAGTTGCTGGGGTGCGATGGCCTTGGCCGTGAGCCGGCCGCTGGACAGGGCCAGCCAGGCCAAACCCAATTGTTCTTTGCCCGGTGCCAGGGCCAGCAGCGGGGCATCGTGTTTCTGTTCCAGCAGGGCGTCGTCGGTCAGGGTGCCGGGGGTGACGATGCGCACCACCTTGCGTTCCACCGGCCCCTTGCCGGCCTTCGGGTCGCCGACTTGCTCGCAGATGGCGACCGATTCGCCCAGCTTCACCAGGCGGGCGAGGTATTGCTCGGCGGCGTGATAG
>JACAEC010000188.1 GCA_013389055.1 Hydrogenophilaceae bacterium
AAGGAGATCTGGTGCAACGAGTCGCAGGAGCGCTATGTCCTGGCCATCGCCCCGCAGGACCTGGAGCGCTTCCGTGCCCTGTGCGAGCGCGAACGCTGCCCCTTCGCCGTGGTCGGCGTTGCCACCGACGACGGCCAACTGAAGGTGACCGATCGTCACTTCGGCAATACCCCGGTCGATATGCCCATGGACGTGCTCTTGGGCAAGCCGCCGCGGATGACCCGCGATGTGCAGCATCGGGCGCCCACGCTCAAGCCCTTCGATGCCGCGGGGATCGAGCTGAAGGAGGCGGCCTATCGGGTGCTGCGCCACCCGACCGTGGCCAGCAAGAGCTTCCTGATCACCATCGGCGACCGCAGCGTCGGCGGCTTTACCGCCCGCGATCAGTTCGTCGGCCCCTGGCAGGTGCCGGTGGCGGATGTCGCGGTGACCACGCTGGGTTATGACACCGAGCTGGGCGAGGCCATGGCCGTGGGCGAGCGCACGCCCTTGGCCCTGATCGACCCCGCCGCCTCCGGTCGCATGGCCGTGGCCGAGTCGGTGATGAACCTGGCGGCGGCGTCAATCGAAGACATCTCGGACATCCGCCTGTCGGCCAACTGGATGGCCCCGGCCGGCCACCCGGGCGAGGACGCCGCCCTGTTCGACACCGTGAAGGCCGTGGCCAAGGAACTGTGCCCGGCGCTCGGCATCAGCATCCCGGTCGGCAAGGACTCCATGTCCATGGCCACCCGCTGGGAGGAGCAGGGCAGGAAGAAGGCCGTGGTCTCGCCGCTGTCGCTGATCGTTTCCGCCTTCGCGCCGGTGGCGGACGCCCGCCGCACCCTGACCCCGCAACTGCGCACCGATCTGGGCGAGACCGACCTGCTTTTGATCGACCTGGGCGAGAGCCGCAACCGCCTGGGCGGCAGCATCCTGGCCGAGGTCTACGGCCAGTTGGGCGATGCCTGCCCCGACCTGGATGCGCCCGAACGGCTGAAGGCCTGTTTCGGCTTGATCCAGAGTCTGAATCGACAAGACAAGCTGCTGGCCTATCACGACCGTTCCGACGGCGGCCTCTTCGCCGCCCTCTGCGAGATGGCCTTCGCCGGCCACACCGGGGTCGAGATCGACGTCGCCGAGCTGTGCTATCACCGCATACAGCAGGACGAGCGGGCCGGCGTGGCCGTGGCCGAGTCGGACGAGTTCTCCGCCGCCCGGCTGCTGGGCGTGCTGTTCAGCGAGGAGCTGGGTGCCCTGTTGCAGGTGCGTCGGGCCGATACCCAGTCGGTGGTCGAGGCCTTCATGGCCGCCGGGCTGCGCGATGTCATCTATGTCCTCGGCGCGCCCAACGGCAGCGACCGCGTCCGCATTCTGCGCGAAGGCAAGTCCGTGCTCGACGAGGCGCGGGTCGATCTGATCACCGCCTGGTCGGAGGTGAGCCACCGCATCCAGGCCCTGCGCGACAATCCGGACTGCGCCCGCCAGGAATTCGCCGGCCTGCGCGATGCCCAGGATCCCGGCCTGTCGGTGAAGCTTGGTTTCGATCTCAACCAAGACGTGGCGGCGCCCTATGTGAAGAAGGCGGCCAGCCAGCCCAAGATGGCCATCCTGCGCGAGCAGGGCGTGAACGGCGAGGTCGAGATGGCGGCGGCCTTCACCAAGGCCGGCTTCCACGCTGTCGACGTGCACATGAGCGACATCCTGTCCGGCCGCGTCTCGCTCCAGGAGTTCAAGGGCCTGGTCGCCTGCGGCGGCTTCAGCTACGGCGACGTGCTGGGGGCTGGCGGCGGCTGGGCCGCTTCGATCCTGCACAACGCCCGCGCCCGCGACGAGTTCGAGGCCTTCTTCCGGCGTTCCGACACCTTCGCTCTGGGCGTGTGCAACGGCTGCCAGATGATGAGCCGGCTCAAGGGCATCATCCCCGGCGCCGAACACTGGCCGAGCTTCGAGCGCAATCTTTCCGAGCAGTTCGAGGCCCGCTTCGTCATGGTCGAGGTGCCCGAGAGCCCGTCCATCTTGTTTACCGGCATGGCCGGCAGCCGCATGCCCATCGTGGTGGCGCACGGCGAGGGCCGCGCAGTGTTCGCTTCGGCGGCCAACCGGCAACAGGCGCAGGTGGCCCTGCGCTATGTCGACAACCACGGCCGGCCGACCGAGGCCTATCCCTTGAATCCCAACGGTTCGCCGGCCGGCATCACCGGCCTGACCACGGCCGACGGCCGCTTCACCGTGATGATGCCGCACCCCGAGCGGGTCTATCGCGCGGTGCAGCACTCCTGGCGGCCGGACGACTGGCGCGAGGACGGCCCCTGGCTGCGGCTATTCCGCAACGCGCGGGTCTGGGTGGGTTGACGTTCACCCCCTCCCCGCCTGCGGGGAGGGTTGGGGTGGGGAGTTTTCTGAGGGGCACACCTCCCCCTCCCGGCCTCCCCCACAAGTGGGGGAGGGGGCAGACTCAAGCCGCGTAGCCCGGAATCTTGCTCTCGTCGACCGCGTCGATCTGGGCCGGGTCGAGAAAGGCCTCGGCGTAGCGCAGGTAGACCTTGTTGCGCACGAAGCTGTCGAAGATGGCCGGGTCGATGTGCCGGTCCAGCATCATCCGGCCCATGATGGTCAGCGCTTCCGATAGCGTCTTGCCCCGCTTGTAGGGGCGGTCGGCCGCGGTCAGCGCCTCGAAGATGTCGGCCACCGCCAGCAGGCGCGCCTGCACCGACATCTGGTCGCCGCGCAAACCCCTGGGATAACCCTTGCCGTCCATCCGCTCGTGATGGCCGCCGGCATACTCCGGCACGTTCTTCAAATGCTTGGGCCAGGGCAGCGCCTCCAGCATCTTGATCGTCACCACGATGTGGTTGTTGATGATCGCCCGTTCGGCATCGTTCAGCGTGCCCTTGGCGATCTTCAGATTGGCCGCCTCGTCCTCGTTCAAGAGCCGCATCGGCCTGCCGTCCCGGTCCTGCCAGGCGTAGGCCGCGATGCGGTCGACCTCGGCCTGGTCGTCGGCATCCATGAACTCGCCGCCGATGTTGGC
>JACAEC010000030.1 GCA_013389055.1 Hydrogenophilaceae bacterium
CAGATCTCATGCCGCAGCCGGCGCATACGCATCGGTTCAGAGATACGCGCACCTCGCGAACGCAGCAGGGCGTCAGAACAGATTATCTTGCTCGGCCAGGGCGTTGTCGAGCAGGCCGTGCAAGTGGTCGAGCTTCGCCTGGGTGGCATCGGGGTCGAGGTCGCCGCCCTTGCCGCTGAGGTAGTCGTGGGCGATGTTGAGGGCGGCCATGATGGCGACGCGCTCGATGCCGATGACCTTGCCGCTTTCACGAATCTCCCGCATCTTCTTGTCGAGGAAGTTGACCGATTGCATCAGCCCGGCCTTCTCGTCCTCCGGGCAGGAGATACGGAACTCGCGGCCCATGATGGTCACGTCGAGGCTGACGTTTTTGGAGTTGGCCATGGTTATTCTTCAGGCAATTGCTTGAACAGGGTCTCGACCCGGGAGCGCGCTTCGGCCAGGCGTTCGTTTAGCTGCTTGTTGGCGGTTTCCATGGCCAGCACCTGCTGGCGCAGGCGCAGGTTTTCCTCGCGCGCGGCCTGGTAGCGGGCGATCAGTTGCGACAGTTTGGTTTCGAGTGAATCGAATTCTTCGAGCATTGAGGCGATATTTCCAGGCTCTTTTGCGGCAAGATGGCACCGAAATGGGTTGGCCACACTATAATTGGCGTTAATTTTCGGCGTCAATAGCTTGTTTTGGCGTATTTTTTCCCTGAGCGCTTTCGTTGTAAATTGGACAGCAAAACCCTCTATCTCCGTCTGCTCGCCTATGTCCGCCCGCACTGGCGGATGTTCGCCCTGTCGATCGCGACCATGATCCTGCTGGCGGCCACCGAGCCGGTGCTGCCCGCCCTGATGAAGCCCATGCTCGACGGCAGCTTCGTCAGCAAGGATATGGATGCGATCCGCTGGATTCCGCTGGCCCTGATCGCGCTGTTCCTGGTCCGCGGCATCGCCATGTTCATTTCCAACTACGCCATGGCCCATGTCGGGACCCGCCTGGTCATGGACCTGCGCCGCGCCATGTTCGACCGCTTGGTGATGCAACCGACCCGCTACTTCGACGACGCCACCACCGGCCATCTGGTCTCCACTTTGGCCTTCAACGTCACCCAGGTCATGCAGTCGGCCACGGTCGCGCTCACTTCGGTGGTGCGCGACTCGCTCAGCATCCTCGGCCTGGTCGGCTGGATGTTCTATCTGAACTGGCGCCTGGCCTTGATCACCCTGGTGCTGGTGCCGGCGGCTGCTTGGGTGTTCGTGGTGATCAGCCGGCGCTTGCGCAAGACCAGCCGGCAGATGCAGCAGAACCTGGGCGACATCACCCATGTCCTGGAAGAGAGCATCGCCGGCCACAAAGTGATCAAGATCTTCGACGGCCAGGACTACGAGCGCGGCCGCTTTTTCGAGGCGATCGACCGGGCGCGCAAGTTCGCCATGAAGTCGGCGGTGGCGGCCTATGCCCACAGCCCCATCCTGCAGATGATGGCCGCCTTCGCCCTGGCGGCCATCGTCTATGTCGCCACCCTGCAGGCGGCCGCCGACCAGACCACGGTCGGCGGCTTCGTCTCCTTCATTACCGCCATGCTCTTGATCGCCGCCCCGATGAAGCGGTTGTCCAGCGTCAACGAGGCGATCCAGCGCGGCCTGGCCGCGGCCGAAGACGTCTTCCGCCTGCTCGATCAGGCCGGCGAGCCGGACACCGGCAAGCAGGAGATCGGCCGAGCCCGGGGCGAGTTGCGCTTCGAGGACATTGCCATCACCTACGACAGCAAGACGACGCCGGCACTGGACGGCATCGATCTGGTCATTCGGCCGGGCGAGACCGTGGCCCTGGTAGGTCCTTCCGGCAGCGGCAAGACCAGCCTGGTCAACCTGATCCCGCGCTTCTACTGCCCGAGCCGGGGCCGCATCCTGCTCGACGGCGTCGATATTCGCGATATCCGTTTGAGCACCCTACGCGCCAATATCGCCCTGGTCTCGCAGGAGGTGACCCTGTTCAACGACAGCGTCGCCGCCAACATCGCCTATGGCCGCCAGGACAAGGTGAGCGAGGCCGACATCCGGCGGGCCGCCGAGGCGGCGCATGCCTTGGGTTTCATCGAGGAATTGCCGGAAGGCTTTGCCACCTTGGTCGGCGAGCGCGGGGTGAAGCTCTCCGGCGGTCAGCGCCAGCGCATCGCCATCGCCCGCGCCTTGCTGAAGGATGCGCCCATCCTGATCCTGGACGAGGCGACCTCCGCGCTCGACACCGAGTCCGAGCGTCATGTCCAGGCCGCGCTGGAGAACCTGATGCAGGGCCGCACCACCCTGGTGATCGCCCACCGGCTGTCCACGGTGGAACGGGCCGACCGCATTGTGGTGCTCGAGCGCGGCCGCATCGTCGAGCAGGGCACCCATGCCGAACTGATCGTGCAGGGCGGCACCTACAGTCGCCTGTACGCGCTGCAATTCCAGGATGACGCAGTCGCCGAAGAATAGCGGCTATCGCGGCCGCTTCGCGCCCTCGCCGACCGGTCCCTTGCATTTCGGCTCCCTGGTTGCCGCCCTCGGCAGTTATCTCGATGCCCGCCGCCATGACGGTATTTGGCTCTTGCGCATGGAGGACGTCGACACCCCGCGCGTGGTGGCAGGCGCGGCCGATGCCATCCTGCATGCGCTGGAGGCCTACGGCTTCGAGTGGGACGGCGAGGTCATGTATCAAAGCCGGCGCAATGAGGCCTATCAGGCGGCGCTCGAACGGTTGCAGGCCCAAGGCCTGGTCTATGCCTGCCATTGCAGCCGCAAGCAACTGGCCGAGACCGCCCGGCGCGGCATCGACGGCCTGGTCTACAGCGGCCTCTGCCGCAATCGGCCGCCCATGCCGGAGCCGGCCGCCCTGCGCCTGATCGTGCCGGCCCAGCGCATCGTGTTCGACGACGCCTGGCAGGGCCGGGTGGCCTGCGATCTGCACACCGAATCGGGCGACTTCGTGCTCAAGCGGGCCGACGGCATCTATGCCTATCAATTGGCGGTGGTGGTGGACGATGCCGAGCAGGGCATCAGCGACATCGTGCGCGGCGCCGACCTGCTCACCTCGACCCCGCGCCAGATCGCGCTGCAGCACTATCTCGGCCTGCCGACGCCGCACTATCTGCACCTGCCGGTGGTGCTCGATGCCGCCGGCGACAAGCTGTCCAAGCAGACCCTGGCCGCCCCGATCGACCCCAAGCGGCCGCTGGCCGCCTTGCTCATGGCCCTGCGCTTTCTCGGCATCGGCCCGGTGCGGCCGGTCGCCAGCCTCGACGAGTTCTGGGCCCAGGCGCGCGAGCTCTGGGCCGGTGCCGGCTTTGCGCTGCGCGGGCGCCGGCCGGTCGAGGCTGGTGCAATCGTCCCAGAGGCCACGGCAGCGCTGTCGGGCAACGTAGAATAGGCGCTTTGCCTGGTTAGGCCCGACCATGATCGCCCAACTGCTCGCCATCGGTTTGCTCATCGCCCTGCTGCCCCTGAGCTATGTCTGGGTCAGCGGCGATCGCGACAAGTACCGCAAGCTGGTCTGGATCACCACTTTCCTGGTGTTCGACCTGATCCTGTTCGGCAGCTTCACCCGCTTGACCGATTCCGGCCTGGGTTGTCCGGACTGGCCCGGCTGCTACGGCACACCGACCCCCATCCATGCCGGCGAGGATATCGCGGCGGCCGAAGCGGCCATGCCCCACGGTCCGGTGACCGAGATGAAGGCCTGGATCGAGATGCTCCACCGCTATTTCGCCATGGCGGTCGGCGCCCTGATCCTGGCGCTGACCATCCTGGCCTGGGCCAAACGCCGGGCTTTGGGCCATACGCCTTGGGCGGCGACGGGCCTGCTGGCATTGGTTTGCATCCAGGGGGCGTTCGGGGCCTGGACCGTGACCCTGAAACTGATGCCGCTGATGGTGACCCTTCACCTGCTCTTGGGCATGGCGCTGCTGGCCGCACTCGCCTGGCTGGCCGGCGAGCGCACCGCGTCACCGGCCGGCGTCGATCTGCCCACTTTGCGGCGCCTGCGGCCGGGGTTGCTGCTGGGTTTTGCCCTGCTCATCGTCCAGATCGCCTTGGGCGGCTGGGTGAGCACCAACTATGCCGTGCTCGCCTGCCAGGGCTTCCCCCAATGCAATGGCGACTGGCTGCCCGCGATGAACTTCGCCGACGGCTTCACCCTCTGGCGGGAACTGGGCCACACCGGTTCGGGCGAGCTGCTCGATCGGGAAGCCCTGGTGGCTATCCATTGGCTGCACCGTGCCTTTGCCATCGTGGTGCTGGCCTATCTCGCCTGGCTGGCACTGCGGCTCCAGCGCCTGCCATCCCTGCGTAAATTCGCCCATGCGCTGTGGTTCCTGCTTGGCCTGCAATTGGTGACCGGCCTGTCCAATATCGTGCTGGGCTGGCCCCTCGTGGCGGCCGTCGCCCACAACGGCGGTGCCGCGCTCTTGGTGCTGGTGCTGGTCTGGCTGCTCTATCGCAGCCGGCGCGAAGAGGGCAGCTGGCCCATGGTCACGATTGGCAAACCGTTGTAATCCTTGACATAAAAAGGCCGGCCCAAGGATAATCGCGGGCTCTTTTGTGGCGGCGCGTGCCTCAATAGAGCGAGTTAACGGCGTGGTGATGTAGCTCAGCCGGTTAGAGCGACGGATTCATAATCCGTAGGTCGGCGGTTCAAGTCCGCCCATCACCACCATTCATAAGCCCTTGCCTTCCCTGTCCCTTCCCCAAGCTACAATCAGGTCTTTAGCCACGTAGCGCCCCCATGCCCCGCAAAGTTTTCATCAAGACCTTCGGCTGCCAGATGAACGAGTACGACTCGGCCAAGATGGCGGACGTGCTCGGCGCCGCCGAAGGTTTCGAGACCACCGACAAGCCGGAAGAGGCCGACGTCATCCTGTTCAACACCTGTTCGGTACGGGAAAAGGCGCAGGAAAAGGTGTTCACCGATCTCGGCATGGTGAGGCATCTTAAGAAGGCCAATCCGAATCTGATCATTGGCGTCGGCGGCTGCGTGGCGAGCCAGGAAGGCGCGGCGATCATCGCGCGCGCGCCGCACGTCGATCTCTTGTTCGGCCCGCA
>JACAEC010000189.1 GCA_013389055.1 Hydrogenophilaceae bacterium
GTCGGCCTATGCCAGACAACTGGCCGAGAAATCGGCTACATTAACCCCGGACTCTAAAGCCCCGCGCTACTGAAAACCGGGGGGACGTCGAACCAGCAGGATTTCATGCAAATCTCTCAACGAAGAGGCAAGATCGACACGGCGGTTATTGTTGTGTTCCCCATTTCGAGGGAAGCCATAGAGGCTAGCAAAAAAGAGCGTGAACAACGCGCTAAAACCAACGCTCAAGACCTCTGAGCATTGTGTTACACCCAACTTGAAATAAGCACACTCACAAAAACCGATCCAGCAACTTCCGGCTGTGCCGGTCCAGCTTGGTCAGGTCGCGAATCAGAAACTGCACGCCATGGCTGTCGGCCACCAGCAGCACGCCGCCGGGCAGGCGGCGGATGTCTTCCTCGCCGCGCAGGATGAGACGGGTCTCGCCGCGGTCGGTCGTCACCTGCCAGGTGCTGGGGGTGGCGAAGGTCGACACCTGATCGATGCGGAGGATCTCCGGCATGAACTCCCGGCCGGCCAGGGCGGCCTCGACCAGTTCGCGCGTTTCGGCCGGCAAGGCATCCAGGCGCTCGATCCAGACGAGTTCGTGACCGTCCATGCTCATGAGGGCGACGCCCTCGGTCGGCGCCGCGATGGGGAAGGCGCGCACCGGCACCACATCCTCGTGGATCTCGCCGTCAGCCAGGGCCAGCACCAGGCGGCCGAGGCCATTGCGAGCGAGCTTGAAATCGGCAGGGGTCATGGCTTGGCGCTTTCCACTTTGGTCTCGGCAGCCGGCGGCAGTAGGTCATCGAGATCGGTGTCGACGTTGCGTGCCTGGGCCTGGTAGAGCCGGTAATAGTGGCCTTCGCGGGCCATGAGCTGATCGTGGTTGCCGACCTCGACGATCTGGCCGCGATCCATGACCACCAATCGGTCGGCCCGGCGCAGGGTGGACAAGCGGTGGGCGATGGCGAGGGTGGTACGGCCGCGCACCAGGTTGTCCAGGGCCTTCTGGATCTCCTTTTCGGTCTCGGTATCGACCGAGGAAGTGGCTTCGTCGAGGATCAGGATCTTCGGGTCGATCAGCAGCGCGCGGGCGATGGAGATGCGCTGGCGCTCGCCGCCCGACAGGCCCTGGCCGCGCTCGCCGACCAGGGAGTCGTAGCCCTGGGGCAGACGCAGGATGAACTCGTGGGCGTGGGCGGCGCGGGCGGCGGCAACGATTTCTGCCCGCGTCGCATCCGGCCTGCCGTAGGCGATGTTCTCGGCGATGGTGCCGAAGAACAGGAAGGGCTCCTGCAACACCAGGCCGATGTTCCGGCGAAACTCGGCCACCGGCAGCGAGCGGATGTCGACGCCGTCCAGCCGGATCGACCCCTCGCTCACATCGTAGAAGCGGCAGATCAGGTTGACCAGAGTGCTCTTGCCCGAGCCTGAATGGCCGACCAGGCCGATCATCTCGCCCGGCTCAATGGCCAGGCTGACCCCCTTGATCACCGCCCGGTTGCCGTAGCGGAAGCCGATGTTGCGCACCTCGATGCGGCCCTGCACCCGTTCCAGATGCACCGGCTTGGCCGGCTCCGGCACGCTGGAGACATGATCGAGGATATCGAAGATGCGCTTGGCCCCGGCCGCCGCCTTCTCGGTCTGCGAGACGATGCGGCTCATGGAGTCGAGCCGGATGTAGAAGCGGCTGATGTAGGCGAGGAAAGCTGTGAGCACGCCGACGGTGATCTGGTCGTGGGCCACCTGCCAGATGCCGAAGGCCCAGACCACGAGGAGGCCGAACTCGGTCATCAGCGTCACCGTGGGCGAGAACAGGGCCCAGGTGCGGTTGAGTTTGTCGTTGACCAGAAGGTTGTGCCGGTTCGCCTCGCGGAAGCGCTCCGCCTCGCGCCGCTCCTGGGCGAAGGCCTTGACCACCCGGATGCCGGGAATGGTGTCGGCCAGCACATTGGTCACCTCGGACCAGACCCGGTCGATCTTCTCGAAGCCGGTGCGCAGCCGGTCGCGCACCAGGTGGATCATCCAGACGATGACCGGCAGCGGCAGCAGGGTGACCAAGGCCAGCCAGGGATTAATCGAGAACAGGATGGCCGCCGTCATGCCTATCATCAGCACGTCGGTGGCGAAGTCGAGCAGGTGCAGGGAGAGGAAGACGCTGATGCGGTCGGTCTCCGAGCCGATGCGGGCGATCAGGTCGCCGGTGCGCTTGCCGCCGAAATACTCCAGCGACAGCTTCATCAAGTGCTCATAGGTGGTGGTGCGCAGATCGGCGCAGATGCGTTCGGAAACCAGGGCCAATATATAGGTGCGGGCCCAGCCCAGGCCCCAGGCGAGCAGGGCGGCACCGAGCAGGCCGCCGAGCAGCAGGGCGACCAGGCCGGTGTCGATGGCCTGGCCGTTCTGATAGGGGATCAGCACGTCGTCCATCAAGGGCATGGTCAGGTAGGGCGGCACCAGGGTCGCCGCGGTCGAGGCCAGAGTCAACAAAAAGCCGGTCAGCAGTCGGCCTTGATAAGGCTTGGCGAAACGCCACAGGCGCAACAGGGTCCAGGTCGACGGCGCTTCGTGGATTTCCCGGGCGCAGACCGGGCACTCCTCCTGGTCCTGTTCCAGCGGCGCCTTGCAGGTGGGGCAGACGGTCTCCGTCTCGGCCGGTGCCGGCTGGCTGGTTTCGCGGGCGAGCCGTTGCCGTTCGAACTGCTTGAGCAGGCGCAGGGCCGCGAGGTTCTGGCCCAGGGTATAGCGCCAGGCCACCAGGTGGCTCTCAGCGTCGCTCAGTTCCAGCGTGCCGACCCCGGCATGGTCGTGCTGATGCAGCTTTGAATCCGCGCGATAAGGCCAGCTCTGCCAGTCGGCTTCGCCCGGCGGCCGAGCCAGCAGGCGCCGGTCGGTGGCCAGAAGCAGTCCCTGGCCGAAATGCAGCCGGGAATCTAGGTCCAGCTCCAGCCAGGCGAGGATGGATTCGTCTGCCGCCAGCAAGGGAGAGACAGCAGATTGCCAGGGCTCGGGCAAGGGGTTGGCGATGGTTTTTTTTTGCATGCTTGCCCGGTTCGAAAGACGCGCGATTTAGCCTTTAAGGTATGCTTGGCCGTGACTTGATCGGCCGCATTTTCAGGCTGCCAGTATATAGCGCGGCATCCTGATCGGTCATGGAACTTGCCCGCGGCAAACACTTGATTCAAGTGGAAGATGACAAAGCGAAATATCGAATTCCTCCGCGTTACCCATCTGCGCGGACCTAACATCTGGACCTACCGGCCGGTTCTCGAGGCCTGGGTCGATATCGGCGACTTGGAGGACGCTCCCTCCAATACCATCCCCGGATTCTATGAGCGCCTGACCGCTTGGCTGCCCGGCTTGGTCGAGCATCGCTGCGGGGTCGGCGAGCGCGGCGGCTTTCTGCTGCGCCTGAAGGAGGGCACTTGGCCGGCCCATATCCTGGAACACGTGGCGATCGAGCTGCAGAACCTGGCCGGCATGCGGGTCGGTTTCGGCAAGGCCCGGCAGACCCATGTCCGCGGCGTCTACAAGGTGGCGGTGCGCACCCGGCACGAAGGCTTGGGCCGGGCCTGCCTGCAGGCCGCCCGCGACCTGGTCATGGCGGCGATCGAAGACCGGCCGTTCGACCTGATCGCCACGGTGGCCCCCCTGCGCGAACTGGCCGACCGCCACTGTCTGGGCCCCAGCACCATGGCCATCGTCGATGCCGCGACCGATCGCAAAATCCCCGCCATCCGCCTGACCGAAGGCAATTTGGTGCAATTGGGCTACGGCGTCCACCAGCACCGCATCTGGACCGCGGAGACCGACCAGACCAGCGCCATTGCCGAAGGCATCGCCGGCGACAAGGACCTGACCAAGACCCTGCTCAAGGCCTGCGGCGTGCCGGTGCCCGAGGGCGAGATCGTCGACAGCCCGGCTGCGGCCTGGGCGGCGGCCGAGGAGATCGGCCTGCCGGTGGTGATCAAGCCGGTCGACGGCAATCATGGCCGCGGCGTCTCGCTCGAGCTCAAGACCCGCGAGGAAGTCGAAGCGGCCTATCATCTCGCCGAAGCCGAAGGCAGCGAGGTCATCGTCGAACAATTCATGCCCGGCAACGAGCACCGCCTGCTGGTGGTCGGCGGCCGCCTGGTCGCCGCCGCCCGGGGCGAATCGGCCTGGATCAAGGGCGACGGCCGCTCGACCGTGGCCGAACTGATCGATCGCCAATTGAATAGCGACCCCAGGCGCGGCACTACCGAAGACTATCCGCTCAATCATATTTTGATCGACGAAGACGCGGCAGTCAGACTGGAACTGGCCCGCCAGGGCTTTACCGGCGAGTCGGTGCCGGCCGACGGCCAGGCCGTGCTGATCCAGCGCAACGGCAATGTCGCCTTCGACGTCACCGACCGGGTGCATCCGAGCACCCGGCAGACTGCGGCCCTGGCCGCGCGGGTGATCGGCCTGGACATCGCCGGCATCGACCTGGTGGCGGAAGACATCTCGCGGCCTCTGGCCGAGCAGCGCGGCGCCATCGTCGAGGTGAATGCCGGCCCCGGCCTCTTGATGCACTTGAAGCCGGCCGAAGGCGAGCCGCAGCCGGTCGGGCGGGCCATCGTCGATTACCTGTTCCCGGCCGACAACAACGGCCGCATCCCCATCATCGGCATCGCCGGCAGCCAGGGCAGTCATGTCATCGGCCATCTGCTCTCGGGCCTGCTCCAATTGACCGGCAAGCAGGTCGGCCTGGCCTGTGCCGATGGCCTCTACCTCAACCGCCGGCGGGTGGAGCCGGGCGATTGCGCCAACTGGCGACTCGGTCAGCGCCTGCTGAGAAACCGGGCAGCGGAAGCGGCCATCTTCGAAAACGGCGCCGGCATGATCCTGAGCGAGGGCCTGGCCTACGACCGCTGCCTGGTCGGCGTGGTCACCGATATCCCCGGCCCCGAGGGCTTCGGAGAATATTACCTGCAAGAACCGGAGCAGATGTACAACGTGCTGCGCACCCAGGTCGATGTGGTGCTGGCCGAGGGCGCCGCCGTGCTCAATGCCGACCTCCCGGAAGTCGCGCGCATGGCCGAACTGTCCGACGGCGAGGTGATTTTCTACAGCCTCGGCCCGGACTCGGCGACCCTTGCCGAGCACCGCAGCGGGGGCGGCTGGGCGCTGTTCCCCCGAGGCACGCAAGTCCATCTGGCGAAGGGGCGGGAGGAAACCTTGCTGGCCGACCTCGCCAGCATGCCGCCCGGCAGTGGCGGAGAACCCCCCATCACCATGACTCATGCGCTCGCCGCCATCGCCGCCGCTGTCGCCCTGGGCCTTGCGCCAGACCTGATCCAGGCGGGCATCGAGACCTTCGATCTAAGCCCATCGGGTTCGGACCGGCCGGCACAGACCCTGGCGAGCCATTGAGCATAGCCTGCAGAACGGACACGAGAGACAGGAATCCCGGTTCATGCAAATTTCCCGTATTCGCGCCCTGCGCGGGCCCAATCTCTGGAGCCGACACACCGCCATCGAGGCCCTGGTCGAGTGCTCGAGCGCCGAGCGTTCGATCGACGGCATGGCCGGCTTCGAGGCCGGCCTGCGCGCGCGCTTCCCCGACATCGGGCCCTTGCGCCCGATCGGCTATGAAGGCGAGGTCTCCGTCGCCCACGCCCTGGCCTTCGCCGCCCTCAAGCTACAGGCCCAGGCCGGCTGTCCGGTCACCTTCTGCCATGCCGCCGAGACAGTCGTGCTCGGCACCTATCAGGTGGCGGTCGAATACACCGAAGAGGCGGTCGGCCGGCTCGCCCTGGAATTGGCCGAGGCCTTGTGCCAGGCCGCGCTCGAAGATCGGCCGTTCGACCTCGCCGGCGCCCTGGCGCGCCTGCGCGAGCTCGACGAAGACATGCGCCTGGGGCCGAGTACCGGCGCCATCGTCCAGGCCGCGGTCGCCCGCGGCATCCCTTGTCGCCGCTTGACCGGCGGCAGCCTGGTGCAGCTCGGCTGGGGCAGCCGACAGCGGAAAATCCAGGCGGCCGAGACCGACCGCACCAGCGCCATCGGCGAGGCCATCGCCCAGGACAAGGAGCTGACCAAGAAGCTGCTCGCCGCCGCCGGGGTACCGGTGCCGCTGGGCCGGGTGGTGAGCAACCCGAAGGAGGGCTGGGCCGCGGCGTGCGAGATCGGGCTGCCGGTGGTGGTGAAGCCGCGCGACGGCAACCAGGGCAAGGGGGTCACCGTCAACATCGTCAGCCGCGAGCACTTCATGGCGGTCTACGGCTCGGCGGCCGAGGTGAGCGAGGAGGTGATCGTCGAGCGCTTCATCCCCGGCCATGACCACCGCTTCCTGGTGGTCGGCAACCAGGTGGTGGCTATCGCCCGCCGCGAGCCGCCCAACGTGATCGGCGATGGCGAACACACCGTGCGCGAACTGGTGGAACTGGCCAACAGCGACCCCCGCCGCGGCGAAGGTCACGCCACCTTGCTGACCAAGATGCGGCTGGACGACATCGCCCATGCCCGGCTCAAGGTCCAGGGCTACACTGCGGATTCGGTGCCGCCCAAGGGTGCCCGCGTCGTGCTGCGCAACAACGCCAACCTCTCCACCGGCGGTTCCGCCACCGATGTCACCGACGACGTCCACCCGGAACTGGCCGCTCGCGCAGTCGAGGCCGCCCAGATGATCGGCCTCGACATTTGCGGCGTCGATGTGGTCTGCGAGAGCGTCTTGAAATCGCTGGAAGAGCAGGGCGGCGGCATCGTCGAAGTCAATGCCGCGCCGGGCCTGCGCATGCACATCTCCCCCTCGTTCGGCAAGGGCCGGCCGGTAGGCGAGGCCATCATCAATGCCATGTTCGAGGAAGGCAACGACGGCCGCATCCCGGTGGTGGCGGTGACCGGCACCAATGGCAAGACCACCACCGTGCGCCTGATCGCCCATCTGCTCACGCTTTCCGGCAAACGGGTGGGCATGACCGCGACCGACGGTGTCTACGTCGAGGGCCAGCGGATCGACACCGGCGATTGCAGCGGGCCCAAGAGCGCCCGCAACGTGCTGGCCCATCCCGATGTCGACGCCGCCGTGTTGGAGACCGCGCGCGGCGGCCTGTTGCGCGAGGGCCTGGCCTTCGACCGCTGCCAAGTCGCGGTGGTCACCAACATCGGCCTGGGCGACCATCTCGGCCTCAATTACATCACCACGGTCGAGGATCTGGCCGTGCTCAAGCGTGTGGTGGTGCAGAACGTGGCGCCGAACGGCATGGCCGTGCTCAATGCCGCCGATCCCAAGGTGGTGGAGATGGCGGGCTACTGCCCGGGCTCGGTCACCTTCTTCGCCAGCGAACCGCATCATCCGGTGATCGCGGCGCACCGGGCCCAAGGCCATCGCGTGGTCTTCCGCGAGGGTGCTGACCTGGTCGCGGCCGAGGGTGACTTCGAGCAGCGCATCCCGCTGGCCGAGGTTCGACTCACCCACAACGGCAGCATCGGCTTCCAGATCGACAACGCCATGGCCGCGCTGGCGGCGGCCTGGGCCCTGGGCCTGGATTGGCAGACCATACGTGCAGGGGTGAAGAGTTTCGACAGCGATGCCGACACGGCGCCGGGCCGCTTCAATGTCTTCGATTACCGCGGGGCCACCCTGATCGCCGATTACGGCCACAACCCGGATGCCATCCTGGCCCTGGTCCGGGCGGTCGAGGCGATGCCGGCCAAACGCCGGTCGGTGGTGATCAGCGCCGCGGGCGATCGGCGCGACGAGGACATCCGCCAGCAGACCGAGATCCTCGGCGACGCCTTCGACGAGGTCATCCTCTATCAGGACCAGTGCCAGCGCGGCCGTGCCGACGGCGAGGTGCTGGCCCTGCTGCGCCAGGGACTGGGTCAGGCCAAACGGGCCCTGGTGGTGGAGGAGATCTACGGCGAATTCCTGGCCATCGACACCGCCCTGGAGCGCTTGCAAGCCGGCGACCTCTGCCTGATCCTGGTCGACCAGGTCGAAGCGGCCCTGGCCCATATCAAGCAACGCATCGCCGAGGGCTGACCGCACTACGGGGGCTCAAGCCTCCTTGCGAGGCGGCCCCATTTTCTCCCTGGCGATTTCCTGCATGCGGAACTTCTGCAGCTTGCCGGTCACGGTGGTCGGAAACTCCTCCACGAACCAGATGTACTTGGGCACCTTGAAGTGCGCGATCTGTCCTTGGCAGAAGGCCTTCAACTCGTCTTCGGTCGCCGTCTGCCCGGCGCGCAGTTGCACCCAGGCCATGACCGCTTCGCCATAGAACGCATCGGGCACGCCGAACACCGCCACTTGTGCCACCTTGGGGTGGCCGAACAAAAACCGCTCGATCTCGGCCGGATAGATGTTCTCGCCGCCGCGGATGATCATATCCTTCAGCCGCCCGGTGATCCGCACATAGCCTGCCTCATCCATCGTGCCCAGGTCGCCCGAACGCAGCCAGCCGGCAGCGTCGATGGCCTTATGCGTCGCCTGTTCGTCGCCATAGTAGCCGCGCATCACGTGATAGCCCCGGAAACAGATCTCGCCCACCTGGCCGCAGGGCAGGGTCCGGCCGCTCTGGACATCGACGACCTTCACCTCCTGGTGCGGCAGGTTGCTGCCGACGGTTTCCGTGCGCCGCTCGAAACTGTCCCCGCTCGCGGTGAGGTGGGTAAGCGGCGAGGCTTCGGTCTCGCCGTAGCCGATGAGGATTTGCGGGCAGTGCATCTCCTCGATCACCCGCTGCATCAGCGCCGGCGGGCAGGGCGCCCCGGCCATGATCCCGGTGCGCAAGGAAGTCAGGTCGAATTCCTTGAACTGCGGGTGCTCCAGCTCGGCGATGAACATGGTCGGCACGCCATGGATCGCCGTGCAGCGTTCCTGGTCCACTGCCTGCAGCACCGCCCCGGCGTCGAAATGATCGCAGGCGATCACCTCGCAGGCGCCGACGGAAAGGCAGAGCAGATTGGCCAGCACCATGCCGAAGCAGTGGTAGAACGGCACCGGTACACACAACCGGTCGGCTTCGCCGAAGTGCATGGCGCGCGCGGAGAACCAGGCGTTGTTGAGCAGGTTGTGGTGGGTCAGCAGCACCGCCTTGGGGAAGCCGGTGGTGCCTGAGGTGTACTGGATGTTGATCGGGTCGTCGCGATCGAGCGTGGCGGTGACTTCTTCCAGTTGCTGGGCAGCGACGCCATCGCCGGCGGCGAGCGCTTCCTGCCACAGGGTGAAGCCTGGATGGGGCCGCACGGTCTCATCCGGCCGGGCCGGATCGTAGAGCACGACACGGCGCAGCATCGGCAGGGCATTGCTGTGAAGTTGCGTCTTGCCGCTTTGCAGTTCGGGCATCAGTTCGCAGAGCATGGCGACGTAGTCGCTGTCGCGGAAGGACGGGATGAGAAACAGCCCCTGCACCTCGGAACGCTTGAGCGAATATTCCAGCTCGTGCACCCGATAGGCCGGGTTGATGTTGACCAAAACCGCGCCGATGCGCGCGGTGGCCATCTGCAGCTGCAGCCATTCGATGTTGTTGGTGGACCAGATGCCGATGCGGTCGCCCTTGCCATAGCCGAGGCCGATCAGGCCGCGCGCCAGGCGGTCGATTGCCTGCGCGAGTTGGGCATAGCTGAGCCGCCGCTGCTGGGCCAGCGACACCACGGCCTCGCGTTGGCCGTGCGCGGCGACGATGCTCGCGAAGTGCTCGGGGATGGTCGCCCCAAGCAGCGGCGTATCGCCGCCGCGATGGCAGTAGCTTTGCCCGAGGCCGCTCATGCGGGGCGCTCCACCTCGGCCCAATAGGCATCCACCCGCGCCTGGATGTCCGCGATCAGGGCCTCGTTGCGTTGCGGCTGGAACAGGTGGGCGAACCGCCCCTGCTTCTTAAGGTATGCCTCCACCGGCACTCGCTCGCTCGGCACCTTGGTATGGGTCACCCTGCCGTTCTCGTATTCCTTGAGCGGCCAGACGCCGGTCTTCACCGCCAGCCGGCCGACCTCCACCGTCTCCATGGGATCGAAATCCCAGCCAGTGGGGCAGGGCGCGAGCGCGATAATCAGGCGCGGCCCCTGCATGCTTTTGGCCTTTTCGATCTTGCGCGCCAGGTCCAGCGGCTCGGTACCGATCACCGTCGCCACATAGGCCGGCCGGTGCGCGGCCCAGATGGCGAACAGGTCCTTCTTGTAGCCGCCGAAGCCTCGGGAGGTCGTGGCGGTGGAAGTCTTCGCGCCGTGGGGCGTGGCGGCCGAAGTCTGCTGGCCGGTGTTGCCATAGCCCTCGTTGTCGTAACAGAGATAGATGAAATCCAGGCCGCGCTCGATGGCGCTGGAGGTGGACGACAGGCCCATGCCGTAGGCGGCGCCGTCGCCGGTCAGCACCACCACGTCCAGATCCTGTTCCGGCTTGATCCGCTGCTTGGCCAGCAGGATGTCCAGCGCGTCGCGCACGCCCTGCGCGCCGGCGGGCGCGGAGGCCATGGCGGTGTAGAGCCAGGAACCGCGGAAGGGCGTGAAGGGATAGACGGTGAGCAAGGTCATGCAGCCGGCGGCGTTGACGAACAGGGTCTTCTCGCCGAGGACGTCGTAGACCTCGTGCAGCGCCTGCAAGCCGCCGCAGCCGGCGCACATAGGCGTGCCGGCGCCGAGCAGGTGGCTGGAGGGCAGGTCCTTCATGCGCTTGTAGAGCGTGACGGCTTGCTCGGTCATTTCGACGCCTCCTTGCGCTCGACATGGGCGACGGCCTGCAGCTTGCGCACCTCGCGCAGTTCGTCGGCGGTGAACAGCAGGCGCGGCGGCGGTGGCTTGCCTTCGTCCGCCGCACGCTTCAGCACCCGGACCATCTCGTAAAACTCCTCCGGCGCGATGTCGCGCCCGCCCAGGCCGCCGATGAAGCTGGCCAGGATCGGCGGCGCCTCGGGTTGGCCGTAGAGCACCGAGGCCAGTTCGCCGTGCAGGATGCCGCCCTTGCCCATGGACAGGTTCTGGTCGATCACCGCGACGCCGCGTTTGCCGGCCAGCGCCTGACGCAGCGGCTCGTCCGGGAAGGGCCGCAGCAGGCGCGGCCGCACCAGGCCCACCCGCCAGCCGGCCTCGCGCATGCGGTCGACCGCATCCTTCGCCTTGGTGGCGAAAGAGCCCATCATGAGCAGCAACCACTCGGCATCGTCGCTGCGGTAGGTCTCGAGCGCGCCGTATGCGCGGCCGAATTGCGCCGCGAACTCGGCGGCGATTTCCTCGTAGGCCGGCAGACCCTGCAATGCGGCGAGATGGTTCTCGTAGCGGAAATAGGAGTAGGGCGTCGAACCCAGCACCACTGCGCCCTGGCTGACCGGTTCGCCGGCGCGAAAGCGCGTGGTCTCCGGATCGAAGCCGGGCAGGAAGCGATCGACCGCAACGGGATCGGGAATCTCCACCGGCTCGCGGGTGAAGGAGAGGTAGAAGCCGTCGAGGTTGACGATCACCGGCAGCCGCACCCGGTGGTGCTCGGCCAGGCGGTAGGCGATCAGGGTCTGGTCGAGCACCTCCTGGCAGGTGGCGCAGTGGATCTGCAAAAATCCGCTGTCGCGCGCGGCGAGCACGTCGGTGTGGTCGGGCTCCAGCGTCACCGGCGTCTGCAGGCCGCGCGAGACGTTGACCAGCACGAAGGGCGCGCGCATGCCGGGCACGCCGAAGATCATCTCCATCGCATACATCAGCCCCTGACTGGAGGTCGCGCTGAACACCCGTACGCCGGTGGCCGCGGCCGCGCCGGCGGCGGTGATCATGGAGTGCTCGGATTCCATCATGGTCATGCGGCAGTCCATCTGACCGGCATCGACCCACTGCGCCAGGGTCTCGATGATCTCGGTCTGCGGCGTGATCGGAAACGCCGGCACATAGTCGGCCCGCGCCAGGCGGGCGCCCCAGGCGGCAGCCTGGTTGCCGGTGATGAGCGCGCGGGTCATGCCTTCGCCTCCGCGAACTGCTGTTCCGGCACCGCGGCGATCGCATGGGGCGGGCACTGGGCCACGCAGATCAGGCAGCCCTTGCAGTGGTCGTAGTCGATCACGGGTTTTCCTTCGATCACCGCAATCGCGCTGTCCGGGCAGAACTCGCTGCACACCCACCAGCAGCGGTTGCAGCGCTCATAGTCGATCACCGGGCGCAGGACGCGCCACAGGCCGGTGCGCACCTCGACGCTGGTGAGGCCGGCATGGATGGCCGCGGCGGCGGCGTCCGCTTCGTCCACGGGCAAATCGATCCAGTCCGGGGCCGGAGCATTTTCCACGCTGGCTGCCACCCCCTCGTGCACGCAGCCGGCGTGGTCCGCCATGCGGTCGAAGGCGGCCAGCGCCTGCGCCAAATTGTGGCGGATGATGTCATCGCCGAGGGCCGCGAGTTCCTGGCGTACCGCGGCATCGAGGGTCTCCCGAGAAATGACGCCGAGCAGCCGTGCCGCTGCCCCCGCACAAGTCGACCCGACGAAGCGCAATTCGGCTCGCTCGGTGGCTTCCGCGGGCAGGGTGATCAGGGTGCCGGGGAAATTGAGCCGGTCCCGCCAGGTCGCGGCGCTCTCGCCGCTGTTGATCAGCATGACGCTGTGCGCGCTCGCACCCTGAAGCACGCCGGCGGCCGGCACCGGCACCAGGCTGTCGTCGGCCACCACCACCAGGTCCGGCTCGCGGATGATGCCGCGCTCGTAGATCGGCTGCTTCGCCGCGCGCACGTAGGCGAAAATCGGCGCGCCCCGCCGTTCGGCGCCATAGCGCGGGGCGTCCTGCACCTGGAAGCCTTCCAGGAAGAAGGCCGTGCCCAGCATGCGGCTCGCCGTCTTCATGCCTTGGCCGCCACGGCCGTGAAAACGGATGCGATACATGCTCACTCCATGCCGGGCGGCATCAGAAGATGGCCCAGCGGCGATTGGCCATCGCCTTCTTCACCCGGGTGACCGCCAATTCCATCGCCGCCTCGCGCGGCAGCTTGCCCTGCCTGGATACCTGATCGAGCACCTCTTCGGTGTTGCGCCGCAGCTTCTCCGCGATCGTGTCGAAAGCGGCCGATTCGCTGGCGCCGGCATATTCCATGGCCGCGCAGATCACGCCGCCGGCATTGGCGATGAAGTCGGGCACGACCAGCACGCCGCGCTCGTGCAGATATTTCTCCGCAGCATGGGTGAAGGGAATATTCGCGCCCTGGATCACCAGCCGGGTTCTCAAGCGGTGCGCGTTTTCTTCATGCACCACATCCGGCCGCGCGGCGGGAATCCAGATGTCGCATTCGACGTCGATCACCGCATCGCGCTCCAGCTTCTCGCCATCCGGATAGTCGAGCACGCTCTTGCCGGCCGCTTTCAGTGCCGCCAGCGCCGCGACGTCGATGCCCTGCGGATTGGCGATGGTGCCGGTGGAATCGGCGGCGGCCACCAACACCGCGCCCTTTGCCGCCAGGAAGCGGGCAGCATGCTTGCCCACGGCGCCGAAGCCCTGGATCGCGACGCGTGCGCCTGCCAGCTTGAAATCGCGGTAATTGAGGGCGACCTCGGTGACTTGGGACAGCCCCCAGCCGGTGGCACCGATCTCATCCAGGGGGATGCCGCCGATTTCCTTGGGCAGGCCGACCGAGCGGCCGATCTCGTCTTTCACCCAGGCCATGGCTTGCTCGTCGGTGCCCATGTCGGGGCCGAAGATATAGTTCTCTTCGTGCTTGAGCGCGCAGGCGAAGGCGCGAATCAGTTGTTCCTTCTGCGCTGCAGGCATGCGCGGGTCGCCATAGAGCACCGATTTGCCGCCACCATGGCGCAGCCCGGCCGCGGCATTCTTCAGGGTCATGGCACGGGCCAGGCGAAGGCATTCCTCCGTGCTGACGTCCGGCGCCATGCGCAGACCGCCGATGGAAGGGCCGGTGGCCACGTTGTCCACCACCAGGATGCCTTTGAGGCCGATGCGCGGCTCGTGCACGTGAATCACCTTGGCCGGACCGAGTTCATCGGCAAAACGAAAGATGTCTTCCATGCTGCGCGGTCTCTTTTCCTTGACTGGGAATGGCTGAAGACAGTGTGCACCAGTCAGGCGCAATTGGCAAAAAAGCGGTTCCCGACGGCTCGGGCATAAAAAAAGGCAGCCATGGGGCTGCCTTTTTCGGTAGGGGCTTGAAGCTCAGGCCTTGACCCGGTTGCGATACTCGCCGGTGGCGGTGTCGATCTCGATCTTGTCGCCGATCTCGACGAAGGCGGGTACGGAGATCTCGACGCCGGTGGGCTTGATCCGGGCCGGCTTCATCACCTTGCCGGAGGTGTCGCCCTTGACCGCGGGCTCGGTGTATTCGACCTCGCGCACCACGGAGGAAGGCATGTCCACCGAAATGGCCTTGCCGTTGTAGAACACCACCTCGCAGGGCATGCTGTCTTCCAGGTACTTCAGCATGTCGCCCAGGTTGTCGGCTTCCACTTCGTACTGGTTGTATTCGCTGTCCATGAACACGTACATGGGGTCGGCGAAGTAGGAATAGGTGCACTCCTTGCGCTCGAGGGTCACGGTCTCGAACTTCTCGTCGGCCTTGTACACGGTTTCGCTGCCGGAACCGGTGAGCAGGTTCTTCATCTTCATCTTGACCACGGAGGCGTTGCGGCCGGATTTGCTGAATTCGGCCTTCTGCACGACCATGGGGTCGTTGCCCACCATGATCACGTTGCCTACGCGAACTTCCTGTGCTGTCTTCATAATAATCTCTATCTGTCCTGCAAACTGGCTGGGTAAAAAGCTGATTATTATAACTTTTCTTTACAAAAAAGCATCAGTTGGCTGGACAGGTCGGACATGGCCGACAACTGCCGAGCCCAGACTTGGGCATGCCGGGTCAGGCTGGGCAGCTCGTCCAGCAAATCCGGCCATGCCTGGCCCGCGCCCTGGCCCCGATTCCAGGCCTCGGTGAACTGCCGGTAGGCGGTGGCCGTCTCGGGTACCAGCCCCTGGCAGTAGCGGTCGAGAAAGGCCTGGAGTTTGGGCCAGTGGGCCTCGGCCTCCTGGGCGTAGATGTTCCAGACGAAGGGTCGGGCGGCCCATTGGCCGCGCACGAAGGAATCCTCGCCGCGCACGAAGTTGAGGTCGCA
>JACAEC010000193.1 GCA_013389055.1 Hydrogenophilaceae bacterium
AGAGCCTATTTCACTAGGAAACGAAAGATGCGTTTGGCCACAAAACGGATGGATGCAAGGCCCGCAACGCGGCAGACGCCGTTTTGTGGCCAAACCCTTCGGGCCGGCGCACATTCGTTTCCTAGTGAAATAGGCTCTAATCCGGTAGTCGTATCCGGAAGCGGGTGCCGCGGCCCGGTTCGGATGCCACCTCGATGACGCCGCCCAGCTCGGTCACCACGGCGCGCACGGCATCGAGGCCGATGCCCATGCCCGTCGTCTGATTCATCTCTTCGGCCGTGCTGAAACCCGGCTCGAAGATGCGATCGAGCATCGCCGGATCGATGCCGGCCCCGTCATCGTTGACGTCGACAACAGGACCGCGCTCGGTCCAACTGGCCTCGACCCGCACCTCGCCCCATGCCGGTTTGCCCGCAGCCGTCCGCACCGCCGGCGCTTCGATGCCGTGGGCCACGGCATTGCGCACCAAATGGTCGAGCGAGGCAGCCAAGGCGTCGAGCCGGCCGCGCTCGAGATAGACCCCGTTGTCCTCGAGCCGCAAATGCACCCGCTTGCCCAGAGCCAGGGTCGCCTGATCGCAAACCCTATGCAAGCGGTCGGCCAAAGTCTCCAGCGTGGTTTCGGTGTCTGCCAGATCACCCGCATCCGCCAAGGCCTGCGGCATCGGCAAGGACTGGAGGGGGGCCAGCAAGGACTGGATGGGTGCCAAGTCCGCCAGATAATCGGCAGCGGGGATGTCCGCGGCCGTCTCATCGGCCAGGGCCTTGATGTGGAACTCCAACTGATGCACGGCCTCGCCCAGTTGCAGGGCGCCGGTCATGCGGGCCGTGCCCTTGAGGGTGTGCAGGCTGCGTTGCAGGCGGCGCAGGGCATCCCGGTCGGCCAGCCCGGCGGCCAGCAATTCCAGACCGGTCCGGATGCGCGGCAGCAATTCATCCGCCTCGGCCAGAAAGACCGGCAACAGCTTCAGGTCGAGGTCTTGCGAGGCGGACGGCTCGGCAGTCACAGTCGGTCAGGCGTCAAACCTGGATCATTTCGAAGTCGTCCTTGCGTGCCCCGCACTCCGGGCATTGCCAGTTGGGCGGCAAGTCTTCCCAACGGGTGCCGGGGGCGATGCCTTCATCCGGCAGGCCTTTTGCCTTGTCGTAGATGAACCCGCAGATCAGACACATCCAGACCCGATATTCCATGACTTAAGCCCTTACCTTCAGCCGCTGTTAGAATGTGCATTCTGCCCCAAGCCCTCCACTGCCACCAGTCAAGATGCCCAGCTTCACGCCACCCGCCGTTCTCACCTTCGCCGCCACCGACCCCACCTGCGGGGCCGGTCTGCAGGCCGACGTGCTGACCTTGACCAGCCTGGGCTGTCATCCGCTGGCGGTGGTCACCGCCGTCACCGTGCAGGACTCGGTCGGTGTCGAAGATTTCCTCCCCCTCGACCCGGAATGGATCGTCGACCAGGCCCGCAGCGTGCTCGAAGACATCCCGGTCGCCGCCTTCAAGATCGGCATGTTGGGCAGCGTCGAGGCGGTGATGGCCATCGCCGAGGTGGTCTCCGACTATCCGGACGTGCCCCTGGTGCTGGACCCGGTGCTGGCCTCGGGTCGCGGCGACGAACTGGCGACGGAAACCCTGATCGACGCCATGAAGGACATGCTGCTGCCGCAGACCACGCTGATCACGCCGAACAGCCTGGAGGCCCGACGCCTGGCCCTGGACGAGGGCATCGACAGCGAGGCGCCGGACTTGGAGGAATGCGCCGAGCGCCTGCTGGACATGGGCTGCGAGTATGTCCTGATCACGGGGGCTCACGAGCAATCGCAGGAAGTCAGCAACAAGCTCTACGGCGCCGAGGGGCTGATCCAGACCCTGAACTGGGAGCGCCTGCCCGGCAGCTACCACGGCTCCGGCTGCACCCTGGCCTCGGCCATCGCCGCCCTCATGGCCCAGGGCGCCGACCTGCTGGAAGCGGTCAAGCGCGCCCAGGAGTTCACCTACCAGTCGCTCCAGGCCGCCTACCGGCCGGGCATGGGCCAGCACATCCCGGACCGATTCTATTGGGCGCGCAATACTGACGATGATTCGGCTTAAGGGCCTGTACGCAGTCACGCCCGACTGGAACGACAGCAAACGACTCCTGGCCAGCACCGAGGCCATCCTGGCCGGCGGCTGCCGCATCGTGCAATACCGTAACAAGGCCGCCAGCGACTGCCACCGCCAGGAACAGGCCGGCGCCCTGCGGGCGCTCACCCGGCGCTACCACGCCCTCTTGATCGTCAACGACTTCGTCGACCTGGCCCTGCAGATCGAGGCCGACGGCGTCCACCTGGGCGGCGACGATGGCGACCTGGCCGCCGCCCGGGCGCGGCTGGGAGCGGGTAAAATACTCGGCGCCTCCTGCTACGACGACCTGGGCCTGGCCCGCCGGGCGCAAACAGCGGGGGCGGATTACGTCGCCTTCGGCAGTTTCTTCCCCTCCCAGGTGAAACCGGATGCCCGGCGCGCCAGCCTCGATCTGTTGCGCGCGGCCCGAGCCGAGATCGAACTGCCGATCTGCGCCATCGGCGGCATCACGGCCAGCAACGGCCGTGCCCTGGTCGAGGCCGGCGCCGACCTGCTGGCCGTGATCAGCGCCCTGTACGAAGCGGACGACCCCAAGGCCGCCGCCGAAGAATTTGCATCGCTTTTTGGACGAGAAAAGACATGAGCTCCCGCAACGACACCCTGTTCGAGCAATCGCAGAAACACATCCCCGGCGGCGTCAACTCGCCGGTGCGCGCCTTCCGCTCGGTCGGCGGCACGCCGCGCTTCTTCACCAAGGGCGAGGGCCCGCGGGTATGGGATGCCGACGGCAAGAGCTATCTCGATTACGTCGGTTCCTGGGGCCCGTTGATCCTCGGCCACGCCTATCCCGACGTGGTGCGTGCCGTGCAGGAGACCGCGGCCCGCGGCCTGTCCTTCGGCGCTCCGACCGAGCTGGAACTGGAGATGGCCGACCTCCTGGTGAAACTGGTGCCGAGCATGGAGAAGGTGCGCCTGGTCTCCTCCGGCACCGAGGCGACCATGAGCGCCATCCGCCTGGCCCGCGGCTTCACCGGCCGCTCCAAGCTGATCAAGTTCGAAGGCTGCTACCACGGCCATGCCGACAGCCTCTTGGTGAAGGCCGGCTCCGGCGCGCTCACCTTCGGCCAGCCCAGTTCCGCCGGCGTGCCGCCCGAACTCACCGCCCACACCCTGGTGCTCGACTACAACGACATCGACCAGGTCAACCGCGTATTCGCCGAGCAGGGCCAAGACATCGCCTGCGTCATCGTCGAGGCGGTGGCCGGCAATATGAACCTGATCGCGCCGGCGCCCGGCTTCCTCGATTGCTTACGCGAAAACTGCACGAAGCACGGCGCCGTGCTGATCTTCGACGAGGTGATGACCGGCTTCCGGGTGGCCTTAAGCAGCGCCCAAGGCCTCTACAAGATCAAGCCCGATCTCACCACCCTGGGCAAGGTGATCGGTGGCGGCATGCCGGTCGGGGCCTTCGGTGGCCGCGCCGAGATCATGGACAAACTGGCCCCGCTGGGGCCGGTCTATCAGGCCGGCACCCTGTCCGGCAATCCGGTCGCGGTGGCCGCCGGCCTGGCCACGCTCAAGGCGGTCTCGGCGCCCGGCTTCTATGAGGCGCTCGCCGCCAAGACCAAGAAACTCGTCGACGGCCTCACCGCCGCGGCGAAGGAAGCCGGCGTGCTGTTCTCGGCCCAAAGCGTGGGCGGCATGTTCGGCCTGTATTTCGCGGCCAAGCCGCCGACCAGCTACGCCGAGGTGATGGCCTGCGACAAGGAGGCCTTCAACCGCTTCTTCCACCTGATGCTGGTCGAGGGCGTCTATCTCGCGCCCTCCGCCTTCGAAGCCGGCTTCGTCTCGGCCGCGCACACCGACGCCGACATCGACGCCACCATCGCGGCCGCGAAAAAGGCTTTCGCCCGGCTGGCGCCCTAATCTAGGCAATACGGCGTATGGACGACGAACTCTCGGCCGAAGACCTGTTGCGCCTGAACGTGTTGATGGCACAGGACGTCAAGGCCGTGCGCATCGACGAAGGCGGCATGACCCTGCATGCCCTGACCGATCAGGGCGAGGCCTCGATGCCGCTGCACCCGACCTGCCGGGAAGACCGCTACCTGCGCCTGGTGCGGGAATTCCTCTCCGGCCATGCCCTCGGCTCGCCCGGCGGCTACCCGGTGCACCTCACCCGCTGGACCCGGCATGGCCAGTTGGCGAGCCCCGATTTGGGCAAGCTGCTGCTGACCGGCGAGCCGGAGGCGGTGACCGCCGTGGTCTACGCGCCGGGCCTGACCGATAAGGTCGCGGAGTATGCCTGGTGGGCCATGCCCTCGATCGAGAACGCGCGGCTGATGCTGCGCCGGGAAGCGGTCGCGCAAGGCCGCATGGGCAAGGTGCTGGCCGACTTCCTGATCGAGCACCTGCCCTTCCTGCAAGACGAGCACCTGGCCATCATCGACACCGTGGCGGTACTGCTCGCCTCGGGCGCGGTCGATGCCGCCGGCCGCGAGACCATCTGGAAGTGGGGCAAGCGCGCCAACAGCCACTATGTTGCCTTCCTGGAGATGCTGCCCAAGGCACTGCCCAGCCCCTTGCCGGATCGGGCCGATCTGGCCGCTTGGCGGCCGCAACTGGAAACCTTATCTGATCAGGGTAACGCCTGTGCCGGCCTCTTGCTGGAGGCGCTGTCGGGCCAGGGCCAGACCTTCCTCGTCACCTTCGCCGAAATCTTCAGCCGGCCGGAAACCCAGGACGTGGTCAACCGCAGCCTCAACGCCCTGGGCCGTCGGTTCGCGCCGACCAGCGAAGCGGCCCAGCTCGAACAGGACCTGGCCGCGGTCCAAACGGCCCTGCCGGCTCTGGCGGCCGACGCCGAGGCCGTGCTCGCACTGGGCCAGGCGAGCGACCAGGTCACGGCACCGGTCTTCGCCCGTTCCACCGCCATCGGCTCGCTGATGCGACGCAAGATCGACCCCCTGCTCGCGCCCATCCTGCAGCAGGTCAAGACCCTCCAGACCCCAAAGGCTTGAGGCAATAAAAAAAGGCGGCCGAGGCCGCCTTTTTCAGGTGCGTGACCGCTTAGCGCAGGCCGGAGATGTACTCGGCCACGGCACGCATTTCCTGGTCGGTCATCTTGCGGGCGATGGTCTGCATCATCTTGCCGCCATCGTTGGCGCGATCGCCGGTGCGGAAGTTCTTCAACTGGGTCTGCACATACTTGGCGTGCTGGCCGGCCAGGCGCGGGAACTGGACCGGGATGCCGGCACCGGCCGGGCCGTGGCAGGAGGCACAGGCGGGCACGCCGCTGCCGGCATTGCCGCCTTTGTAGATCTTCTGGCCTTCGGCCACCAGGGCGGGGTCCTTGGCCGGCTTGGCCTTGGGCAGCTGGGCCGAGAAATAGGCGCCCAGGTTCACCATGTCCTCGGCGGAGAGCTTGGTCACGTTCGGAGCCATGGTCGCGTTGCGCCGGGCGCCGGACTTGAATTCGTTGAGTTGCTTGGTGATGTATTCGGGATGCTGGCCGGCCAGGTTGGGATAAGTCGGCGAGGTGCTGTTGCCGTCGGTGCCATGGCAAGCGCCGCAAACATCATTGACGATCTTCTGGGCCTTGGCGGCATCGCCCTTGGCGGCGGGAGCGGCAGTCTCGGCAGCTACCGAGGCCGTGGCAGCAAACAATAAACCGGTAAGCAAAACAGCGTGCTTTTTCATTTTCTGGCAGGCTCCTGGACCTTGATGCACTAAGGAAACCGCGGCATTCTAGCGGTCTTTTTGTTAACATGCCAGTTTTTAGGCCCGGGCCATCGGGAACCGCCGAGTGTTAAACGCCGCCTTCCAGATCACCGTCGCCGAACTTGCTCAGATTCCGCCGGACAGCATGGCCGAAGTCGCCTTTGCCGGCCGCTCGAATGCCGGCAAATCCAGCGCCATCAACGCCATCACCAATCAGAAGCGGCTGGCCTTCGTCAGCAAGACCCCCGGCCGCACTCAGCACCTGAACTATTTCCGGGCCGGGCCGGGCCGCTATCTGGTCGACCTGCCCGGCTATGGCTACGCCAAGACCCCGATGACCGAGCAAAAACGCTGGCAGGCGCTGGTCGGCAGCTATCTGTCCGACCGGCCGCAGCTGGCGGGCCTGATCCTGATCATGGATATCCGCCACCCCTTCACCGACCTCGATCTCATGCTGCTGGACTGGTTCCACGTCAGCCATAAGCCGGTGCATATCCTGCTGTCCAAGGCGGACAAGCTCTCGCGCAGCCAGAGCATGCCCATCCTGCGCGCAGCGCAGGCCACCCTGGCCGAGCGGGGCTATCTGGGCTCGGTGCAGCTCTTTTCCAGCCCCAAGCACATGGGCCTGGACGAGGCCGAGGCGGTCATTCGGAATTGGTTGCAAATGCCGCCGGCCAAGACGCCCGGCAAGGCAAAAAAATGCCCGACCCAAGGGGAGAAGGTCGGGCATCAAGTGCCTTAGCTTTGCGCCAAGGCACCCGCTCAGGGAGGAGATAGCGGGAACGAGTTGCCTCGTCTTGCTCATAGAATAGTCGAGTTGACAGAAAGTTCCCCGACCGGTTACACAAGGCCCTAACCCCTATTCCGAGCCGACCCACGCCATGTTCGACCTCTCCAGCTTCCCCCGCAAACGCATGCGCCGCATGCGCCGTGACGAGTTCTCCCGCCGCCTGATGCGGGAGACCAGCCTGAGCCCGGCCGACCTGATCCTGCCGGTCTTTGTCCTGGACGGTGCCGACCGGGAAGAAGCGGTCGCCTCCATGCCCGGCGTCAAGCGCATGACCCTGGACCGGCTGTACGCCACAGCCGAGCAGTGCCTGCAACTGGGGGTGCCGGCGCTCGCCCTGTTCCCGGTCATCGACACCCCGTTGAAAAGCCTGGGCGCCGAAGAGGCCTACAACCCGAAGGGCTTGGTGCCCCGTGCCGTGGCCGGGCTCAAGGCGCGCTTTCCCGAACTGGGCATCATCACCGACATCGCGCTGGACCCCTACACCAGCCACGGCCAGGACGGCCTGATCGACGACACGGGCTATGTGCTGAACGACGAGACCATCGCCGTGCTCACCCGCCAGGCCGAGGTCCACGCGGCAGCCGGGGCAGACGTGGTCGCCCCCTCGGACATGATGGACGGCCGCATCCATGCGGTGCGCGAGGCCCTGGATGCGGCGGGCCAGATCCACACCCGCATCCTGGCCTATGCAGCCAAATACGCCTCCAGCTTCTACGGCCCCTTCCGCGATGCGGTCGGCTCGGCCGGCAACCTGGGCAAGGGCAACAAGTACACCTACCAGATGGACCCGGCCAATACCGATGAGGCGTTGTGGGAAGTGGGGCTGGACCTGCAGGAGGGCGCCGACATGGTGATGATCAAGCCGGGCATGCCCTATCTGGACATCGTGCGCCGGGTGAAGGAGACCTACCAGGCACCGACCTTCGTCTATCAGGTCAGCGGCGAGTACGCCATGCTGAAGGCGGCCGCCCAGAACGGCTGGCTGGACGAGCGTGCCTGCGTGCTGGAGGCCTTGCTGGGGTTCAAGCGGGCCGGCGCCGATGCCGTGTTGACCTACTTTGCACTCGATGCCGCACGCTGGTTGAAAGAAGGCTAGGAGCCTGTCGGACTTGAGCGATCGTAGCGAGCCGAGTGGGAGAGCGAGGACAGATTTTCACGATTTTGAGGCGGATAGTGGACCTATCCAACGAAAAAGCGTGGAAATATGGAC
>JACAEC010000220.1 GCA_013389055.1 Hydrogenophilaceae bacterium
CGGTAGTGTCGGTATTCGGGCCAGTAGGTTCGGATCAGCGTGTACATGCCTCGGGGCCTCCCGCCCGGGGTCTCGTGGCAGGGTGTTTACGGGTCGGCCGAATAGTATCCCGGAATCCCTATCGATGGGCTCGACCGTCGCAGGCGGCATGGCCGGCATCACCGGCAGGTTGTGCGATTAGCTGGCGCCGGCCGGGCGAGTACCGCCATTCATGCCCTGGCCCGCTGCGCCCGCGCATGCGCCTGACGATCTACACTGACGATCGAGGCCTTCGAGATTATTCATTTCACCTATGGCCCGGTATGCCGTCTAATGTCGACAAGACCGCAAGGTCGCGGTCCTTCCGCACGGGAGACAGCGTCTACACTGACAGCAAGGAGCACGAGCATGATCATGAGTCTCTACACGACCTGCAAGGCCTGGCGGCGCGACGTGGCGGCCGAGCGGGACGCCGCCCGAAGCCAGCCATCTCGCGCCATGGAACAGCGACAACCCTGACCGTTTCAACCAGCATGGACATCGCACGACCCTCCCCGCCGACCTCGATGGCCGCCGCCTGGCTGGCACAGGCCCACGACCACCCGTGGACCACGCTGGGACTGGTGGCGGCAGTCGTGCTGATGGCCGGCCTGCTGGCCGCGAGCTTCTGGCAGGTGATGGCCAGCGAGGCCGACGCCGCGCTGCGGCTGGGACTGCTGGGCGGCCTGGCCGGCTTCGCGGCGACGGCGCTCGGGGCGCTGCCCGCCCTGTTCCTCAGAGGGATCTCGCAGCTCACCGAGGATGTGATGCTGGGCCTGGCGGCCGGCATGATGCTGGCCGCCAGCTCCTTCTCCCTCATCCTGCCCGGCCTGGCGGCCGGCGAGGAGATTACCGGCAGCGGCGCCCTGGCCGCCTTCACCGTGGTGGCGGGCCTCGCGCTGGGCGTGCTGCTCATGCTGGGCCTGGACCAGTTCACCCCCCACGAGCACGCCCACCTGGGCCCCTGTGGCCCCGGCAGCGAGCGGGTCAGCCGGGTGTGGCTGTTCGTGCTGGCCATCGCCCTGCACAACCTGCCCGAGGGCATGGCCATCGGTGTGTCCTTCTCCCGCGGCGACATGGCGGTGGGCCTGCCGCTCACCGCCGCCATCGCCTTCCAGGACCTCCCCGAGGGCCTCGCCGTGGCCATGGCCCTGCGCGCCGTCGGCATCCCGAACATGCGGGCCGTGGCGATCGCCGCCGCCAGCGGCCTGATGGAACCCATCGGCGCCCTGCTGGGCATCGGCCTGACCAGCGGCCTGGCCCTGGCCTACCCCATCGGCATGGGCCTGGCGGCCGGCGCCATGATCTTCGTGGTCTCCCACGAGGTCATCCCGGAGACCCACCGCAACGGCCACCAGACCCCGGCGACGATCGGCCTGATGGGCGGCTTCGCCATCATGATGATTCTCGACACGACCCTCGGCTGAGGGCCATTACTTCAACCACGACGAAAGGAGTACAGCATGGCCATGGATATCGGCATCAGCGACAAGGACCGCGCCAAGATCGCGGAAGCGCTCTCCAAGATGCTTGCGGACAGCTACATCCTCTACCTCAAGACCCACAACTTTCACTGGAACGTCACCGGCCCCATGTTCCAGGCCTTGCACAACATGTTCATGGTGCAGTACACGGAGCAGTGGAATGCGCTGGACCTGATCGCCGAGCGCATCCGCGCGCTGGGCCACCCCGCGCCGGGTTCCTACAAGCGCTACGCGGCCTTGTCGACGATCCAGGAGGAAGAAGGCGTGCCCTCGGCCACGGACATGATCCGCCAGCTGGTCGCCGGCCAGGAGGCCGTGGCGCGCACCGCGCGCGCCGCCTTCAAGGTGGCCGACGCGGCGGACGACCAGCCCACCGCCGA
>JACAEC010000069.1 GCA_013389055.1 Hydrogenophilaceae bacterium
CGACCAGGGTGTTGAGGTTGCGGTCGGCCACGGCATAGATGCTGCCGCCCTTGCCGCCGTCACCGCCATCGGGGCCGCCCTTGGGCACGAATTTCTCACGCCGCATCGAGGCCGAGCCGTTGCCGCCTTTGCCGGCAATGACCTCGATGGTCGCTTCATCGATGAACTTCATGGCGTGTGCCCTAGAAACAAAAAGGCCCTATCCGGGGATAGGGCCCTTGCGGATAGATTGGCTTGACTCAGGCCTGCACCGGGATCACGTTGACCGTGCGGCGCTGCTTCGGGCCCTTGGTGGTGTATTCGACCACGCCGTCGACCAGTGCGAACAGGGTGAAATCCTTGCCGACGCCGACGTTGGTGCCGGGGTGGAACTGGGTGCCGCGCTGACGCACCAGGATGTTGCCCGCGGGCACGAACTGGCCGCCGTAGCGCTTGACGCCCAGCATCTTCGGATTGGAGTCGCGGCCGTTACGGGAGCTGCCGCCTGCTTTTTTGTGTGCCATGGTCTGTTAACTCCTGATTTAGGCGGAAATGCCTTCGATGCGCAGTTCCGTGTAATTCTGGCGATGGCCCTGGGTCTTGCGATAGTGCTTGCGCCGACGCATCTTGAAGATCATGACCTTGTCGCCGCGGCCGTGGGCGACCACGGTGGCCTTGACGCTGGCACCGGCCACGAAGGGCGCGCCGATCTTGACCTTGTCGCCGTCGGCGACCATCAGGACGTCCTTGATCTCGACCGCGCCGCCGACTTCGACGGGCAGGCTCTCGACTTTCAGTTTGCCGCCGGCAGAGACTTTGTATTGCTTGCCGCCGGTTTTGATAACCGCATACATGGTGGGCTCCAACGCTCGGGTTGATGCAGGAAACGGCGGATTATAGCCACGCCGCCCGGACAATGCAATTCCCTTTGTCAGGCCGCAGGCCGGCCGGTATAGTGCCCCGGCCCTGAACCCTCAGCCGGCGGCGCCCGCCGGCCCAGCCCGCCATGCCGGAAACCCCCACCTTGACCCGCCGCCTTGCCGCCATGCTCTACGAGGTCCTGATCCTGCTGGCGATCTGGATCGTGGCCGGCTTCCCCTTCGTCGGCCTGACCCAGGGTCTGGACCCGGCCTGGATGAAGCCCTTGTTCCGCCTCTATCTGCTGCTGATCACCGGCCTCTATTTCACCTGGTTCTGGCGCCATGGCGGCCAGACCCTGCCCATGAAGACCTGGCGCATCCGCCTGGTGAGCGCCGAGGGTGGGCCGGTTTCGCGCCGGCAGGCTTGCCTGCGCTATGGCGCGGCCCTGCTCGGCGTCCCCTTCTTTGGCATCGGCTTGTGGTGGGCCTGGTTCGATTCCGAGCGGCAGTTCCTGCACGACCGCCTGGCGGGGACCCGCCTGGTCAAGGCAGATTGATCAGCGCCGCTCGACCAGCCACAGGCTGGCGGCGGCGATGCCGGAAAAGACCAGGATCGGCAGGCCGGCGCTGAGGCTGGGTGGCCAGTCGTTGAGCAGGCCCAGATGGGCGGCGAGCCGGTTGACCAGATAGAAGGCCAGGCCGATCAAGACCCCGATCATGATCCGGCCGCTGACGCCGGATGCCCGCGGCTGCAAATAGACGAAGGGCAGGGCGAGCAGGAGCATGACCGGCGCGGCGAGCGGGTAGACCAGCTTGGCCCAAAGGGCGATCTCATAGCGAGTGGTCTTCTGCCGGTTTTCTTCGAGGTGGCCGATGTAGGCATGGAGGGTGTGCAGGGCCATGCGGTCGGGCGTTATCATGAGGACCGAGAGGAGGTCCGGCGTGATGCTCGACTGCCAGCGCAGCGTGGGCAGCAACTCGGTTTTGGCACCGGTCTCATCCAATTGCGTGGACTGCACATTTTTCAATTGCCAGTAACCGTCATTGGACCAGATGCCGCTTTCGGCGGTTTGGATCGCCTTGAGGCGGAAGACCTCGTCGAATTGGTAGATTCTGACGTTGACCAGGGTGGCGTCGGGCAGCATTTCCTGGGCATTGACGAAGTTTTTGCCGTCCTTGGCCCACAAACCGCTCTTGAATTCCTGGGCCACGACCCGGCTGGTGGTGCGCAGTTTGATCTGCTGGGCGGTCTGCTCGGCCAGCGGGGTGATCAGTTCGCCGATGATCAGGATGGCCAGGGCAAGCGAGGCGCCCAAGCCGAGCATGAGCTTGATCAATTGCGCCGGTGGCAGGCCGGATGCCCGCATCACGTTGAACTCGGAATTGACGGCCAGGCGCGCCAAGGCGAACAGGGTGCCGATGATGGCCGCGATCGGCATCAGTTCATGGATGCGGCCGGGTTGCTGCAGCGCGATGAACAGCAGGGCCTTGGCCATGGTGTAGTTGCCCTGGCCGACATCGCCCATCTCCTCCAAGAGATCGAAAAAACCGAACAGCAGCAAAAGCACCGCCAGGGCCAGGCCGATCGAGGCCAGGATCTGGCTGGCGAGGTAGCGATTCAGGATATTCATCGGGCCAACCTCAAGCCCGCCGCTCCCCGCATGCGCAGCCAGAAAATGAGCGCCAAGATTGCCGTCATCGAACCGTGGATTAGCAGCATGCTGCCGCCGGCCGTCAGGCTTTGATGGGCGACCCAACCTTCGCTCAGGCCGATCAGGTTGTTGTAGATCGCATAGACCAGGATGGCGAACAGGATGCTGAGCGAGCGGCCGGCCCGGGGGTTGATGAAACTCAGCGGGATGGCGAACAGCGCCAAAATCAGTGCGCTAAGGGGGTAGCCAACGCGCCAGCCCCATTCGGCCTGGTTTTCCGGGGTGGGCTGTCTGAGCAGATCCAGGGTGCTGCGCTCCCTGGCCTTGTCGGTCCGTGGCTTGGCGATATTGGGCTCGAGTCGGATCGAGTAGCGCTCGAACTCCATCATCCGATAGTCGGCACTGCCCGGCTTGCCTTCGTAGCGGCGGCCGTTCTCCAGGACCAGAAACGGGTCGCCGTTGGCCATGGTGAGCCGCTGGCCGTGCTGGGCGACGATGATGCCGGTGCGGCCCTGCAGTTCGGCCCGGATGAAGAGGTTGCGGACCCGGTTGTCCAGGCCGTTGGCCGCTTCGACGAAATAGACCTTTTTGCCGCCGGCGGCCTCGACGAACAGGCCGGGTGAAAGACCGGAGGAGTCGTCCCGGCTGCTCAAGTAAGACTCATAGGTGGTTCGTTTCTGGGCGGCCCAAGGCAAGAGCACCATGCTCAGCAGGGCGATGGTCAAGCAGATGGGGAGGGCGAACAGCAGGACGGGGCGAATCCAGTCCAGATGATTGAGGCCGGAACTCAGCCAGATCACCATTTCGCTGTCGCGCCAGTAGCGGTTGAGGGTGAGAAACACCCCCATGAACAACGATAGCGACAACAGCACCGGAGTCATTTGCAACAGGCTGAAGCCGATAAAGGGGAGGATCGCCTGGGGGCCCAGGTCGCCCAGGGCGGCACGGCCGAAAATGCGGGCGACCAAGGTGACCGCAACGATGGCGGCGAGCCCGGCCAGGGCGTAGCCGGCCGTGACCGTCATTTCACGGATCAGGGCTCGTTGGTGGATACGCATTTTTGACTTTGCAGGCCTGATTGAAAATAATGGGAGACTTTAGCGAGTAAATCGCAATTTCGCCGATTTTTCTTAAAGTTTTCTGCGCATGGAGTGTGCCATGGAATTTAGCATAAAAAGCGGTAGTCCCGAAAAACAGCGGGTGGCCAGCGTGGTGGTGGGCGTGTTCGATTCGCGCAAGCTGAGCGAGGCCGGCCAGGCAATCGACCAGGCGGCCGGCGGCTATCTCTCCGACATCATTCGGCGTGGCGACATGGAAGGCAAACTGGGGACGACCCTGCTGTTGCATCATGTGCCCAATACCCTGTGCGACCGGGTGCTGCTGGTCGGCCTGGGCAAGGAGCGCGAATTCCGCGAAAAGCAGTACCGCGAGGCCATGCGCTCGGCAGTGAAGACGTTGAACGACACCGGCTCCATGGAGGCGGCGATCTATCTGAGCGAGATCCCGGTCAAGCGCCGCGACGTGGTCTGGAACATCGAGCAGGCGGTGATCGCCGCTCGCGAGACCCTCTATCGTTTCGACCAGATGAAGAGCAAGCAGGAAGAAGTGCGCCGTCCCCTGCGCCGCCTGATCCTGGCGGTCTCCCGGCGCGGCGAATTGACCGAGGGCGAGGCCGGCATCGCGCGCGGCCAGGCCATCGCCAATGCCATGCAGGTGGCCAAGGACCTGGGCAACCTGCCCGGCAACATCTGCACCCCGACCTATCTTGCCGAGCAGGCGCTGAAACTGGCCAAGAGCCATGGCCTGGCGGTCGAGGTGCTGGAACTGGCCGACATGGAAAAACTGGGCATGGGCTCCTTCGCGTCAGTGGCCAAGGGCAGTCGCCAGCCGCCCAAGTTCATCGTCATGCAGCACAAAGGCGGCAACAAGAAGGACAAGCCGCTGGTGCTGGTCGGCAAGGGCATCACCTTCGATGCCGGCGGCATTTCGCTGAAACCGGCGGCCGAAATGGACGAGATGAAATACGACATGAGCGGGGCGGCCTCGGTCATGGCCACCATGCAGGCGGCGGCCGAACTCAAGCTGCCGCTCAATGTGGTGGCCCTGATCCCGACCTGCGAGAACCTGCCGGACGGCGCCGCCAACAAGCCGGGCGATATCGTCACCTCCATGTCCGGCCAGACCATCGAGATTCTCAACACCGATGCCGAAGGCCGATTGATCCTGTGCGATGCCCTCACCTATGCCGAGCGCTTCGAGCCGGAGGCGGTGGTCGACGTGGCGACCCTGACCGGCGCCTGCGTCATCGCCTTGGGCAATGTCGCCACCGGCCTGCTCGCCAACAACGACGCCCTGGCCCGCGAGTTGGTGCATGCCGGCGAGGCGGCCTATGACCGGGTCTGGCAGTTGCCGCTGTGGGACGACTATCAGGAGCAGTTGAAGAGCAACTTCGCCGACATGGCCAACATCGGCGGCCGGCCGGCCGGCACCATCACCGCGGCGGCCTTCCTGTCGCGCTTCGCCAGGAAATACCACTGGGCCCATCTGGATATCGCCGGCACCGCTTGGCGTTCCGGCAAGGACAAGGGCAGCACCGGCCGGCCGGTGCCCTTGCTGGTGCATTTCCTGTTGGGGCGGGTGGAGTAGTCTTGCCTTAACCCCGGGGCGGCGGCGTCAGGATGGTGTTTTCCGCCTCGGCCAATAGGCCCGGATAGTCGCGCGAGGCATGCAGGCCCCGGCTCTCGTGGCGCTTGGTGGCACTGCGCACGATCAGGTCGGCGGTCTGCACCAGGTTGCGGAGTTCGATCAGGTCGTTGCTGACCCGGAAGTTGAGGTAGTACTCGTCGATCTCCTCGCGCAGCAACTGGATGCGGTGCGCGGCCCGCTCCAGGCGGCGGTTGGTGCGCACGATGCCGACGTAGTCCCACATGAAGCGGCGCAGCTCGTGCCAGTTGTGGGCGATCACGATCTCCTCGTCGGCATCGGTCACCCGGCTCTCGTCCCAGGCCGGCAGCGCGCGCTCCGGCGTCGGCTGGCTGTCGCTGATGTCCCGCGCGGCCGCCCGGCCATAGACCACGCATTCCAGCAAGGAATTGCTGGCCAGCCGGTTGGCGCCGTGCAGGCCGGTGCAGGTGGTCTCGCCGATGGCATAGAGGTTGGCGAGATCGGTGCGGCCGCTGCGGTCGACCGTGATGCCGCCGCAGGTGTAGTGGGCGGCCGGGGCGACCGGGATCCACTCCCGGGTCACGTCGATGCCCAATGCCTTGCAACGCTCGTAGATGGTCGGGAAGTGGCTGATGATGAATTTGGCCGGCTGGTGGGTAATGTCCAGATAGACGCAATCGAGACCGCGCCGCTTCATCTCCGAGTCGATCGCCCGAGCCACGATGTCGCGCGGTGCCAGTTCGGCCCGTTCGTCGTATTCCGGCATGAACCGGCTGCCGTCGGGCAGGCGCAGCACCGCGCCCTCGCCGCGCATGGCCTCGGTGATCAGGAACGATTTGGCGTGCGGGTGGTAGAGGCAGGTCGGATGGAACTGGATGAATTCCAGGTTGGCCACCCGGCAGCCGGCGCGCCAGCCCATGGCGATGCCGTCGCCGGTGGCGGTATCCGGGTTGGAGGTGTAGAGGAAGACCTTGCCGGCGCCGCCGGTGGCCAGCACGGTGTGGCCGGCCGAGAAGGTTTCGACATGGCCGCTGTCGTTGTTCAGGACATAGGCACCGTAGACACGATTGTCGTCAAGGCCGAGTTTGTGGCCGGTGATCAGGTCGATGGCGATGCGCTGGTCGAGCAGGTCGATATTCGGCGCCGCCCGCAGCTTGGCCCGCAGCGTGGTCTGCACCACCCGGCCGGTGGCGTCGGCGGCGTGGAAGATGCGGCGGTGGCTATGGCCGCCCTCGCGGGTGAGATGGAAGCCATTGTTTTCCCGATCGAAGGGGACACCGGCCTCGATCAGCCAGTTGATCGCGGCCGGGCCGCTCTCCACCACGTAGCGCACGGTGGCCTCGTCGCACAGGCCGGCGCCCGAGATCAGGGTGTCCTGGACATGGTCGTCGAGGCTGTCGTCCTTGCCGTTGACCGCGGCAATTCCGCCCTGCGCCCAATAGCTGGCGCTTTCCTCGTAACCCTTCTTGGACAGCAGGGCGATGCGCAGGCGGCTGGGCAGGCTGAGGGCGAGGCTGGCAGCGGCCAGGCCGGCACCGATGATCAGGACATCGTAACGCTGCATAAATACCTTCAAGGTGAGCGGGAACTTGCGGGCGGCCTGGCCGGTCTTTTGCAGGCGATGCCCCTTTCCGCCCGGTTATACTAGCCCGATGTGCAATTGGGAAGCCAGTCAGGGAAGGGGAGGCCCCGGAACAGATGAGTGAACGGGAAATCGACCGGCAACTGGTCGAGCGGGTGAAGCAAGGCGACAAGCGCGCCTTCGAGCTGCTGGTCGAGAAATACTGGCGCAAGCTCAACCGCCTGTTGTCGCGCATGGTGCGCGACCCGGACGAGGTCGAGGATATCGCCCAGGAGACCTTCATCAAGGCCTACCGGGCATTGCCCCAGTTCCGTGGCGATGCCGCCTTTTACACGTGGCTGTACCGGATCGGCGTCAACACGGCGAAGAACTATCTGGCGGCCAAGGGCAAGGCGATGCCCACGGTGAGCGAGCGCTCTTGGTCGGAAGACGAGGAGGAGGTGGATGAACGCCTGGTGGCGCAGGACATCAACATCCCGGAATCGGAGTTGCTGTCCAAGCAGGTGGCCATGGCCGTCAACGATGCGGTCGAGGCCCTGCCGGAAGAGTTGCGCACGGCAATCACCCTGCGCGAGATGGAAGGCCTGAGTTATGAGGAAATCGCCAATATGATGGGCTGCCCGATCGGTACGGTGCGTTCGCGCATCTTCAGGGCGCGCGAGGCGATTGCCGCCAAACTGCGGCCGATTCTGGGCACAGGGCAAGACAAGAGGTGGTAACCATGCAAGAACCTATTCAGACAAGCCAAACCGATGCCGAGGACTGGCTTTCGGCCCTGATCGACGGTGAACTCGGCGATCAAGCGACTCCGGATCAAATCCGTCGCGTGGCTCGGGATGCGGCCATGCAGGCGCGGTGGTCCGAGTACTGCCTGATCGGCGATGCGATGCGCGGCCTGCCGCACACGGCCAGCCGCGTGCCGGCGCGGGTGCGCGCCGCCCTCGCCGAGGAGCCGACCCTGCTCGCCCCGGTCGCCAGGCCGGTACGCAAGCAGCCTGCCCTGTGGCTGGCCGCTGCCGCGGCGGTGGCGGCGGTGACCTGGATGGTGCTCAATGCCGCGCCGACGAATGACTTGCCGGTGCAGATGGCGGCCCAGCCGGTCAGCCAGCCGGCGCCGCTGCAAATGGCCGGGGTCGATGTCACCGACTACTTGGCGGCCCACCAGGATTACGCCCAGGCGCTGACCAGCACGCCGGAAATGCATTTCAGCCGGGCGACGCTCACGGTGCCGGAGGCGGCGCGATGAGGCGCGGATGGTTCGGTCTGGTCTGTCTGCTGGCCGGTCAGGCCTGGGCGGGCTCCGATCAGGCGGCTAGCGATTGGCTGCGAAGCGTGGCGGAGGCGCCGCGCCGGCTCAGCTATGAAGGAGTATTCGTCTTCCAGCAGGGCGACGCCATGCAAACCGTGCAGATCGTCAACCGGCCCGCCGGCAGCGGCAAGGAAAGCCGCCTGACCCTGCTCGACGGCGTGCCGCGCGAGGTGCGTTGCAGCAAGGCCGAGTCGATCAGCCTATCGACCCAAGATGGCCAGACCAAGTGGGAACGCCGGCTGAACAGCCGCCACTTCCCCGACCTGCTGCCGGCCAATGCCGAACGGCTGCTGGCCTGGTACGACTTGAAGCCTGGCAAGCTGGCCCGGGTGGCTGGCATGGATTGCCGGCAACTGGAACTGGTGCCCAAGGACCGCTATCGCTGGGGTTATGTGCTCTGCGCCGAGAAGGCAAGCGACTTGCCGCTCAAGGCGGTGATGGTGAACGAGCGCGGCCAGATGCTCATGCAGTATGCCTTTGCCGAGGTGCACATCGGCCGTCTGCGCGAGCCGGTCGCGGCCAAGCTGCCGGCGAGCGCCGCGCCCGAGACCACCGTCCAAGCGACGGGCGACACCTTGCGGGTCAAGCAGTTGCCGCCCGGATTCGTGCGGGTGGCCGCGGTCAAGCGCAAATTGCCGCAGCATGCCGAAGCGACCGAGCACTGGGTGTTCAGCGACGGCCTCACCCATATCTCTTTGTTCATCGAGCCCATGGTCAAGCCCTTGCAACCGGTCAAGGGCGAGAGCAAGCGGGGCATGGTCAACATGGTCGTGCGCCAGGTCGGCGAGCGCCAGGTCACCGTGCTGGGCGAGGCGCCCTGGGCCGCGATCGAGGCGGTCGCCATGGCCCTGGAAAGTAAGTAACGATGAGCGAGACCCTGGCGCGGGTGGTGCGCATCGAGGGCGACACCGCCTGGGTCGAGGTCGAAGCACCGACCTCTTGCGGGGCCTGCGGTGGTCGCGGTTGCGGCTCGACCACAGTATTCGGCCAGCTCTTTCATGCGCGTCCGGTCGCTTATCCGGTGACCAACGCCATCGCCGCCGGGGTGGGCGAGACCGTCGTCGTCGCGGTCGACGAGGGGATGCTCCTGCGCTCGGCCCTGCGGGCCTATGGCTTGCCGCTCGCCTTGTTGTTGCTCGGTGCCGTCCTCGGCATGACCCTGGGCGGTGAACTATGGGCGATCAGCGGCGCCGCCGCAGGCTTGGTTCTCGGTGCCCTGCAGATGCGTCGCGCCAGCGCGACCCGGCCCCGCATCGTCCGCCATGGCGATGCCGAACATTTTTCCTGTTCATCCAGTCAAGCGAGGTAAGACATGCAGAAGTGGTTATGGCTCTCCGTGTGTTTGTTCAATTTGGCATGGCCCGCCCGGGCGGCCGATTTGCCCGATTTCAGCGAGATCGTGGACAAGCAGGGGGCGGCGGTGGTCAACATCACCACCACCCAGGAGGCCCGCCGCAGCGCGCGTCAGGGCACGCCGGGCCATGACGAGATGTTCGAATTCTTCCGCCGCTTCATGCCGCCCGAGGGGCGCGGTTTCATGCCGCCGCGTCAGGGCCAGGGCTCGGGTTTCATCCTCAGCGGCGACGGTTACATCATGACCAACGCCCATGTCGTCGACGAGGCCGACGAGGTGGTGGTCAAGCTCAACGACAGGCGCGAGTTCCGGGCCAAGGTGATCGGCGCCGACAAACGCACCGATATCGCTCTGATCAAGATCGAGGCCCAGAACCTGCCCAAGGTGGCGATCGGCGACCCCGACAAGCTCCGCGTCGGCGAATGGGTGCTGGCGATCGGCGCGCCCTTCGGCTTCGAAAACTCGGCGACCGCCGGCATCGTCTCGGCCAAGGGCCGCTCGCTGCCGCAGGAAAACTATGTCCCCTTCATCCAGACCGACGTGGCGGTGAACCCGGGCAATTCCGGCGGCCCGCTGTTCAACCTCAAGGGCGAGGTGGTCGGCGTCAACTCCCAGATCATCTCCCGCTCCGGCGGCTACATGGGCCTGTCCTTCGCCATCCCGATCGACGTCGCAGTCGACGTGGCCGAGCAGCTCAAGGGCAAGGGCAAGATCAACCGCGGTCGCCTGGGCGTGCTGATTCAGGAGGTGACCGCCGATCTGGCCGAGTCCTACGGTCTCGATAAGCCGCGCGGCGCACTGATCGCCGATGTCGAGCCGGACAGCCCGGCCGAGAAGGCGGGCCTGCAGTCCGGTGACATCGTGCTCGGCTTCGACGGCAAGCCGGTCAACAACTCGATCGATCTGCCGCGCCTGGTCGGCGCGACCAAGCCGGGCAGTCGGGTCAAGCTGCAGGTTTGGCGCAAAGGCCAAACCAAGGACGTCCCGATCACCGTGGCAGAACTGGTCGACGACAAGGTGGCCGCCGACGCGAGCGGCAAGCAGGCCAACCGGGCCGGTCTGGTGGTGAGCGAATTGACCGTCGAGCAGAAGCGTCAGTTGGGTATCAAGGCCGGCGTCCTGGTCGAGGATGTCACGGGGGCCGCCGCGCGGGCCGGCATCCAACCGGGGGATATCATCCTGGCCGTCAGTTCCCGGCCCGTGAACAGCGCCCGGGAGTTGTCGCAACTGCTCAATCAGGCCGGGCGCAAGATCGTCGCCCTTCAGGTCAAGCGGGGCGAGGGGGTGCTGATCGTCCCCCTGCGCCTGGAGCCTTGAAGCTCACCCTCTACGACCGTGCCGGCTGCCACCTCTGCGAGGATATGGCGGCCGGCCTCGACGCCCTGGGCGTTGAGTTCGACAGGGTCGACATCGACCGCGACCCCGCGCTCAAGGCCCGCTACGACTGGGAGGTGCCGGTGCTGACCGGGCCGGCCGGCGAGGTCTGCCGCCACTTCTGGAACCCGGCGGCCGTGCGCGAATACCTCAAAATCGGCTAAAATTCGCCGACTTTTCAATTCCTTAATGAATGGAACACGGGCGCGAGCTGCGCCCGTTTGTTTATGCAAAACAATATCCGCAACTTTTCCATCATCGCCCACATCGACCACGGCAAATCGACCCTGGCCGACCGCCTGATCGAGCATTGCGGCGGCTTGCAGTCGCGCGAGATGGAGGCCCAAGTGCTCGACTCCATGGACCTCGAGCGCGAGCGCGGCATCACCATCAAGGCGCAGACCGCCGCTTTGCGCTACAAGGCACGCGACGGCCAGGAATACCGGCTGAACCTGATCGACACCCCCGGCCAC
>JACAEC010000211.1 GCA_013389055.1 Hydrogenophilaceae bacterium
CGGTGGGCGTGTTCGAGTTCGACCAGTTCGGCGGCGGCACCAAGAAGATCGCCGAGGCCATCGCGGCCACCAAGGCGTTCACGCTGGCGGGCGGCGGTGACACCATCGCGGCGATCCAGAAGTACGGTATCTATGACAAGGTGTCCTACATCTCGACGGCGGGCGGCGCGTTCCTCGAGTACCTCGAGGGCAAGACCCTGCCCGCCGTGGCCATTCTGGAAGAACGGGCCAAACAATAGTGATGAGTAATGAGTGACGAGTAACGAGTGCCGGCCCCCCGGCGTTCGTTGCCTCGCTCATCACTTTTCACTCATCACTCGATACTGGAATATATGTTACGCAGAACCAAAATCGTCGCCACCCTCGGCCCCTCCTGCTCCGACCCCAAGGTGCTGGACAAGATGGCCGAGGCGGGCGTGGACGTGGTGCGCCTGAATTTCTCCCACGGCAAGCCGGAAGACCACATTCAGCGTGCGGAATTGATCCGCTCCATCGCCAAGACCCGTGGCCGCGCCATCGGCGTGCTGGTCGACCTGCAAGGCCCCAAGATTCGCATCGGCAAGTTCAAGGACGGCAAGATTCACCTGAACATCGGCGATCCTTTCATCCTCGACGCCACCTGCCAACTGGGCGACCAGACCCGGGTCGGCCTCGACTACAAGGAACTGGTCAAGGACGTCTCCCGCGGCTCGACCCTGATCCTGGACGACGGCCGCATCGAGATGTGGGTCGAAGAGGTCAAGGGCAACGAGGTGCACTGCAAGGTCACCCGCGGCGGCGTGCTGTCCAACAACAAGGGCATCAATCGCAAGGGCGGCGGCCTTTCGGCCGCAGCGCTGACCGACAAGGACAAGGAAGACATCAAGACCGCGGCCAAGCTCAAGGCCGACTATATCGCGGTGTCCTTCCCCAAATCCGCCGCCGACATCCAGGAGGCACGCGAATTGCTGCAGGCGGCCAAAAGCCACGCCTGGATCGTGGCCAAGATCGAGCGGGTCGAGGCGATCGAGGCCCTGGAAGAGATCATCAATGCATCCGACGCCATCATGGTCGCCCGCGGCGACCTCGGGGTCGAGGTCGGCGATGCCGCCGTGCCGGCCTTGCAGAAGAAGATGATCCGCATGGCCCAGGAGCGGAACAAGCTGGTGATCACCGCGACCCAGATGATGGAGTCGATGATCACCAGCCCGATCCCGACCCGGGCCGAGGTATCCGACGTGGCCAACGCCGTGCTCGACGGCACCGACGCGGTGATGCTGTCGGCCGAAACCGCCGCCGGCCAGTACCCGGTCGAGACGGTCGAGGCCATGCACCGGGTCTGTATCGAAGCGGAAAAGGAGATCGAGCCCTATTTCGAGGGCAAGCTGCTCGACCACGGCTTCCTGCGGGTGGACGAGGCCATCGCCATGTCGGCCGCCTTCACCGCCCTGCACCTTAACGTCAAGGCCATCGCCGCCATGACCCAGTCGGGCTCCACCGCCCTCTGGATGTCGCGAATGAGCACCAACGTGCCGATCTACGCCTTGACACCCGAAACCGAAACCCGTAGAAAAGTCAGTCTGTTCCGCGGTGTCTACCCGATCAACTTCAAGCCTTCCAGCAACGATCGCGACCAATTGCTGGCCGAAGCGGAAGACGAGCTCCGGCGGCGTGGTGCGGTGCGCAACGGCGACCTGATCCTGCTCACCATCGGCGAGCCGATCGGCCGGCCGGGCGGCACCAACACCCTGAAGATCGTCCGCGTGGGCGAGCGGAAAACCGATTAATTAATAGTTAACCTCGATAGGAGAACGTCAGATGGCTCTCATTTCCTTGCGTCAGTTGCTGGACCATGCCGCCGAAAACGGCTATGGCCTGCCCGCATTCAACGTCAACAACATGGAACAGGTGAAGGCGATCATGGAAGCCGCCGCCGCCACGGAATCCCCGGTGATCCTGCAAGGCTCGTCCGGCGCCCGTTCCTACGCCGGCGAGCCCTTCCTGCGCCACCTGATCCTGGCCGCCATCGAAATGTATCCGCAGATCCCCATCTGCATGCACCAGGACCACGGCGCCTCCCCGAGCATCTGCTTCCGCTCCATCCAGTCCGGCTTCAGCTCGGTGATGATGGACGGCTCGCTGATGGAAGACGCCAAGACCCCGTCCAGCTATGAGTACAACGTCGCCACCACCCGCAAGGTGGTCGAACTGGCCCATGCCTGCGGCGTCTCGGTCGAGGGCGAACTGGGCTGCCTGGGCTCGCTGGAGACCGGCCAGGCCGGCGAGGAAGACGGCGTCGGCGCCGAGGGCACCCTGTCCCACGACCAGATGTTGACCGACCCCAACGAGGCCGCCGACTTCGTCAAGAAGACCGGCGTCGATGCCCTGGCCATCGCCATCGGCACCTCGCACGGCGCCTACAAGTTCACCCAGAAGCCCACCGGCAAGGTGCTGCGCATCGACCGCGTGAAGGAAATCCATGAGCGCATCCCCA
>JACAEC010000190.1 GCA_013389055.1 Hydrogenophilaceae bacterium
AGCGAAGGCAAGACCGCCATCCTGGCCGGCCTCTCGGGCGGCGAGCAGGTGGTGACCTCGGGCCAGTTCCTGATCGAATCCGAGGCCAACCTCAAGGGCGCCCTGGCCCGGCTAGGCGAGCCGCAGGCAGAGGCAGCCGAGCCGCAGACGAAAGGCGCCGAGGTCTACACCGGCCGCGGCCAGATCGAGCAGGTCGATGCCAAGGCCGGCGAGCTGGAGATGAGCCACGAGCCCATCCCCGCCCTGAAGTGGCCGGCCATGACCATGGGCTTCGCGGTGCGCGAGGCGAAAATGCTGCAGGGCCTCAAGCCCGGCCAGAGGGTCGACTTCGACATGGTGCGCGAGGGCGAGGGCTTCGTCGTGGTCGCCATCCGCCCGGCCCGGATTGACCATGGGGGAGACGGCAAATGATCGCCCGGCTCATCCACTGGTCCATCGCCAACCGCTTCCTGGTCCTGCTCGCCACCCTGATCGTCAGCGCCGCCGGCGTGGTCGCGGTGCTGAAGACGCCCCTCGACGCCCTGCCCGACCTGTCGGACGTGCAGGTCATCGTCCGCACCACCTATCCGGGCCAGGCGCCGCAGGTAGTCGAGGATCAGGTGACCTATCCGCTCACCACCACCATGCTCTCGGTGCCCGGCGCCAAGGCGGTGCGCGGCTATTCCCTGTTCGGCGACTCCTACGTCTACATCCTGTTCGACGACAAGACCGACCTCTACTGGGCGCGCTCGCGGGTGCTGGAATACCTCAACACCGCGGCGCGGCGCCTGCCCGAGGGGGTGGCGCCGGCGATCGGGCCGGACGCCACCGGGGTCGGCTGGATCTACGAATACGCCCTGGTCGATAAGAGCGGCAGGCACGACCTCGCCCAGTTGCGCTCGCTCCAGGACTGGTTCCTCAAATACGAATTGCAGGCCCTACCCAACGTGTCCGAGGTGGCCACCATCGGCGGCATGGTCAAGCAGTACCAGATCCTGATCGACCCCGATCGCCTGCGCGCCCTGGGCATTCCGCTCGGCCAGGTGATGAGCGCGGTGCAGCAGGCCAATAGCGAGACCGGCGGCTCCATCGTCGAGCTGGCCGAGGCCGAATACATGGTGCGCGCCAGCGGCTATCTGCAATCGGTCGCCGACTTCTAGAAGATCCCGGTCAAGCTGGGCGCGGCCGGCACCCCGGTGTTCCTGCGCGATGTCGCCCGCATCCAGCTCGGGCCCGAGATGCGCCGCGGCGTGGCCGAGCTCGACGGCCAGGGCGAGGTGGTCGGCGGCGTCATCGTCATGCGCTACGGCGCCAACGCCCTGGCCACCATCGAGGCGGTGAAGGCCAGGCTGGAAACCCTGAAGAAGGGCCTGCCGGCCGGGGTGGAGATCGTGCCGGTGTACGACCGCTCGGCGCTGATCGAGCGCTCGGTCGAGACCCTGTCGCACAAGCTGGGCGAGGAATTCATCGTGGTCGCCCTGGTCTGCCTGGCCTTCCTGTTCCACCTGCGCTCGTCCTTCGTCGCCATCGTCTCGCTGCCGCTGGGCGTGCTGATCGCCTTCATCGTCATGCGCAGCCAGGGCATCAACGCCAACATCATGTCGCTCGGCGGCATCGCCATCGCCATCGGCGCCATGGTCGACGCCGCCATCGTCATGATCGAGAACGCGCACAAGCACCTGGAGGCCTGGCGCCACGCCCACCCCGAGCGCGAGCCCGACTCGCGGGAATATTTCGAGCTGGCCGGCCGCGCCGCGGCCGAGGTCGGCCCCGCCCTGTTCTTCAGCCTGCTCATCATCACCGTCAGCTTCCTGCCGGTGTTCACCCTGGAGGCGCAGGAAGGCCGGCTGTTCGCGCCGCTGGCCTACACCAAGACCTACGCCATGGCCGCCGCCGCCGGCCTGTCGGTGACCCTGGTGCCGGTGCTGATGGGCTGGTTCATCCGCGGCCGCATCAAGCCGGAGGAGACCAACCCGCTCAACCGCTGGCTGATCCAGCTCTACCGGCCGCTGATCGCACGCGCCCTGGCCGCGCCCAAGGCGCTGCTCGTCATCGCGGCTGGACTGCTGGTGCTCACCGCCTATCCCTACCTGCGCATCGGTGCCGAATTCATCCCGCCGCTCGACGAGGGCGACCTGCTCTACATGCCGACCTCGCTGCCCGGCCTGGCGCCGGCCAAGGCGGCGGAGATCCTGCAACTGTCGGACCGGATGATGAAGACCGTGCCCGAGGTGAAGACCGTGTTCGGCAAGGTCGGCAGCGCCGAGACCGCGACCGACCCGGCGCCGATGACCATGATCGAGACCACCATCCAGTTGAAGGACCCGTCCGAGTGGCGGCCGGGCATGACCCTGGACAAGATCATCGCCGAGCTCGACGCGAGGGTGCAGATCCCCAGCTTCGCCAACTACTGGACCCAGCCCATCCGCACCCGGCTGGACATGCTGGCCACCGGCATCAAGAGCCCGGTCGGGGTGAAGATCGCCGGGCCCGACCTGAAGGTGATCGAGCGCATCGGCGCCGAGGTCGAGGCCGTGCTCAAGCCCCTGCCCGGCACCGCCAGCGCCTTCTCCGAGCGGGTCTCTTCCGGCCGCTACCTCAATGTGCTGATCGACCGCGAAGCGGCCGCCCGCTACGGCCTCAACATCAGTGACGTGCAGGACCTGGTCGCCATGGCCATCGGCGGCGAGCGCGTGACCGAGACGGTCGAAGGCCTGGAGCGCTACCCGGTGCAGATCCGCTTCCCGCGCGAGATTCGCGACAGCGCGGACAAGCTGGGCCAACTGCCCATGGTCACCGCCATGGGCGCCACCGTGCCGCTCTCGGCCATCGCCAGGCTGGAGATCGCCGACGGCCCGCCCATGCTGAAAAGCGAGAACGCGCGGCCCAACGGCTGGGTCTACGTCGACCTCAAGGACACCGACCTCGGCGGCTATGTCCGCCGCGCCCAGCAGGCGGTGGCCGAACAGGTCAAGCTGCCGCCGGGCTATTCCATCGCCTGGTCCGGCCAGTTCGAATACCTGGAACGGGCCGAGGCGCGGCTCTTGCTGGTGGTGCCGCTCACCCTGGTCATCATCTTCGTGCTGCTCTACCTCACCTTCCGCAACCTCTGGCAGCCGCTGCTCATCATGGCCAGCCTGCCCTTCGCCCTGATCGGCGGCTACTGGCTCTTGTACCTGCTCGGCTTCAACATGTCGGTGGCGGTGGCCGTGGGCTTCATCGCCCTGGCCGGGGTAGCGGCCGAGTTCGGCGTGGTCATGCTGATCTATCTCGACCACGCCGTGGCCCACCGGCGCGCAGCGGGCCGGCTCAACACCCGGGCCGACCTCATCGAGGCGATCATGGACGGCGCCGTGCTGCGGGTGCGGCCCAAGGCGATGACCGTGGCGGTGATCATGGCCGGCCTGTTGCCGATCATGCTCGGCAGCGGCGCCGGCAGCGAAGTGATGCAGCGCATCGCCGCGCCCATGGTCGGCGGCATGGTCACCGCCCCGCTCTTGTCCATGTTCGTCATCCCGGTCGCCTACCTGCTCTGGGTAGGCCGCGGCCTGCATAGCGGGGGGCCGACGCCGGTGCAGGCTGCTTGATTCGGGCTTCGACTGCAGGCAAAACCTTTCCCCTCCCCCGCCCTCCCCATAAATGGGGAGGAGAAATTCCCTCCCCCGCTGGCGGGGGAGGCAGGGAGGAGGATGCCCCAACTCTGGTTGCCACCCCCAAAACGCGCGAAGGGCTTTACAAACCCCCACGGCATCGCTAATATCGCGGGCTTCGTTTGGGGGTATAGCTCAGCTGGGAGAGCGCTTGTATGGCATGCAAGAGG
>JACAEC010000024.1 GCA_013389055.1 Hydrogenophilaceae bacterium
ATCATCGCCATCGGCTACGGCTACATCATCCTGATGATGACCATCACGGCAGACAGCATTTGGTCGGGCCTGGCCGTGTTCCTCGGCCTGGGCCTAGTGCCCATGTGGCTCATGGCCAAGCTGCTCCGCCGCCGCGCCAAACCAGTCCTCCGCCCAGCCGCCGACCAGCCAGACCGTGAGCACCCCGGCCAGGATCAGGATGATCTGCGACCCGGTATGTGACAGCTCCACGCGCTTGTGCAAACCCGGGATGAGGTCGGCCACCGCCACATAGATCATGCCGGCGGCGGCCAAGGCCAACATATAAGGCATGGCCTGCTGCACCGGGGCCAGGGCGTAATAGCCCAAGACGCCGCCGACCAGGGTGGCCAGGCTGCTGATCAGGTTGAGGGCCAGTGCCTTGCGCCGGCTGTAGCCGGAATGCAGCAGGATCAGGAAATCGCCCATCTCCTGCGGAATCTCGTGGGCGATGATGGCGACCGTGGTCACCACCCCGAGCTTGAGGTCGACCAGGAAGGCTGCGGCGATGATCACGCCATCGACGAAGTTGTGCATGGTGTCGCCCACGGTGATCATCAGCCCGGAACGACCGTGGTCGTGGGTCGGGGCATGGGTGCCGTGCGCCTCGCAGGTCTCGACATGGCAATGGCGCCAGAGCACCAGCTTTTCCAGCAGGAAGAACAACAGGATGCCGCCGAGCACGGCCACACCCAGGCTTTGGAAATTGCCGGTGAGTTCCAGGGCATGCGGCAGCACCTCGAGGAAAGCCGCGCCGAGCAAGGCGCCGATGGCATAGCTCACCATCACCGGCACCCACTCCACCCGCGCCTTCAGGGCAATCATGGCGAACAGCACGGACAGCACACCGCCGGCGGCGCCGGCAATCAGGATCCAGGCTAAGGTAGTCATCGAGGCGTTATCTGCGGCTGGGCGAGGTCAAAGGGGTCAATTCTACCTAAGAGCCTATTCCGCCAGCCAGATCAAACTGGCCATGCGCCCGGTCTTCTGCTCGCGGCGGTAGGAATAGAAGCGCTCCGCATGGCGCAAGGTGCACAGGCCGCCGCCGTAGACTTGGCTCACGCCGATGCGGGCAAGCCTGAGGCGGGCCAGGGCGTAGATGTCGGCCAGCCACTTGTGCGGCGCCTCATCGAGAGTCCCCGGCAAGGCCGGCCGGAAGGCGGTGGCCGCCAGCGGATCGTGCTCGATGAAGGCCTCGCGCACCTCCGGCCCCACCTCGAAGCTGTCCGGCCCGATCGCCGCGCCCAGCCAGGCCATGACCTGCCCCGGCGGCACCCGCATGGCCTCGACCGTCCGTTCCAGCACGCCGCCGGCCAAGCCGCGCCAGCCGGCATGGGCGGCCGCCACCACCGTGCCTGCGGCATCGCAGAACAGCACCGGCAGGCAATCGGCGGTCAGCACCGCGCAAACGCGGCCCGGTGCCCGGGCGATGCAGGCATCGGCCTCGACGCCCTCGGCATCGACCCCGGCCTCGGCCACCCGGTCGCCATGCACCTGGGTAAGCCATAACGGCTCGGCCGGCAGATGCCGGCGCAGGATGGCGCGGTTCTCGGCCACGCTCAAAGAGTCGTCGCCGACATGGCTGGCCGGGTTCAAACTGGCATAGGGCGGCTGACTGACCCCGCCGGCTCGGGTGGTCATGCAGCCGCGCACCTTGGCAGGGGCCGGCCAGTCCGGCTTGAGCCATTCACTCGGCAGCGGCATCCAAGGCCTCCAATAGCTGTTTGAAATCCTCCGGCGGCGGGGCCTCGAAGGCCACGGCCTCGCCGCTCGCCGGATGGTCGAAGCCCAGGCGCACCGCGTGCAGGGCCTGGCGGTGGAAGTCCCAACGGCAGCGCTTATGGCCGGCGTAGACCAGATCGCCCAGCAGGGGATGGCCCAGGTGGGCCAGATGTACCCGAATCTGGTGGGTGCGGCCCGTGGCCAGTTGGCATTCCACCCAGGTCGCGCCGGGATAGCGCTTCAGCACCCGATAGCGGGTCAGCGCCGGCTTGCCGGATTCGACCACCGCCATTTTGACCCGCTGGGTCGGGTGGCGGCCGATCGGCACCTCGATCTCGCCCGCGTCCTGGGCCAGTTCGCCGGTGGCCACCGCCCAATAGGTCCGTTTCACCGTGCGCGCCTGCAATTCCCGCACCAGCTTGGTCTGGGCGGTGAGGGTCTTGGCCACGACCATCAGGCCCGAGGTGTCCTTGTCCAGGCGGTGGACGATGCCGGCCCGCGGCACCTCGGCCAATTGCGGCGCGTGGTGCAACAAGGCATTGAGCAGGGTGCCCTCCCAATTGCCGGCGCCTGGATGGGTGACCAGGCCGGCCGGCTTGTTCAGCACCAGGACGTCGGCATCCTCGTAGACGATGTCCAGCGCGATGGCCTCGGCCTGATAGGGCTGCTCGGAGGGGTGGGCCTGCGGCTCGACCTCGACCCCCTCGCCGCCCCAGAGCTTGTGTTTGCGGCTGGCCGGCTTGCCGTCCACCCGCACCAGCCCGTCGTCGCACCAGGCCTGGATGCGGCTGCGGGAATAGTCCGGCAGCAACTCGGCCAGGCTCTGGTCCAGGCGCTTGCCGGCATGGTCGATCGGGATCGTGAAGGTAAGGGTTTGGCTCATGGCCGGCCCGGTTATAATCCGGCGAACTCACTAGGATGAAATCGATGAACCGGATTTTAGCCGCATTACTGCTTACCCTCCTCGCCGGCTGCAGCCTGCTGCCGGAACAGATCGACGAAACCAAGGGTTGGTCTGCCTCCAAGCTCTACAACACGGCCAAGGAGGAGTTGAACGATAGCAACTTCACCAAGGCGATCGAGCTGTTCGAAAAACTGGAGGCCCGCTACCCCTATGGTCCCTATGCCCAACAGGCCCAGCTCGAAGTCGCCTACGCCTACTATCGGGACAACGAACCGGTCTCCGCCATCGCCGCCTGCGACCGCTTCATCAAGCTGCACCCCAACCATCCGCACGTCGACTATGCCTTTTACCTGAAGGGCCTGGCCAACTTCATCGAGGACCAGAGCCTGTTCGCCAGCCTCGGCAAGCAGGACATGAGCGAACGCGATCCGCGTGCCGCGCGCGAGTCCTTCGAGGCCTTCAAGGAACTGGTGATCCGCTTCCCCGAAAGCAAATACGCGGCCGACGCCGCCGCCCGCATGAAGTACCTGGTCAACGCCCTCGCCTCGCACGAGGTGCATGTGGCGCGCTATTACTACAAGCGCGGCGCCTATGTCGCGGCGGCCAGCCGGGCCAAGCAGGTGCTGGAGACCTACCCCCAGGCCCCCACCCTGGAGGAGGCCCTCTACCTCATGGCCAAAAGCTACGAGGCCATGAACCTCAACGACCTGCGCGACGATACCCTGCGGGTGTTGAAGCAGAACTTCCCCAACAGCGCCTATCTCGGCGGCAAGGCCGTCGACACCGAAAAGGCGTGGTGGAAGTTTTGGTAATGCAGTAGCGAGCACCGAGTTGCGAGTACCGAGTGGAACGTTAACGAAACCGCTTTACTCGCGACACGGCACTCGTCGCTCGGTACTTTAAGAAATGGTCACCCACGCCCTGAGCCAGACCGTCCGCGATGCGGAGAGCTGGCTCGACGAGATCGCCGGGCGTTACGGCGCGGACAATACCGCACGCATCCGCCGCGCCCTAGCCTACCTGCTCGAACACGGTCAAGAACTGATCGCGGATAGCGGCGCCCCGCTGACCGAACACGCCCTGGCCACCGCCATGCAATTGGCGGCCATGGGCTTCGATGCCGACACCGTGGCGACCGCCCTGCTCAACGGTCTGCCCGAGAACCGACTCAAAGCCGATAGCCTCGTTCCCCTGTTCGGCTCCAGCCTCAACAGTCTGGTGCAAGGCACCCTGCACCTCGCGCGCATGGACAGCCTGCTGTCGGACAGTCCCGTGGAAGGCGGCCAGAGCGAGGCCCTGCGCCAGATGCTCTTGGCCATGACCGACGATATCCGGGTGGTCTTAATCAAGCTGGCCGACCGGGCCTGTGCCCTGCGCGAATTGGCCAAGGGCGACGAGACGCATCGACGCAAGGTCGCCCTCGACACCCGCGAGCTGTATGCCCCCCTGGCCAATCGCCTGGGCGTCTGGCAACTGAAATGGGAGTTGGAAGACCTCGCCTGCCGCTATCTGGAACCCGACACCTACAAGCAGATCGCCAAGCAACTCGACCAGCGCCGCGTCGAGCGCGAGGACTACATCGAGCAGGTCATCCGGCTGCTCAGCAGCGAACTCGCCAAGGACGGCCTCAAGGGCTTCTCCATCTCCGGCCGGCCCAAACACATCGCCAGCATCCTCAGCAAGATGCGCAAGAAACGCCTCTCCTTCGACGAGGTCTACGACGTCCGCGCCGTGCGCGTGCTGGTCCAGGACGTGAAGGACTGCTACCACGTGCTCGGCCTGGTCCATCATTTGTGGCAGCCCATCCCCGGCCAGTTCGACGACTACATCTCGCGGCCCAAGGGCAACGGCTACCGTTCATTGCACACGGCGGTGATCGGCCCGGAGGACAAGGCCCTGGAGGTGCAGATCCGCACCGCCGACATGCACCAGGAGGCGGAATTGGGCATGGCCGCGCACTGGCGCTACAAGGAAGGCGGCGGCGGCGAGAAGCTGCAAGAGAAGATCGCCTGGCTGCGGCAACTGCTGGCCTGGAAGAGCGAACTGGCCGACAGCATGGAGCTGGCCGAGCAGTTCAAGACCGAGCTGGTCCACGACGAGGTCTATGCCCTCACCCCGCAAGGCCGGGTGGTCGCGCTGGCGGCCGGCGCCACGCCGCTCGACTTCGCCTATGCCGTGCACACCAACCTCGGCCACCGCTGCCGCGGCGCCAAGGTCGACGGTGTGCTGGTGCCGCTGGATACCGCGCTGAAGACCGGCCAGCGGGTCGAGATCCTCACGGTCAAGGAAGGCGGCCCCAGTCGCGACTGGCTCAACCCGGCGGTCGGCTTCCTCAAGACCTCGCGCGCGCGGGCCAAGGTGCGCCAGTGGTTCCGCCAACAGGATATCGACACCCACATCCAGGAAGGCCGCGAACTGGTCGAACGGGAAATCCAGCGCCTGGGCCTGATCAACGTCAACCTGGAAAAGCTCGCCGCCCGCCTGAAGTTCGCCCGGCTGGACGAGCTGTTCGCCGCCGTCGGCCGCGGCTACCTCGGCTCCGGCCACTTGGGCCGCGCCCTGCAGGACGAATTCCAGCCCCCGATGGAAAAACCGCTGATCGGCCGACGCCGCAGCAAGGAAACGCCGTCCGGTGTCATCGTCGAGGGC
>JACAEC010000006.1 GCA_013389055.1 Hydrogenophilaceae bacterium
GCCAATCTCGGCGCGATCACCGCCCTGGTCGGCCGCGGCGATGCCGTGTTCGGTGACAAGCTCAATCATGCCTCGCTGGTCGACGCCTGCCTGCTGTCGCGCGCCGAGCTCACCCGCTATCCCCACGGCGACCTCGATTTCCTCGAGGCGAAGCTCAAGGCGAGCCGCGCGAAAAACCGGCTGGTGGTGACCGACGCCGTGTTCAGCATGGACGGTGATATCGCAGCGCTGCCGGAACTGCTCGCGCTCTGCGAACGTTACGACGCCTGGCTGCTGGTCGACGACGCCCACGGCTTCGGTGTGCTCGGCGAGCAGGGCCGGGGCAGCCTGAACCATTTCAAGCTGCACTCGGATCGCATCGTCTACATGGCCACCCTGGGCAAGGCCGCCGGCGTCTTCGGCGCCTTCGTCGCCGGCCACCCGACCCTGATCGAGTGGCTGGTGAACAAGGCGCGCACCTATGTCTACACCACGGCGATGCCGCCGCTCCTGGCCGCGGCGGTGTCGGCCAGCCTCAAGGTGATCGCCGCCGACGACTGGCGCCGCGTCCGGCTGGCGGAATTGATCGAGCAATTGCGCGAAGGCATGGCGGGCCTGCCCTGGCCGCTGATGGCATCGAGCACCCCGATCCAGCCCCTGGTCGTCGGCGACAACCAAGCGGCGCTGCGCTTGGCCGAGGCCTTGCGCGAACGCGGCATCCTGATCCCGGCGATCCGGCCGCCTACCGTGCCGCAAGGCACGGCGCGTTTGCGCATTTCGCTGTCGGCTGCGCACGGGCCCGCCGATGTCGAACAGTTGCTGTCTGTGCTGCGGGAGTTGGCATGAGCGCGCCAGTCACCTTGCTGCACGGCTGGGGCCTGCACGGCGGCATCTGGGATGCCTTGCGCGCTGCCTTGCCGGAGCAGGAAATGCATGCGCCCGACCTGCCCGGCTACGGCGGCCGCGCCAGCATCGCGCCCTATAGTGTGGAGGCCCTGGCCGACGCCATCGCGCCTGATCTGCCCGAGGCCGGTCTGCTGCTCGGCTGGTCCATGGGCGGCATGGTCGCCCTGGCCCTGGCGGCGCGGCATCCGGGCAAGGTCAAAGCCCTGGTACTGGTCGCCACCACCCCCGCCTATGTCAATCGCGCGGGCTGGGACAAGGGGCTGACGCCCGAACTGCTGCAAGGCTTCGCCGAAGGCGTGCAGAGCGATTACCGCGCCACCCTGCTGCGCTTCCTCTCGCTGCAGGCCCGCGGCGGCGATGCCGCGCGCGAGGTGATCGGACGGCTGCGCGAATCGGTGTTCGCCCGCGGCGAGCCGAGCGCGACGGTGCTGGCCGAAGGCCTGGAACTGCTGCGCACGGTCGACCTGCGCGAGCAGGTGAAACAAGTAGAGGCGCCGACCCTGGTGCTGCACGGCGGCTACGACGGCCTTTGCCTGCCGGAGGCGGCGCAGTGGCTGGCAGAGCGTCTGCCCCGTGCCCGTCTCGCCTTGCAGCCCAAGGCGGCGCATGCGCCCTTCCTGTCGCACCCCGAGTGGTTCGTCGAAGAGCTGAAAGGCTTCTTGCGTGAACATGCCTAGGACATCGAAGTGGGTGCGATTGCCCCGGGGCTTGGTGAAACACCGTTTGGATCGCCACGCCCCTGCCGGGCTCGCGATGACGTCATTGCGAGGCGACAAGGTCGCCGTGGCAATCCAGTCGGGCAGCATGAGGCCGCTATGACTTCAGGCATTAAACAAGCCATCCGCCGCGCCTTCGAGCGCGCCGCCCCGACTTACGAGGCGGCGGCCACCTTGCAGAAGGAGATCGCCCGGCGGCTGGACGACCATCTGGAAGAGATGAAGATTCAGCCGGCGCGCATCCTCGATGCCGGCTGCGGCCCCGGCATCGGCTTCGATCATCTGCGTGCCCGGTATCCCCAGGCCGAGTTGATCGGCCTCGATATCGCCCGGGCCATGCTGCAGCAAGCACGCGGCCATGCGCTGCCGCCCAGCCTGTTCGGCCGCCTGGCCAAGCTCTGGCAGTCGGTGCCGGAAGTGCGCTACCTCTGCGCCGACATCGAGGCCTTGCCACTGGCCCGCGACAGCGTCGACATGATCTGGTCCAACCTCGCCCTGCAGTGGATGACCGACCTGCCCGGCGCTTTCCGCCAGCTGCATCGGGCGCTGCGGCCGGAGGGGCTGCTGCTGTTCAGCATCTTCGGCCCGGACACCCTGAAGGAGCTGCGCCAGGCCTTCGTCGGCCTCGACGGCCACAACCACGTCAACCGTTTCCTCGACATGCACGATGTCGGCGACATGCTGATGCATGCCGGCTTTGCCCACCCGGTGATGGAGATGGAGCTGATTACCGTGACCTATCCGGATTTGAAGGGCGTGCTGCGCGAGTTGAAGGCCATCGGCGCCCACACCGTGCAGGAGGGCGGCCGCGCCGGGCTGATGGGCAAGCGCGAGTGGCAGCAATTGAGCGACAACTACGAGCGCTTCCGCAGCGAGGGCCGGCTGCCCGCCACCTTCGAGGTGATCTACGGCCACGCCTGGGCCGGGCGCAAGGATAGGCTGGAGGACGGCCGCCAGGTGATCGAGTTCCAGATCCAGCAAAGAAAGATGGGGCTGCGCTGATGGCGGGCATCTTCGTCACCGGCACCGACACCGGCGTGGGCAAGACCCGGGCCGCGGTCGCCCTGCTCGAAGCGCTGAAGGCAGGTGGCATCCGCGGCGTCGGCATGAAGCCGGTGGCGGCGGGTTGCGAGCAGGTCGGCGGCGAGTGGGTCAACGAGGACGTCGCCCGGCTGCGCGCAGCATCCGCCGTGTCGGCGCCGAACGCATTGATCAATCCCTATTTGCTGCGCGAGCCGATCGCGCCGCACATCGCGGCCGAGCGGGCGGGGCAGCGCATCGAACTCGCGCCCATCGTCGCCGCTTGCCGGGATTTGGAACGCCTGGCTGATTGCGTCGTGGTCGAGGGCGTCGGCGGCTTTCGCGTGCCCTTGAACGAGCGCGAGGACACGGCCGATCTGGCGGTGGCCCTGGGTCTGCCGGTGCTGCTGGTGGTGGGTCTGCGCCTGGGTTGCCTCAACCATGCCCTGCTCAGCGCCGAGGCGATTGCCGCGCGCGGGCTTACGCTGATCGGCTGGATCGCCAATTCAATCGACCCGGTTATGCCGGCACATACAGAGAATGTCCGCTCGTTGCAGGAACGTCTTGCCGTTCCCTGCTTGGGCGAGTGGCCCTGGCTGGAAAATACTTCAGCACTTAAGACGGGGAATCCTCTGGACCTCGATCCGATCCTCTCCGGCATTGCGGGGCGATAAGCGGAGCCCAATATCTTTTTATTGCCCTATGCCCTGGGCGATTAGAAGAAATATACCTTGTCGCGATATTTCGATCCGGTTACTTTTCGGGCGCGGCATTTTGTCGCAGGCGCAAAATTATCTTAAAGAGACACCCGCTTCGCGCCTTACCGCAAATTTGGAGGATGACTATGGGAAATCGACGCGCGTTGCCCGTCGTGCTCGCCACGCTGCTGGCTGGCTTGGCCTTCCCGGCCTGGGCCGAATATCAGATCAACTTCCCACCACCCAAGAGTGTTCTCGCCCACGAGATCAACGACCTGCACATTCTGATCATGTGGGTCTGCGTGGCGATCTTCGTGGTGGTGTTCGGCGCGATGTTCTACGCCATCTGGAAGCACCGCAAATCGGTCGGCCATAAGGCCGAGCAGTTCCACGAGAGCACCACGGTCGAGATCATCTGGACCACCATCCCGTTCCTGATCCTGATCGGCATGGCCTGGCCCGCGACCAAGCTCATCCTCGAACAAAAAGACACCAGCAACCCGGATGTCACCATCAAGGTGACGGGTTATCAGTGGAAGTGGGAATATGACTACCTGCAGGACGGCGTGAAGTTCATGAGCGTGCTGGCCACGCCGCGCGAGCAGATCGAGAACAAGGCCCCGAAGGGCGCCAACTACCTGCTCGAGGTCGACGAGCCCATGGTGGTGCCGGTCGGCAAGAAGGTGCGCCTGTTGCTCACCGCCAACGACGTGATCCACGCCTGGTGGGTGCCCGCCTTGGGCGTCAAGCAGGACACCATCCCCGGCTTCATCCGCGACGCCTGGTTCACCGCGACCGAGCCCGGCACCTACCGCGGCCAGTGCGCCGAGCTGTGCGGCAAGGACCACGGCTTCATGCCGATCGTGGTCGAGGTCAAGTCCGAGGCCGATTATCAGGCCTGGCTGGCCGACAAGAAGACCAAGGCTCAGGCTGCCGCTGCCGATGCCGGCAAGGTCTTCACCCAGGAAGAACTGATGGCCCGCGGCGCCAACGTGTACAACGCCAACTGCGCCTCCTGCCACATGCCGGACGGCAAGGGTTTGCCTGGCGTGTTCCCGGCGATCACCGGTTCCAAGATTGCGACCGGCGCCAAGGAAGGCCACATCAATATGGTGCTGCTGGGCAAGCCGGGCACGGCGATGCCGGGCTTCGGCCCGCAGTTGAACGATGCCGACATCGCGGCGGTGGTGACCTATCAGCGTAATGGCCTGGGCAACAGCACGGGCGACCTGGTCCAGCCGGCCGAGGTCAAGGCCCTGCGCAAGTAATCAAAGGAGACGATCCATGCAAGCACACGCGATGGAGCACGAGCACGGTCATGGCACCCCCAGCGGCCTTCTGCGCTGGGTGACCACGACCAACCATAAAGATATCGGCACCATGTACCTGTGGTTCGCCGCGGTGATGTTCCTGCTGGCCGGCTCGATGGCCATGGCCATCCGCGCCGAGTTGTTCGAACCCGGCCTGCAAATCGTGAGCCCTGATTTCTTCAACCAGCTCACCACCCTGCACGGCCTGATCATGGTGTTCGGCGTGATCATGCCGGCCATGACCGGCTTCGCCAACTGGCAGGTGCCGCTGATGATCGGGGCGCCCGATATGGCCTTCCCGCGCATGAACAACTGGAGCTTCTGGATCCTGCCGGCGGCGGCGATCCTGCTGGTGATCTCCATGTTTCTGCCGGGCGGCGCCGCCGCCGCGGGTTGGACGCTGTATCCGCCGCTGTTCATCCAGGGCGGCATCAGCTACGACCTGACCATCTTCGCCATCCACATCCTCGGCGCCTCCTCGATCATGGGCTCGCTCAACATCATCACCACCATCCTCAACATGCGTGCCCCGGGCATGACCCTGATGAAGATGCCGCTGTTCGTCTGGACCTGGCTGATCACCGCCTTCCTGCTGATCGCGGTGATGCCGGTACTGGCTGGCGCGGTGACTATGCTGCTGACCGACCGCAACTTCGACACCCACTTCTTCAACGCGGCGGGTGGCGGCGATCCGGTGCTGTTCCAGCACGTGTTCTGGTTCTTCGGCCACCCCGAGGTGTACATCCTGATCCTGCCGGCCTTCGGC
>JACAEC010000187.1 GCA_013389055.1 Hydrogenophilaceae bacterium
CGCGCCCGGATGCACAAAACCGGCTCGATACCAGTCGTAGAGGCAATCGATCAATTCCGTATCGCACCGTCCTGGGCCGAGTTCACGCCGGTCGGCCAAGTCGCGTAGGGCGGCCTGGGTGGCTGAACTGGCAGCGGCATAGGGCTCGCCGTTGATGAAGCAGCGGCGGCCCTGATAGAGCAGGAGGGTCTTGGGGTCGAGCCGCGCGCCCCGGGTCTCGATGCGCTTGGCGAAGGCGGTCGGCGACAGGGGCCGGGCTGGCGGTTCGAAGAAGATATAGGGCTTGGGTTCGCTCAGGTAGCGGCCGGCGAAATCGCGGATATCGGCCTGGTTCCAGCGGATGGCCTGGATCATGTCGGTGAGGCGCGCGACCAGGTCGGCCCCGATCCGGCCCGGGTGGCGGGTCGGCTGCAGATCCGGGTCGGCGTAGATGCCTTCGAGTTGCAACTGGTCTTGCAGATAGCCGAGGAACTGGCCGGCGATCTCCTGGCTGGACGGCGCCCGGAAGCCGACCGAGTAGGTCATGCAGTCGCTGAGGGCGATGCCATTGTGGGCGTATTTCGGCGGCAGATAGAGCATGTCGCCCGGCTCCAGTTCCCAGGACTGCTCCGGCTGGAAATGCTTGAGGATGCGTAGCGGTGCACCCTCGACCAGGGTTAAGTCATCCTGGGCACTGATCTCCCAGCGGCGGCGGCCGAGGCCCTGGATCAGGAAGACATCGTAGGAATCGAAGTGCGGCCCGACTCCGCCGCCGGGCGGGGCGAAGCTCACCATCAGGTCGTCCAGCCGGGTGTAGGGGACGAAATTGAAGGACCGCAGCAGCCGGTCAGCCTCGGGCAGGAAATGGTTGACGCCCTGGACCAGGAGGCTCCAGCCCCGCGCCGGCAGGCGCTGCAGCTCTTCGCGTTCGAAGGGGCCGTGCGCCAACTGCCAACGCTTGCGTTGACTCAACACCAGGCGGCTTTCGGCGTCCTCGCGACCGGCCAGGTCAAGCAAGCCCGCCTTGTCCAGCAGGCCCTGGAAGCCGGGCAGGGCCTGGCGCACCAGCAAGGGTTTTTTCTGCCAATACTCGGCCATGAATTGACCGGGGCTGAGGCCGCCCAGCAGCGATTTGATCGGGTAAGGGGGGTGAGTCTTGATGGTCATACGCGTGCGGCATGAAACTTGGCTTAGCCGGCATGATACGCCGCTTCCAGCCGGGCAGATGACCTTTCGGCCGGGATGGCGGACAATAGAGGCTCTGCCGGTCGCGGCGCGCGCGACCTTTACACGCATTGATTCAGGAGCATCCCTTGCGCATCGAAAAAAATACCGTCGTCAGCATCACCTACCGTATGACCGATTCCCAGGGCGATCTCCTGGAAGAGGCCAATGCCGCCGAGCCGGCGGCCTATCTGCATGGTGGTTACGACGGGATTTTTCCCGCCGTCGAGACGGCCCTGGAGGGCAAGGAGGAGGGGGCACAGATCGATCTGCTGCTGCAGCCGGAGGATGCCTTCGGTGACTACGACGAGAATCTGGTGCGCGTGGAAGAGCAGAGCCTGTTTCCCGAGAACGTCCAGGTCGGCATGCAGTTCGAGGGCAGCAGCGAGGACGGTCACCACCATCTGCTCTATACGGTCACCGACATTGCCGAGGGCAAGGTGGTGGTCGACGGCAATCACCCGCTGGCCGGCCAATCGTTGCGCTTGCAATGCCAAGTGGTCGGTGTCCGCGCCGCCTTACCCGAAGAGGTCGCCCATGGCCACGTCCACGGCGCCGGCGGCCACCATCACGATCACTGACCCGACCACTGGGCCCGGCTGCCGTTTCCGGTAGAATCCGCTTTTTTTACAGGCTGACATCGGCATGAAAGTAACCTTTCTCGACTTCGAGCAGGCAATCGCGGAACTTGAGGCCAAGATCGAAGAGCTTGGCACCATGCAGGGCGAGGAGTCGGTCGATATCTCCGAGGAGATCGGTCGGCTCAAGAAGAAGAGCGCGACGCTGACCAAGCAGATCTACGGCAAGCTCAATGCCTGGCAGGTTTCCCAAGTGGCGCGCCATCCGCAGCGGCCCTACACCCTGGACTACATTCAGAACCTGTTCAGCGGTTTCGAGGAATTGCACGGCGATCGTGCCTTCGCCGACGATCCGGCCATCGTCGGCGGCATCGCCCGTTTCGAGGGCGAGCCGGTGATGGTGATCGGCCACCAGAAGGGACGTGACACCAAAGAGCGGCAATACCGCAATTTCGGCATGCCGCGCCCGGAGGGCTATCGCAAGGCCATGCGCCTGATGCGCCTGGCCGAGAAGTTCAAGCTGCCGATCTTCACCTTCATCGACACCCCTGGGGCCTATCCCGGCATCGACGCCGAGGAGCGCGGCCAGAGCGAGGCGATTGCGCGCAACCTCTACGTCATGGCCGAACTGCGCACCCCCATCATCTGCACCGTGATCGGCGAGGGCGGTTCCGGCGGCGCCCTGGCCATCGGGGTCGGCGACCGGGTGCTGATGCTGCAAAACTCCACCTACTCGGTGATCTCGCCCGAGGGCTGTGCCTCCATCCTTTGGAAGAGCGCCGACAAGGCCTCGATCGCGGCCGAGGCCCTGAACATCACCGCACCGCGGCTGAAGGCGCTGGGCTTGATCGACGGCATCATCGACGAGCCTTTGGGCGGCGCCCATCGCGATCCCGAGGCCATGTACGAGAGTCTGCGCGAGGCCCTGGAAGATGCCCTGCGCGAGGTGAAGGAGCGGCCGCTCAATACCCTGCTCAACGAGCGTTACGCCCGGCTCATGGGCTATGGCAAGTTCAAAGAAAAGTCCGCCTAGCGGACTTTCAGTGAAGACTCATGCCCGCGAAAGCGGGCGTGACGTCGAAACTAAAAGCAAATCTCATGAGACTTCAGTGACACAGGCTCATGCCCGCGAAAGCGGGCGTGACGTCGAAACTAAAAGCAAATCTCACGAGACTTCAGTGACACAGACTCATGCTCGCGCAAGCGGGCGTGATGCCGTAGCAAAAAGTCCGCGTAGTGATGCCTTAGCAAAGACTTCTGCCCGCGCAAGTGGGCACGGTGCTGAAACTAAAGGCGTACAGGTCGATTTGCTCGGCCGAGTCGCTGCCTTTCTCCAATCCCATCTGGTTTCTGGTCGGCGTTTGTGCGTCGGCCTGTCGGGCGGGCTCGATTCAGTCGTTCTGCTGCATTCGCTCAAAGCCCTGCGCGGCGATCTCAATTTTGTGTTGTCCGCCGTGCATGTGGATCACGGCTTGAGCCCCAATGCCGGGGCCTGGGCCGGCTTCTGCGAGCGGCTGTGTGCCGATTGGCAAGTGCCCCTCACCGTCGCACGGGTCCAAGTTAAGCAGGCAGGCAAGCAAGGCTTGGAGGCGGCGGCGCGGACGGCGCGCTATGCAGCCTTTGCCGAACAAGTCGGTGACGATATCGTGCTGGCGCAGCACCGCGACGACCAGGCCGAGACGGTTCTGCACCAGTTGCTGCGCGGGGCCGGGGTGAAGGGTCTGGCGGCCATGCCGGCGGAACGGAATCTGGCTGCCGGCCCGATGCGCTTGCTGCGGCCCTTGCTGGACTTGGATCGTACCGATTTGCAGGCCTATGCCGAGGCGCATGGCTTGGCCTATGTCGAGGACGAGAGCAATCTCGATCCGGGCTATACCCGCAATTTCCTGCGTCATCACGTCCTGACGGAGATCGAACGCCGTTTTCCGGCTTATCGAAGCACTTTGGCACGGGCGGCCCGGCATTTCGCCGATTGCGATCAGTTGCTCGATGATCTGGCCCGTGCGGATGCCGAGCACGCCATTGCGGATGGCTGTCTGATGGTTTCCGGCTTGGCGGCGCTGTCGCCGGCACGGGCGCGCAACCTGCTGCGGTTTTACTTGATCGGCCAAGGCTGGCCAGCACCACCGGCCGACTGGCTGGCCGAGGCTCTCGACCAGTTGATCCATGCCAGGCCGGATGCCGAGTTGCGGCTCCGTCTGGCGGGACGCAGTCTGGCGCGCTACCGCGACCGTATCCACGTGTTGGACGTTTTGCCCGAGGCTGAGATGACAGAGCGGTTGTGGCAGGGTGAGGCCGTGTTGACCTTGCCCGGCTACGGTCAGTTGGAGTTCGCCCGGGCGCAGGGGCAAGGCATCAGCGCTGCGCGCCTGGATCAGGCGCCGGTGTCGGTGGGCCCGTATGAGGGCGGGGGAGAGATTCGGCCCGATTGCCGTCGGCCGCGTCGGACTGCGAAAAAACTCATGCAGGAGGCCGCGGTGCCGCCCTGGGAGCGCCGGCAGTTGCCCGCCCTCTATTGCGGCGCGCAATTGGTCTGGTTGGCCGGGGTCGGTGTCGACTGCGACTTTCAGGCCGGCCCGGATGAGCCGGGCTGGCTTATTTCCTGGCGCCGCTGATCGAGGTGACGACCGGGCTGAGCCCCAGTTTGCGCAGTTCGGCCTGAGCCTTTTCCGCCTCGGCCCGGTTCAGGAAGGGGCCGACATGCACCCGGGTCTCCATCTCTGCCCGGATGCCCTGCTGGCGCAATCGCTCGACCAATTCCTTGGCATTGTCCGGATTGCTGAACACCCCCAGTTGCACGATGAAGCCGCCCTTGGCGGGTGCGGCTGCAGGCACGACTGCATGGGGTGCCGGTTTGGTCTGAGGCGGGGGCGGGGCGAGCTTGGCGGTGGCTGGCGCCGGGCTGGGCTCGGGTAGTTTGCCGATGATCGGCGGGGGTGGCGGTTCGCTGGGGGCGAGGGGTTCTTCGGTGCCCAGAGGCGCCTCGGGCGCCAGGGCCGCGCTCGGCGGCGGCGCCGTGATGATGGGCTTCGGCGGCGGCGTGGGCTTGGCCTTTTCCTGTTTGCTGCTGTGGTCCAGCCACCATAGGCCGGCCAGGGCTGCGGAAGTGACCGCGGCGGCAACAGCCAAGCGAAGCAATGCTCGCTTTCGGATATCGCCGCCTTCTTCCTGAATCGTGTCTTCCGCCATTGTTCCAGTCTCCTCCGGATGGGCTTTCGCCTTTATTTTAAAGGCGTTTCATGCTACCTTGCGCGGGTTTTTTCAAGCAAACCCAATCCCTTCTGGAGAAGCAAAAAGTGGCTATCGAACGCACCCTTTCCATCATCAAACCCGATGCGGTCGGCAAGAACGTGATCGGCAAGATCTACAGCCGTTTCGAGAGCAACGGCCTCAAGGTCATCGCCGCCAAGATGAAGCACCTGTCCCGCCAGGAAGCCGAAGGCTTCTATGCCGTGCACAAGGGCCGTCCGTTCTTCAACGACCTGGTCGAGTTCATGATCTCCGGCCCGGTCATGGTCCAAGTGCTGGAAGGCGAGGGCGCGATCGCCAAGAACCGCGAGCTGATGGGCGCCACCGATCCCAAGAAGGCCGCCCCGGGCACCATCCGCGCCGATTTCGCCGAGAGCATCGACGCCAATGCCGTGCACGGTTCCGATGCCCCGGAGACCGCTGCGGTCGAGATTGCCTACTTCTTCCCCGCGAGCGAGATTTACTCCCGTTGACCAAAGTCAACCTGCTCGATTTCGACCTGAAGGGCCTCACCGACTACTTCGAGAGCATCGGTGAGAAGCCGTTTCGCGCCAAGCAGGTGCTGCGCTGGCTGCACCAGTACGGCGCCGAGAATTTCGAGCAGATGACCGATCTGGCCAAGGGCCTGCGCGCCAAGCTGGCCGAGGTGGCCGAGATTCGGCCGCCGCGGCTGCTCGACGAGCAGATCTCCGAGGACGGCACCCGCAAGTTCCTGCTCGAAGTCGGGCCCGGCAACCGGGTCGAAACCGTCTTCATCCCGGAGGAGACGCGCGGCACCCTCTGCGTGTCGACCCAGGTCGGCTGCGCCCTGGAGTGCAGCTTCTGCTCGACCGGCCGCCAAGGCTTCAACCGCAACCTGTCGGTGGCCGAGATCATCGGTCAGCTCTGGTGGGCCAACAAGGCGCTGGGGCGCGACCCGAAAGGCGAGCGCATCATCTCCAATGTGGTCTTGATGGGCATGGGCGAGCCCCTGCTCAATTTCGACAACACGGTGACTGCCGTGTCGATCATGCTCGACGACCACGCCTATGGCCTGTCGCGCCGGCGGGTGACGGTGTCCACCTCCGGCATCGTGCCGGCGATGGACCGGCTGGGCGAACAGATGCCGGTGGCGCTGGCGGTCAGTCTGCATGCGCCGAACGACGCCTTGCGCGACGAACTGGTGCCGATCAACCGAAAGTATCCGCTCAAGGAATTGATGGCCGCCTGCCGGCGTTACCTGAAGGTGGCGCCGCGCGACTTCATCACCATGGAGTACGTGATGCTCGACGGCATCAACGACCGGCCCGAACATGCCCGGCAACTCATCGAGCTCACGCGCGATGTGCCCTGCAAGTTCAACCTGATCCCGTTCAATCCCTTCCCCAATTCCGGCTATCGCCGCTCCCCGGCCGAGGCCGTGCGGCGTTTTGCCGGCCTGCTGGCCGATGCCGGGATCATCACCACCACGCGGAAGACCCGCGGTGACGACATCGATGCGGCCTGCGGCCAGCTGGCGGGCAAGGTCGAAGACAAGACCCGGCGTACACTCAAGCGCATGGATGGCGCAGATCGTGATCTCGGAAAGGAGGCGGCCTAATGCTTCGGCTCGCGGCATTGCTGATGCTCGGCTTGCTGGCAGCCTGTGCCCAGACCCCGTCGCCTTCGTCGAGCACGGCGGCCGAACTTGCCAGTGATTCCAGCCAGCGGGCGCAGGTGCACACCGAATTGGCGGCGCATTATTACACTCGTGGCCAATATGCCGTGGCCCTGAGCGAATTGCGCATCGCGCTGGAGGACAACCCCCGCTATGCCCCGGCCTATAACATGCTCGGCTTGGTCCACACCGAATTGCGCGAATTTGCCCAGGCCGAGGCCAATTACCGGCGGGCGGTCGAGCTGATGCCGAACTACTCGGACGTGCGTAACAACTTCGGTTACTTCCTTTGTCAGCGTGGTCGCCATGCCGAGGGCTTGCTGCAATTCGATGTGGCCTTGCAGAATCCGCTGTATGCTTCGCCCGACAAGGCCCTCGCCAACGCCGGTGCCTGCAGCCTGGCCATGGGCGACCTGAACAAGGCGGAGGATTATCTGCAACGCGCCCTGGCTCGTGTGCCCGGTCACCCGGTTGCCCTGCAGGCGATGGCGGAGCTCTATTTCCGGCGTGGCCACTATCTCGGCGCTCAGAGCGCTTTGCTCAAGCTGGGCGAGACCAACGAATTGGATGCGGCCGCGCTCTGGCTGGGTGTGCGGGTCGAGCGCAAGCTGGGTGACGCGGCGGCGGAGGCGAGCTATGGTGCGCAACTGCGGCGTCGCTTTCCGGATGCAGCACAGACAAAACGACTCATGAGCGGAGACTATGAGGGGGCAGGTCAATGAATAGTGAGGTCTTGGAGGGGATCGGTCCTCGGCTGGCGGCAGCGCGCGAGGCCAAGGGCATGGCCACAGCCGAAGTGGCCGCCAAGCTGAGATTGGGCGTCCGCCAGATCGAGGCCCTGGAGGCCGACGCCTACGAACAACTGCCCGGCGAGGTCTTCGTCCGCGGCTTTATCCGCAATTATGCGCGGCTGCTCGACCTCGATCCCGATGCCTTGCTACCGACGCAGGAAGTCGTCGTGTCCGAGCAGTTGACGGTGCCCTCGACCAATCTGCGTTTCCAGCCTTCCCCCATCCAGCGCTGGCTGCTGTTGCCGGTGGGCAGCGCCATCCTGTTCTTTGCCCTGGTCGCCTTGCTCTACGCCTGGCTGAGCAGCGGCGAACAGGGGGCGGTCGAACAGCCGGCTCAAGAGATGGTGCCGGGGCCGCAAGCCAGCCAAATCGTCGCGCCCCAACCGGTCATCCTCGATCAATCCCAAACCGCGCCGGCGGCAGCCAATCCCGAGGCGACGGCAGAGGCCGATGTGCCCGCCACAGGGGTGACCGGGACCTCTCCGACGAGTGCGCCTCAACCCAACATGCCGGTGCCGGCGAACAAGCCCTCGGTCATCGATGCGGCCAAACCGGTTTTGCCGCCGCTGCCGGTCGCGCCGGTGAAAACGCCGACCGAGGCCGCCAAGCCCCAGCCGGCCGTCGCGGTCAAGTCGCCGCTCGCGACCGCCCCGGCCGCCAAGCCGGCGGCACCGGCTGCGATTCCCGCCAGCAAGCCGGTTCAAGCCGCGCCTGAGCCGGCCAAGCCGACCGTGCCTGCGGCTACCGCGCCGGCCGCCAAGCCGGTGGCCAGCCGCAGCCTGGTCTTCCAGCCAGCCGAGGACTCATGGGTGCAGGTGGTGGATGCCAAGGGCCAGCGCTTTTCCAAGCTGCTGCGGGCCGGCAGCACCGAAACCCTGGAAGGCACGCCGCCGTTCCGCTTGGTGGTCGGCAATGCCGCCACCATGAAGCTCAGCCATAACGGCAAGCCGGTCGATCTCAAGCCGTTCATCGGCGAAAAGGTGGCCCGCCTGAAACTGGGCGACGAGGGCGCCAGCAAGCTGAATCCCCCGGCTAGCAAGCCGGCCGACGGCCAGGGTCAATGAGCCTGGCCTCTCCCCTGGTCCGGCGGCCGAGCCGGCGCGTCCTCGTTGGCGGCGTCGCCGTCGGTGGCGGTGCCCCGGTGGTGGTGCAGTCGATGACCAATACCGATACCGCCGATATCGAGGCCACCGTGCGCCAGGTCGCCGAACTCTGGCGCGCCGGTTCCGAACTCGTACGCTTGACGGTGAATACCGAAGAGGCGGCACGGGCCGTGCCGCAGATTCGCGCGCGGCTCGATGCGCAGGCTTGCCCGGTGCCGCTGATCGGCGACTTCCATTTCAACGGCCACAAGCTGCTCACCGCCGTGCCCGAGTGCGCCGAGGCCCTGGCCAAGCTGCGCATCAACCCGGGCAACGTCGGCCGCGGCGCCAAGCGCGATGAGCAATTCGCCACCCTGATCGAGTTCGCCTGCAAGTACGACAAGCCGATTCGCATCGGCGTCAACTGGGGCAGCCTCGACCAGGAACTGCTGGCACGGATGATGGACGACAACGCCCAGCGGCCCAAGCCTTTGGAGCCGGAAGAGGTGATGCGTCACGCCCTGATCGCCTCGGCCCTGGAATCGGCCGCACGGGCGGAAGAGCTGGGCTTGGGCCGTGACAAGATCATCCTCTCCTGCAAGCTCTCCGGCGTGCAGGACCTGATCAAGGTCTATCGCGACCTCGGCGCCCGCTGCGATTACCCGCTGCATCTGGGGCTGACCGAGGCGGGCCTGGGCAGCAAGGGCATCGTCGCCTCGACCGCGGCGCTGTCGGTGCTGTTGCAGGAAGGCATCGGCGACACCATCCGCGTTTCCTTGACGCCGCAGCCGGGCGAGCCGCGCACGCTGGAGGTGCAGGTGGCGCAGGAAATCCTGCAAACCATGGGCATCCGCTCCTTCACCCCTCTGGTCACCGCCTGTCCCGGCTGCGGCCGCACCACCAGCACCTACTTCCAGGAACTGGCGCAGAAGATCCAGGTCTGGCTGCGCACCCAGATGCCGATCTGGCGCGAGCAGTATCCCGGCGTCGAGACCATGAACGTGGCGGTGATGGGCTGCGTGGTCAACGGCCCGGGCGAGAGCCGCCACGCCAACGTCGGCATCTCGCTGCCGGGCACCAACGAGGTCCCGGTCGCCCCGGTCTATGTCGATGGCGAGAAGTTCGTCACCTTGAAGGGCGACCATATCGCCGAAGAGTTCCAGGCCATCGTCGACGATTACGTGCAACGAACCTATGGAGAACAAGCTGGTAGCCGGTAGCTGGTAGCTGGTAGCCGTCAGACGCTCCTGCGGAGCGGTTGAATTGGTTACAGGCTGCTGGCTTCCGGCTACCAGCTCGGAATGTATGAGTAACAGCTTGCGTGCCGTGCGCGGCATGAACGACATGCTCCCGGCCGATGGCGCCATTTGGGGCCACTTCGAGGCGACCGTGCGCGCTTGGCTTGCCGCCTATGGCTATCAGGAGTTGCGCACCCCCATCCTGGAACACACCGCCTTGTTCAAGCGGGCGATCGGCGAGGTTACCGATATCGTCGAGAAGGAGATGTACACCTTCGTCGACGAACTCAACGGCGAGAGCCTGACCCTGCGCCCGGAAGGCACCGCCTCCTGCGTGCGCGCGGCGGTCGAGAACAATCTGCTCTACGACGGTGGCAAGCGGCTTTGGTACATGGGCCCGATGTTCCGCCACGAGCGGCCGCAGAAGGGGCGCTATCGCCAATTCCACCAGGTCGGCATCGAGGCCCTGGGCTATGCCGGGCCCAGTCTCGACATCGAACACCTGTTGATGGGGGCGCGGCTGTGGAAGCAACTGGGTCTGGCCGAGTCCGTGGTACTGGAGATCAACAGCCTGGGCGGCGCCGAGTCGCGCGCTAGGCACCGGCAGAAACTGATCGAGTATTTCGAGGCCCACCGCGACCAACTCGACGAGGACGCCCAGCGCCGGCTCTACTCCAACCCCCTGCGCATCCTCGACACCAAGAACCCGGCCATGCAGGAACTGGTGGGCGCGGCGCCCAAGCTGATGGACGAACTCGACGACGAGGCGCGCCGGCACTTCGATGCCGTGCAGCAGGGGCTCAACGATGCCGGTATCCCGTTCACGGTCAATCCGCGCCTGGTGCGGGGCCTGGACTATTACAACTACACGGTCTACGAGTGGGTGACCGACAAGCTCGGCGCCCAAGGCACCGTCTGCGCCGGCGGCCGCTACGACGGCCTGGTCGCCCAACTGGGCGGCAAGCCGGCGCCGGCCTGCGGTTTCGCCATGGGCGTGGAACGGCTGTTGGCCTTGATGCAGGAGGCGGGCACGCCGCTGGCCAGCGAACCGCTCGATGCCTATGTGGTCAATGTCGGCGAGGCCGCCGCCCGCTTCGCCCTGCAGGCGGCCGAGCGGCTGCGCGATGCCGGGCTCAAAGTGGCGCTGCACGGCGGCGGCGGCAGTTTCAAGTCGCAAATGAAGAAGGCCGATGCCAGCGGCGCCCGTTTCGCGCTTATCATCGGCGATGACGAGGCCCTGGCTGGCGAGGTCAGCGTCAAGCCGTTGCGGCGTGAGGGCGAGCAGCAACGGGTCAAATTGGATATGGTCGCGCAACTGATTAAGGAATAAGCATGGCACTCGATCTCGAAGAGCAGGAACAACTGGATGAGTTCAAGGCCTGGTGGCGGCAGAACGGCAAATGGGTGGTCGCCGCGGTGGCGGCCTTTCTCATCGTCGTCGGCGGCGTCCGCGGCTGGCAGTATTGGACGGCCAAGCAGGCGGGGGAGGCCTCGCAGCTGTTCGAGCAGGCCATGCAGGCGGTGGCGGTGAACGACCGCAAGGCGGTCAAGGAGATCACCGGCCAGATCATGGAAAACTACGCTCGATCGGCCTATAGCGCGCCGGCGGCCTGGTTGGCCGGCCGCCTCAACTACGAGGCCGGCGACCTGAAGAGCGCCAAGGCGCAATTCCAGTTCGCCCTGGACCATGCCCGCGATGCCGAACTGGAGCAACTCGCCCGCCTGCGCCTGGCCTCGGTGCTGCTGGACGAGAAGGAGTACGACGCCGCCTTGGCCCAACTCGGCCATGACCACGATGCCGCCTATGCCGGTCTTTATGCCCTGCTCAAGGGCGACGTGCTGGTCGCTCAGGGCAAGCCGGCCGAGGCCAAGGCCGCTTACAAACTGGCGGTCGAGAAGCTGAGCGAAAAGAGCCAGTTGAAGCAATTGGCCGAGATCAAATTGGAAGGCTTGGGGGGCTGAGATGCGCGTGAATCCTGTCATTATCGCTGCGCTGGCCGCCAGCCTGCTGAGCGGCTGCGGCACCATGGACAAGATGGGTGGCTGGGTCGGTGGTTGGTTCGGCGGCAGCGCCCCCAAGGTCAAGCCGGCCGAACTGGTCGAGTTCAAACAGACGGCCAGCCTGAGCCGCGCCTGGGAGGTCAGCGTCGGCAGCGGTGCCCCGTACAGCTTTACCCCGGGCAGTGACGGTCAGGCGGTCTATGCCGCAGGCAAGGATGGCCGCCTGGTCAAGATCGACATCGCCTCGGGCCGTGAACTGGCGCGGGCCGACATCGGCAAGCCGATCTCGGCCGGCGTCGGCGTCGGCGGCGGCCTGGTGCTGGTCGGCACGATCAAGGGCGAGGTGCTGGCCTTTCACAGCAAAGACCTGAAGCCGGCCTGGACGGCCACGCTCTCGGGCGAGATCCTGAGCACCCCGGTGGTCGGCTATGGCGTGGCGGCGGTCCGTTCCAACAACGGCAGTATCTATCTGCTCGAGTTGATCGACGGCAAGCTGCGCTGGGCACAAAGCCGCAGCCTGCCGGCCCTGACCCTGCGCGAGGCAGGCAGTCTGGCGGTCGATCGCCGGGCCGTTTACGCCGGCCACCCGGGCGGTCGCTTGACCGCCATGTCCCTGGCCAACGGCGCGCCTCTCTGGGAGACCAACGTCGCTCTGCCGCGCGGCGCCACCGAACTGGAGCGCATTGCCGACATTACCGGCAACCTGGCCATCGACGAGCGCATGATCTGTGCGGCGGCTTATCAGGGCCGCGTGGCCTGCTTCGATCTGCGCGAAGGCCAGACTGTTTGGGCGCGTGACCTGTCCAGTCTGACCGGCGTGGACATGGATGTGCGCCAACTCTATGTGACCGACGACCATGCCGCGGTCTACGCCTATGACAAGGAGCGTGGCGTCAATCTGTGGAAGCAGGACAAACTGCGCGACCGCCGCACTTCGACCCCGCTGGCGCTGGATCGTTGGATCGCGGTGGGCGACTACCAGGGCCAGGTCCATCTGCTCAACCGCGATGACGGTGCCTTCGCCGCCCGGGTCGGCACCGACGGCAGCGGCATCCGTGGCCCCATGCTGGCCCTGGATCGCGGCTTCATCGTGCAGACCGCCAATGGCGGGTTATACGCCTTCAAGATTCAGTGAGGCGTGAGGAGGAGGGTTAGGAGTAGAATGCGCTTCCGCAGTCCCCTTACTCCTCACCCTTCACCCCTCACCGCAAAATGAAACCCACCGTCGTCCTGGTCGGCCGCCCCAATGTCGGCAAGTCCACCTTATTCAACCGGCTGACCCGGTCTCGGGCCGCCCTGGTGCACGACCAGCCGGGCCTGACCCGCGACCGTCACTACGGCCACGGCCGGGTCGGCGACAAGCCTTTCCTGGTGGTCGACACCGGTGGTTTCGAGCCGGTGGCCGATACCGGCATCCTGGCCGAGATGGCCAAGCAGACCCTGCAGGCGGTCGACGAGGGCGATGTCATCATCTTCCTGGTCGACGGCCGCACCGGTCTGGCGCCGCAGGACAAGATCATCGCCGACCGCCTGCGCCGCACCGGCCGCCCGGTGTTCCTGGCGGTGAACAAGGTCGAGGGCATGCCGCAGGATAGCGCGGTCGCCGAATTCCACGAACTCGGTCTGGGCGAGCCGCTGGCCATTTCCGGCGCCCATGGCGAGGGCGTGCGCGAACTGATCGAATTGGCCTTGGAGTCTTTCCCGGCCGAAGCGGAAGAGGCCGAGGAGGATCATCCCAAGATCGCCATCGTCGGCCGGCCCAACGTCGGCAAATCCACCCTGGTCAATACCCTGGTCGGCGAGCAGCGGGTCATCGCCTTCGATGAGCCGGGCACCACGCGCGATTCCATCTTCGTCGATTTCGAGCGCGGTGGCCGCAAATACACCCTGATCGACACCGCTGGCGTGCGGCGCAAGGGGCGGGTCACCGAGGCGATCGAGAAGTTCTCCGTGATCAAGACCCTGCAGGCCATCGAGGACGCCAACGTCGCCGTGCTGGTGCTCGATGCCCAACAGGACGTGGCCGACCAGGACGCCCATATCGCCGGTTTCATCCACGAGGCCGGCCGCGCCCTGGTGGTGGCGGTGAACAAGTGGGATGCCGTGGACAGCTACCGGCGCGAGCAGGTCAAGCGCGAAATCGCCCTGAAGCTCGGTTTCCTCGATTACGCCAAGTTCCACTACATTTCCGCCCTGCAAGGCAGCGGCGTCGGCGACCTGTTGAAATCGGTGAACGAGGCCTATGCCGCGGCCATGGCCAAGCTGCCCACGCCCAAACTGACCCGGGTGTTGCAGGAGGCGGTGGCCAAGCACGCCCCGGCCAAGACCGGCTTGTTCCGGCCCAAGCCGCGCTATGCCCACCAGGGCGGCAGCAATCCGCCGATCATCGTGATCCACGGCAACGCCCTGGAGAACATGGCCGACAGCTATCGCCGCTACCTGGAAAACACCTTCCGCGAGGCCTTCAAGCTGCAAGGCACGCCGCTCAGGGTGGAACTCAAGGCCAACGTGAACCCTTACGAGGGCAAGAAGCCCAAGCCCTTGACCGAGAAAGAGGCCAAGCGCGCCCATCGCCAGCGCATCCGCCGGCGCAAGGTGTTCAGCAAATAAGCCCGTTCAATCCAGCGATAAAAAATCGGATTTGCCTGTCTTTTGATGCGGGACCAGAATGCCCGCTCCAATTGCGAGGGGCAAGGCATGAGCACAACAGAAACCTCGGCGCCGCCGGCGCCGCAGGAAGTCCGCGAGATTCGCATCAATCCCATCGTGCCGGCCGAGAGCGTGCTGGTGGCGACGGCCCGTTCCATGCGGCCGAAGAAAGAGGAGGAGTTGGCGCCGCGCGACACCCGCAAGCATGTCGAGACCTGCCCGTTCTGCCGGGGCAACGAGGCCAAGACCCCGCCCGAGCTGCTGCGCTTGCCGGAAGGCAGCGCCGAATGGGAACTGCGCCTGGTGCCCAACCTTTATCCGGTGCTGGGCGACGACCGCCAGGACGCCAACTTCGCCTTCGGCCTGCAACAGACCATAGACGGTTATGGTCGGCACGAGGTGTTCGTCGACCACCCGGAGCATGGCGCGGCCATCCACGAGTGGAGCGAGGCCCACCTGGCCCTGGTCTTCGGCGCTTATCGCGACCGCATGCGGGCGCTGTACGATTCGGACAAGCGGCTGAAATACGTCCTGGTGTTCAAGAACTTCGGCCCGGCGGCCGGGGCCTCCATTCCCCATACCCACAGCCAGGTCATCGCCATGCCGGTGGTGCCGGAGAACGTGGCGGCCGAGGTGCACAACAGCGCGGTGCATTACGGCAAGCATCATTACTGCATCTTCTGTTCCCTGATCGACGAGGCGCTGACCTTCGAGGCCACCATCTACGACCGGGCCTCCGGCCAGATTCGGCGCAAGATCAACGTCGGCCAGTACGTCATCGAGCGCGGCCAGCATTTCATCGCGGTGAAGCCGTTCGCCAGCCGCTACGAGTGGGAGGTGCACATCCTGCCGCTGAAGCACGAGAGCGATTTTCTCAACGTGAGCGACGAGCAGTTGGCCGATTTCGCGCGGGTGATGCGGCGCACTATGGCACGGCTGGATGCGGTGATCGGCGGCGCCCAGTACAACTACTTCCTGCATTCCGTGCCGCACGATGCCCAGCGCGAGCAGCATGCGGCCAGCTATCACTGGCACTTGGAGATCTGCCCGCGCACCTCGATCCCGACCGGCTTCGAGTTGGGCTCGGGTCTGTTCGTCAATACCATGAGTCCGGAGGCGGCGGCCGAGCGTTTGCGCAACGCCCTGCCCGAGTAGAGAGTTTGCGCGGCATGCGACGCTTGACGGAACTGACTGGGCTATTGGTTAATGCAGTCATGTTGACCATGGAAGCCCAGAGGGGCGCTGTCGAGGAGGCGCATGACGCTGCAACTGCTTGAAGCAGAGCCTGGCACCGCTGATTACAAGCGGGCCTTGGCGGAGGCGAATCGCCATATCGAGCGCCTGAAGTCGCTTTGGCGGCTGGTGACCAGCCGGGACAGCACGGCCGATCCCATCGATGCCATGCTGGCTTTGGCGGCCGAGGCCTTGAATATGGACGTGGCTGCGGTGGGCGATTTTTCCGACGTCTATACCAGCCGTTACGCCTACGACAAGGTGGGAATCCTTCCGGTCGGCTCGACCTTCCCGATCAGCGATACCTTGTGCCATTACGTGCAGGAGGCGAAGGGACCGGTTTTCGTCGAGGATCTAACCTAGCATCCGGTCTTTTCCAATAGCCTCGTGGTAACGAAGGCCGGCATGCGCGTCTATGCGGGCCTGCCGATCTGGATGGGAGAGGGGGTCCACAGCGTCCTGGCCTTTTTCAGCCGGGAACCGCTGGCGACGCCCTTCGGCGAGGCGGACATCGCCTTCATGGAGCTGCTCGCGGCCTGGCTGGGCAGCTACCTGCAGCAGCGAGAGCAGCAGGAACTGCTCGAGCGGCTGGCGCTGACCGACCCCTTGACTGGCCTGCTCAACCGGCGGGCGGCCGAGCGCCGGCTGGTGGAGGAGTTCGCTCGGGCTAAGCGCCACGACGAGGGCTTCGCCATCGCCCTGATCGATCTCGACCGCTTCAAATCCGTCAACGACCGCTATGGCCACGCCATCGGCGACCAGGTGCTCAAGGGCCTGGCCAAGCTGCTCGACAGCGAGAGCCGCAGCGAGGATTGGGTGGCGCGCTGGGGTGGCGAGGAATTCCTGATCATGTTGCGCAAGGCGGACATCAAGGAGGCGATGTACGTTCTCGAACGCATTATCCAGAAGGTGCGCAGCACCCCGCTCAAGACCGATGTCGGCGAGATCGCCATGACGGTGAGCGCCGGCATCGGCTATCCGGGGCGGGACGACCTCGACGTCCAGGTTGCCTTGGCCGAGGCCGATGCCTGCCTCTATCAGGCCAAGCTGCATGGCCGCGACCGGGTCGAGGCACGCAGCCACGCCGGCGGCATCCTCTGGATGGCCCAGGCCGTCAAAAATGCAGTGCGGGAGGAGCGCATCCGTTTGGCAAGCCAGCCCATCGTCGATCTGGCGAGCGGCGAGATCGTGGCCGACGAATCGCTGGCCCGTTTGCTTGCACCAGATGGCAGCGTGCTGCCGGCAGGAGAATTCATCGAGACTGCCGAGGGCTTGGGACTGATGGTGGAGATCGACCGGCAAATCACCCATCAGGCCATGGCGCGCTGTACCACCTTGCTGGCGCAGGGGCAGCAACCGCCTGACTATGCCCATTTCGTGAACCTGTCGCCCCAGTTTCTCGCCCGCAAGGACTTTGTCATGGAGACGCTGGCCAATGCCCAGCACTATTGCCAGACCTGCGGCGTCACCATGGCACAGATCAAGCCCATCGTGTTCGAGATCACCGAGCGCCAATTCCTGGGCAATCTCGACAGTCTGGAAGCGGACCTCAAGCCCTTGCTCGATTTCGGTTTCCGATTGGCCCTGGACGATTTCGGCAGCGGTTATTCCTCTTTCCTCTACTTGGCTCGTTTGCCCATCAGTTTCCTCAAGATCGAGGGCTGGATGGTGGCGAACATGCGCAAGGACAGGAAGATCGCAGCGATCATCGAGAGCCTGGCCCGTTTCTGCCGCGACCAGGGCATTACCACGGTAGCCGAATGGGTTGAGGACGAGGAAACGGCCCGGCTGTTGCGGGACATGGGGGTGAACTGGGGGCAGGGCTGGCATTACGGCCGGCCGAAACTGGCTTAGTTGATTTATATCGCTATCCTGGGCCTTTGCAAATGCGATAGAATTTCCAGCACAAATTAGAAAACCGCTATATTCGAGATTCGAGGCAATGACAATGAGCAAAGGGATGCTACTGCAAGACCCGTTCCTGAATGCGCTGCGCAAGGAAGAGGTGCAAGTGTCCATCTATCTGGTCAACGGCATCAAACTGCAAGGCCAGATCGAGAGCTATGACCAATACGTGGTTCTGCTGAAGAATGCGGTCACCCAGATGATCTACAAACACGCCATCTCCACCGTGGTGCCTGCTCGCCCGGTCGTGCTCAATCAAGACACCCCCCCGGCCTGATCCCACTCGATGTTCGAACGCCCGGAGGCGGGCGGGACGGTCGTCCTCGTCAGCCTCGATTTCGGTAGTCCCGATTACCAAGACAGTCTCAACGAACTGGTCCTGCTGAGCCAGAGCGCCGGGTTCAAGGTCGCCGGCACCGTCGAGGGCCGGCGCAGTAAACCCGATGCCGCCCTCTTCGCCGGTTCCGGCAAGGTCGAGGAGATCGCGGCGGCGGTGCAGGAGGCCGGGGCCGGCCTGGTCATCTTCAACCACGTACTCTCGCCGATCCAGGAACGCAACCTGGAGCGCGCCCTGCAATGCCGGGTGCTCGACCGCACCGCCCTGATCCTGGACATCTTTTCCCAGCGCGCCCGCTCGGGGGAAGGCAAGCTCCAGGTCGAACTGGCCCAACTCAAGCACTACGCGACCCGCCTGGTCCGCGGCTGGACCCACTTGGAGCGCCAACGGGGCGGTATCGGCGTCCGCGGCGGTCCCGGCGAGAAGCAGATCGAACTGGACCGGCGCATGCTGGCCAATCGCATCCGCACCATCGAGACCAAGCTGAAAAAACTTGAGCAGAGTAGGGCTATCCAGCGCCGTGCTCGCAGCCGCGGCGGCGTGCTCTCGGTCTCCCTGGTCGGCTACACCAACGCCGGCAAATCGACTTTGTTCAACCGGCTGACCCGGGCCGGGGCCTATGCCGCCGACCAGTTGTTCGCCACCCTGGATACCACATCGCGCAAGCTCTGGCTGCCGGAGGTGGGCTCGGTGGTGCTGTCCGACACCGTGGGTTTCATTACCCAGTTGCCGCACGGTCTGGTGGCGGCCTTCCACGCCACCCTGGAGGAGACCGCCCAGGCCGATCTGCTCCTGCATGTAGTCGATTCGGCCAGCCCCAACCGCGACCGGCAGGTCGAGGAGGTGAACAAGGTGTTGGCGGAGATCGGCGCCCAGACGGTGCCGCAGGTTCTCGTCTACAACAAGATCGATTTGACGGGTCTCGCGCCCGATGTGGTGCGCGACGAGTATGGTAAGATTGCCGCGGTCCGTCTGAGTGCCAGGACGGGCGAGGGGGTCGATCTGCTGAAACAGGCCCTGATTGAAAATTTGGCTCGGCCAAATTTCGGCGAAGGCTCACATGAGCGCAGCGAATGTTAGGCAAAGCGGCCGAAGCCAATTTGCACAGGCGCAGCAACCCAAAACCGAGATTCAAACGGAACCCGTGACCGATGGCATGGAATGATCCCCAATGGGGAAAAGACGATAAACCCCGGGGTGGCCGGGGCGACGGCGGCCCGCCCGACTTGGACGAGCTTTGGCGCAACTTCAACCAGCGCCTGAACAACCTGTTCAAGCGCAAGGGCGGATCAACCGGCGGCGGCGGTGGCGGCTTCGGTAAAGGCATGCCCAGCTTCCAACTGCCCGGCATCGGCCTGATCGTCGGCGTCATCGTCGCCGTCTGGCTGGCCAGCGGCTTCTACATCGTCGATGCCGGCCAGCGCGGCGTGGTCCTGCGTTTCGGCAAATACGTCGAGACCACCATGCCCGGTCCGCGTTGGCACCTGCCCTATCCGGTCGAGACGGTCGAGGAAGTCAACGTCGACCAGGTGCGCACGGTCGAGGTGGGTTATCGCAACAACGTCAAATCCAAGGTCCAGGGCGAGTCGCTGATGCTGACCGACGACGAGAACATCATCGACCTGCAGTTCTCGGTGCAGTACACCCTGAAGGACCCGGAAGAC
>JACAEC010000194.1 GCA_013389055.1 Hydrogenophilaceae bacterium
GAACCCGAGCAGGTCACGGCCTACGACTTCATCAATGCCAGGACGATCTCAGCCGTCATCCAGAGCTTCTTCGGCTCCTCGCAGCTCTCCCAGTTCATGGACCAGACCAACCCGCTGTCCGAGATCACCCACAAGCGGCGGATTTCCGCCCTCGGCCCGGGCGGCCTGACCCGCGAGCGGGCCGGCTTCGAGGTGCGCGACGTACACCCGACCACTACGGCCGGGTCTGTCCGATCGAGACGCCGGAAGGCCCGAACATCGGCCTGATCAACTCCCTGGCCCTGTATGCCCGGACCAACGAGTACGGCTTCATCGAGACCCCCTATCGCAAGGTGGTCGACGGCAAGGTGACCGATCAGATCGACTACCTGTCGGCCATCGAGGAAGGCCAATATGTGATTGCCCAGGCCAACTCGCCGCTCGACGCCAAGGGCAAGTTCACCGACGACCTGATCTCGGCGCGCCACCACAACGAATTCGCCCTGTCGACCCCGGACAAGATCCAGTACATGGACATTGCCCCGTCGCAGATCGTCTCCGTGGCCGCTTCGCTGATCCCGTTCCTTGAGCATGACGACGCCAACCGCGCCCTGATGGGTTCGAACATGCAGCGTCAGGCCGTGCCCTGTCTGCGTCCGGACAAGCCGCTGGTCGGCACCGGCATCGAGCGCACCACTGCGGTCGACTCCGGCACCGTGGTCACCGCCAAGCGTGGCGGCGTGGTCGACTATATCGACGCCAGCCGGATCGTGGTCCGGGTCAACGACGACGAGACCGCCAGCGGCGAGGTCGGTGTCGACATCTACACCCTGACCAAGTATCAGCGCTCCAACCAGAACACCAACATCAATCAGCGGCCCCTGGTCAAGGTGGGCGACAAACTTGCCCGCGGCGACGTGGTCGCCGACGGCGCCTCCACCGACAAGGGTGAACTGGCACTGGGCCAGAACATGCTGGTCGCCTTCATGCCCTGGAACGGCTACAACTTCGAAGACTCGATCCTGATCTCCGAGCGTGTGGTGGCCGAGGATCGCTACACCTCGATTCACATCGAGGAGTTGTCGATCGTCGCTCGCGACACCAAGCTCGGCCCGGAAGAGATCACCAAGGACATCTCCAACCTGGCGCCGCAACAGCTGGGCCGCCTGGATGAGGCCGGTATCGTGCACATCGGTGCCGAGGTCGAGGCCGGCGACGTGCTGGTCGGCAAGGTCACGCCCAAGGGCGAAACCCAGCTGACCCCGGAGGAGAAGCTGCTGCGCGCCATCTTCGGCGAGAAGGCCTCCGACGTGAAAGACACCAGCTTGCGCGTGCCGACCGGCATGAACGGCACCGTGATCGACGTCCAGGTGTTCACCCGCGAGGGCATCGAGCGTGACAGCCGCGCCAACCAGATCATCGAAGACCAACTGCGCAAGTACCAGAAGGATTTGGCCGACCAGATGCGCATCGTCGAGCACGATGCCTTCGCCCGTCTGCGCAAGCTGATCCTGAACAAGGAAGCCAAGGGCGGTCCGAAGAAGCTGGCCAAGGGCGCCAAGGTCACGGGCGACTACCTGGACAGCCTGAACCCGCATGACTGGTTCGATATCCGCCTGTCCAACGAGGATGTCGCCCGCCAGATGGAAGGCGTCAAGGAGTCGCTGGCCAAGGTGCGCGAGGAATTCGATCGCATGCTGGAGATCAAGAAGAAGAAGCTGACCTCCGGCGACGAGCTGTCGCCCGGCGTGATCAAGATGGTCAAGGTCTACCTGGCGGTCAAGCGCCGTCTGCAGCCCGGCGACAAGATGGCCGGCCGCCACGGCAACAAGGGTGTGGTTTCCAAGATCGTGCCGGTCGAGGACATGCCCTTCATGGCCGACGGCACCCCGGTCGACATCGTGCTCAACCCGCTCGGCGTGCCTTCCCGGATGAACGTCGGTCAGATTCTGGAAACCCACCTGGGCTGGGCCTCGCGTGGCCTGGGTCTGCGCATCGGCGAGATGCTCGAGCAGCAGGCCAAGATCGCCGACCTGCGCAAGTTCCTGGAGAAGATCTACAACAGCTCCGGCAAGAAAGAGGACATCGCCGGCCTCACCGACGACGAGGTCAAGGAACTGGCACAAAACCTGACCCGTGGCGTGCCCTTCGCCTCGCCGGTGTTCGACGGCGCCCACGAGAGCGAGATCAAGGCCATGCTCGACCTGGCCTATCCCGACAGCGATCCGCGCACGCAGCAAGTCGGTTTCACGCCGGCCAAGACCCAAGTGCGCCTGTACGACGGCCGCTCGGGCGAGATGTTCGACCGCACAGTGACCGTGGGCATCATGCACATGCTCAAGCTGCACCATCTGGTCGACGACAAGATGCATGCCCGTTCGACCGGCCCGTACTCCCTGGTCACCCAGCAGCCGCTGGGTGGCAAGGCACAGTTCGGTGGTCAGCGTTTCGGCGAGATGGAGGTGTGGGCGCTCGAGGCCTACGGCGCCTCCTACACCTTGCAGGAGATGCTGACGGTCAAGTCGGACGACGTCTCGGGCCGGACCAAGGTCTACGAGAACATCGTCAAGGGCGAGCACAAGATCGATGCCGGCATGCCGGAATCCTTCAACGTACTGGTGAAGGAAATCCGTTCGTTGGCCATCGACATCGATCTCGAACGTTATTGATTAGCAAGAAGATCGCCGCAAGGCACATTTCTGGCACACGATTTAACCCTAACGGTGGTATAGCACGATGAAAGCACTGCTTGATCTGTTCAAACAGGTGACCCAGGACGAGGAATTCGACGCCATCAAGATCGGCCTGGCGTCGCCGGAGAAGATCCGCTCCTGGTCCTACGGCGAGGTCAAGAAGCCGGAGACCATCAACTACCGCACCTTCAAGCCGGAGCGGGATGGTCTGTTCTGCGCCAAGATCTTCGGCCCGATCAAGGACTACGAATGCCTGTGCGGTAAGTACAAGCGCCTCAAGCACCGCGGCGTGATCTGCGAGAAATGCGGCGTCGAGGTGACCCAGTCCAAGGTGCGCCGCGAGCGCATGGGCCACATCGAGCTGGCCTCGCCGGTTGCCCACATCTGGTTCTTGAAGTCCCTGCCCAGCCGTCTCGGCATGGTGCTGGACATGACCCTGCGCGACATTGAGCGGGTGCTCTACTTCGAGGGCTTCGTGGTGACCGAGCCGGGCATGACCCCGCTCAATCGCGGCCAATTGCTGACCGAAGATGACTACCTGGCCAAGCTGGAGGAGTTCGGCGACGAGTTCAAGGCCGGCATGGGTGCCGAAGGCATCCGCGACCTGCTGCGCAGCCTGGACCTCAACAGCGAGATCGAAAAGCTGCGGGTCGAGCTGGACAAGACCAGCTCCGATACCAAGATCAAGAAGATCGCCAAGCGCCTGAAGGTGCTCGAGGCCTTCCAGAAGTCCGGCATCCATCCGGACTGGATGATCCTGGAAGTGCTGCCGGTGCTGCCGCCGGAGCTGCGTCCCCTGGTGCCGCTGGACGGCGGTCGCTTCGCCACCTCCGACCTGAACGACCTCTATCGCCGGGTGATCAACCGCAACAACCGGCTGAAGCGTTTGTTGGAGCTGAAGGCGCCCGAGATCATTGTGCGCAACGAAAAGCGCATGCTGCAGGAGTCGGTCGACTCCCTGCTCGACAACGGCCGTCGCGGCAAGGCGATGACCGGCGCCAACAAGCGCCCGCTCAAGTCGCTGGCCGACATGATCAAGGGCAAGGGCGGCCGCTTCCGCCAGAACCTGCTGGGCAAGCGCGTCGACTACTCCGGCCGTTCGGTCATCGTGGTCGGCCCGACCCTGAAGCTGCACCAGTGCGGCCTGCCCAAGCTGATGGCCCTGGAGCTGTTCAAGCCCTTCATCTTCCATCGCCTCGAGGTGATGGGTCTGGCCACCACGATCAAGGCCGCCAAGCGCATGGTCGAGGCCCAGGAGCCGGTGGTCTGGGACATCCTGGAAGAGGTGATCCGCGAGCATCCGGTGATGCTGAACCGAGCGCCGACCCTGCACCGGCTCGGCATTCAGGCGTTCGAGCCGGTACTGATCGAGGGCAAGGCGATCCAGCTGCACCCGCTGGTCTGCACGGCCTTCAACGCCGATTTCGATGGCGACCAGATGGC
>JACAEC010000219.1 GCA_013389055.1 Hydrogenophilaceae bacterium
CCCCATCTCGTCGGGATCGGCGGCGGCGAGCATCATCGCCGCCCAGCCGCCCTGGCAGTTGCCGACGATCACCGGCTTCGGGCTTTCGGGGTGCAGCTCGCGCACCTTGTGCACGAACTGCCGCTCGGCCTCGGTCACGTCGAGCAGCGTCTGCCCCGGCTCGGGCTGCGGATAGAACATCACGAAGTACACCGGATGCCCCTCGCGCAGCGCGACCCCGACCTGCGAGTCGTCCTTGAATCCGCCGATGCCCGGGCCGTGGCCCGCGCGCGGGTCGATGATGACGTACGGCCGGCGCTTGGGATCGATGCTCACGCCCTCCGGCGGCACGATGCGCAGCAGCGCGTAGTTCACCGGCCGCTGGAACGTGCGTGCGTCGAGCACGGTCTCGTAGTCGAAGTGCAGCACCGGCGGCTGGCCGGCCTGCACGTGCTCGACGTACTGGTTCCCGCGGCTCCGGATCGTGTCCCAGAACAGCGTCGAGCGCTGCGCGAAGTCGACGGCGTAGCGCGACCAGTCGGTCCAGACGTCCCACGGCGACATCGGCTTCGACATCAGGTCGGCGACGTGCTTTGCGTAGGCGCCCTGCACGCGCTCGGTGAAGCGCTCCTGCGCGGCCTGCGCGCGCTTCTGGAAGAGGCGGGTGACTTTGGTGGAGAGGTCGTGGGTGCGCGAGAGTTGCTTCCCGAGGTCGGTCATGGGGGTTCCAGTCCGGATGGCGAAGGCTGCGCCCGGAATGTTGCGGCGCAATATAAGACTAGCACACCCACGCGACGCCGGTTTGACCGCGCGCAAGAGCCCCGCCGGGGCGGGCCGGACGGTCTACTTCTCCTTCACGACTTCTCCTTCACGAGCGCCGCCCGGGCCGCGGCGAGCGCCTTGCGCTGCGCGGCATCGACCTTCGGGTAGTCGAGGCCGAGCTTTTCCAGCGCCTCGACGATCGCGGCGGCGACGACGAGCCGCGTGAACCACTTGTTGTCCGCCGGCACGACGAACCACGGCGCGCGCTTCGTCGCGGTGGCGCGGATCGCGCCCTCGAAGGCTTCCATGTAGTCGTTCCAGTACTGCCGCTCGGCGACGTCCGCGGGCGAGAACTTCCAGTTCTTCTCCGGCTGCTCGAGGCGCTCGAGAAAGCGCTTCTTCTGCTCCTTGCGCGACACGTGCAGGAAGAACTTGAGCACGATCGTGCCCTGTCGCGTCAGGTAGTCCTCGAACGCCGCGATGTCGCGCAGGCGCTCCGCCCAGATGCGCTTGCCCACCACCTCCGGCGGCAGCTTCTGGCGCGCGAGGATCGCCTCGTGCACGCGCACCACCAGCACTTCCTCGTAGTAGCTGCGGTTGAAGATGCCGATGCGACCGCGCTCGGGCAGGCACTTCACGTACCGCCACAGGAAGTCGTGGTCGAGCTCCTCCGGAGAGGGCTGCTTGAACGAATACACCTGGCAGCCCTGCGGGTTGACCCCGCTCATCACGTGCTTGATCGTCCCGTCCTTGCCGGCCGCGTCCATCGCCTGGAACACGAGCAGCACCGACCAGCGGTCCTGGGCGTAGAGCATCTCCTGCAGCTCCGAGAGACGCTCGATGCCTCGCTGGAGCAGCCCGG
>JACAEC010000196.1 GCA_013389055.1 Hydrogenophilaceae bacterium
GGCGTCCACGGCCAGCGGGCCGGCGCCACATTGTGCTGCAGGTACTTGATCAGGGACATGAAATCCCAGACCGAATAGACATGGTGCTGCATGAACACCTTGAGATCCTCGGTGGTCCGCAGGGCGCCATAGATCGGGTGGCTGTCCAGCTTTTGCTGCAGGCCCCGGATGAAGTCGGCGTCGAACGTGCTCATGCTCAGATATCCAGCTCTTCCAGCTTGTGGCCCTTCAAGGCCCGCTTGACGCTGGCATCCATGCGCCGGGCGGCGAAGTCGCCGGTGCCCTGGTTCAGGGCCTCGAGGGCGCGCTTGACCGCCTTGGCATCGTTGCCTTGCAGGGCCTCGCGCATGGCTTGCAGTAGGGCGTCGATCGTCGCACGTTCCTTGGCATCGAGCAGAGTCGCGCCGTCCTCGGCCAGGGCCGCCTCGGTCGCCTCGACCAGGCGCTGGCCGTCGACCTTGAGTTCGGCCAATTGCCGAGCCTCGACGTCCAAGCGGGCATGATCGTAGGAATCGCGCAGCATCCGGGCGACTTCATCATCGGTCAGGCCATAGGAGGGTTTGACCTCGATGTGGGCCTCGATGCCGGTGCTCATCTCGCGCGCGGCGACTGCCAGCAGGCCGTCGGCATCGACCTGGAAGGTCACCCGGATGCGGGCCGCCCCCGCCACCATGGGCGGAATGCCGCGCAGCTCGAAGCGGGCGAGCGAACGGCAATCGCTGACCAATTCCCGCTCGCCCTGCACCACGTGGATGGCCATGGCGGTCTGGCCGTCCTTGAAGGTGGTGAATTCCTGAGCCCGCGCGGTGGGGATGGTGGAATTGCGGGGGATGACCTTCTCGACCAGGCCGCCCATGGTCTCCAAGCCCAGCGACAGCGGCACCACGTCGAGCAACAGCCAGTCGTCACCCTGCCGGTTGCCGGCCAACACATTGGCCTGGATCGCGGCGCCGAGGGCCACCACCTTGTCCGGGTCCAGATTGGTCAGCGGGGTCTGGCCGAAGAATTCGCCCACCGCGGCCTGGATGCGCGGCATCCGGGTGGAGCCGCCAACCATGACCACGCCCTTGATGTCGCTCGGTTGCAGACCGGCATCGCGCAAGGCCTTGCGGGTGGGCAGCAAGGTCTTGTTGACCAGGCTCTCGGTCATGGCGTGGAAGGCTTGCTCATGCAGCTTGAGATCGACCACCTGGCCGGTCGACAGCACCACGGTGATGCTGGCCTCGGCGTGCTCGGTCAGCATTTCCTTGGCCTCACGGGCCTTGGTCAGCAACAGCCGCTTGTCGTGATCGCCGATTACGGTGAGGCCGGCCTGTTCCAGAATCCAGCAATAGATACGGCGGTCGAAGTCGTCGCCGCCCAGCGCGGAGTCGCCATTGGTGGCCAAGACCTCGAACACGCCGCGGGTCAGCTTGAGGATGGAGATGTCGAAGGTGCCACCGCCGAGGTCATAGATCGCGTAGACCCCCTCGGCCGCGTTGTCCAGACCATAAGCGATCGCCGCAGCGGTCGGCTCGTTCAAGAGGCGCAAGACGTTGAGGCCGGCCAGCTTGGCGGCATCCTTGGTCGCCTGACGCTGGGCATCGTCGAAATAGGCCGGCACGGTAATCACCGCGCCGGTCAGCTCGCCGGCCAGGGCCGCCTCGGCCCGGACCTTGAGCACTTTGAGGATTTCGGCCGAGACCTCGACCGGGCTCTTTACCCCGGCCACCGTCTTCATCTGCACCATGCCCGGGGCATCGACGAAGTGATAGGGCATGGTCGCCAGGTCCGGGATGTCCTTGATGCCGCGGCCCATGAAGCGTTTGACCGAGACGATGGTGTTGTGCGGGTCTTCGTTGCCGCGGGCCTGCGCCTCGTAGCCGACCGTCACCGCGCCGTCGCCCTGGTAGCGCACCACCGAGGGCAGCAGGGAATGGCCGTGCTCGTCGTTGATCACCACCGAGATGCCGTTGCGCACCGTGGCCACCAGGGAATTGGTCGTGCCCAGGTCGATGCCCACCGCCAGGCGGTGCTCATGCGGCGCGGCGCTCATGCCGGGTTCGGCGATTTGCAGCAAAGCCATAATTTTCGTAAGGAGTTAGGGGTGGGGAGTGAGGAGTATGACAGGGCTTAGTCCGCCTCACTCCTCACTCCTCACGCCTCACTCGATCTCCTCGTAGGCGGCGTCGATCTCCGCCAGCAGTTTTTCCATGAAGCGATATTTTCGCAGCACCTCGGCCGCCTGGGCGTAGTCGTGGCGCTGGTCGAGCAGCGTCGCCAACTGGCCTTGCAGTTGCTCGGCGACAGAGCGCATCTCCTTCTCCAGCCGCTGCAGACCGGCGAAGTCCTTGCCGGCCTGGGCCTCGGCCAAGGCCTCGCGCCACTCCATCTGCTGCATCAGGAAGTCGGCCGGCATCCGGGTATTGTTCGGGTCCATCGCTTGGATGCCCTGCAACTCGAGCAGATAGCGCGCCCGCTCGAACGGTCGGCGCAGGGTGGTGTAGGCCTCGTTCACCCGTGCGGTCCACTGCATGGACAAGCGCTTTTCCGCCTCGCCGGCATGGGCGAAACGATCCGGATGCACTTCCGTTTGGATGTTGCGGTAGGCCTGCTCCAGCGCCCCGACATCGATGACGAAGCCGGGCTTCAGGCCGAACAGTTCGAAGTGGTTGCGATTGAAATCCAACATGGCGCTCAGCTATCAGCAGTCAGCGATCGGCCAAGCCTGATGAGGCTGAATACTGATGGCTGACCGCTGATGGCTTCAGACGTTAAAGCTCTCGCCGCAACCGCACTCGTTCTTGACGTTGGGGTTGTTGAACTTGAAACCTTCGTTCAAGCCCTCTTTGACGAAATCGAGTTCGGTGCCGTCCAGGTAGACCAGACTCTTGGGATCGACATAGACCGTCACGCCATGGCTCTCGAACTTGATGTCTTCCGGATCCTCGGTGTCGGCGAACTCCAGCTTGTAGGCCAGGCCGGAGCAACCCGAGGTACGGACACCGAGCTTGACGCCCAGGCCCTTGCCGCGTTTGGCGAGGAAGCTGCTCACATGGTTGGCCGCGCGTTCGGACAGGGTCACCGCCATGATCAAGCCTCCTGTGCCGCCACCGGCGGATGGCAGGCGGTATATTCCTCGCCGCCGGCCAGGCCATGCTTCTGCTTGTAGTCGGCCACGGCCGCCTTGATCGCGTCTTCGGCCAGGATCGAGCAGTGGATCTTCACCGGCGGCAGGGCCAGTTCCTCGGCGATCTGGGTGTTCTTCAGCGCCATGGCTTCGTCCAGGCTCTTGCCCTTCACCCATTCGGTGACCAGGGAAGACGAGGCGATGGCGGAACCGCAACCGTAGGTCTTGAACTTGGCATCCTCGATGATGCCCTGCTCGTTGACCTTGATCTGCAGCTTCATCACGTCGCCGCAGGCAGGCGCACCGACCATACCGGTGCCGACATGCTCGTCGCTCTTGTCGAAAGCGCCCACGTTGCGGGGGTTTTCATAATGGTCGAGAACTTTGTCGCTGTATGCCATTTCTTTCTCCTTTTAGCTGGTGGCCAGTAGCTGGTGGCCAGTAGCTCAAATCCGCGCCCAACAGGCGTACTTCCAAGCCACAAGCTACCGGCTACGTGCTAGCGGCTCAAATCAGTGGGCAGCCCACTGAACCGATTTCAAATCGACGCCGTCTTTGTACATCTCCCAAAGCGGCGACATCTCGCGCAACTTGCCGATCTTGTCGTGCAACAGCTTGATCGTGTAGTCGATCTCCGCCTCGGTGGTGAAGCGGCCGATGGTGAAGCGGATGGAGCTGTGCGCCAGCTCATCGTCGCGACCCAGGGCTTTCAACACGTAGGAAGGCTCGAGGCTGGCCGAGGTGCAGGCGGAACCGGACGACACAGCCAAGTCCTTGATCGCCATGATCAGCGACTCGCCCTCGACGAAACTGAAACTGACGTTGAGGTTGCCGGCGATGCGGCTGGCCATGTCGCCGTTGACATGGACTTCCTCGATGTCGGA
>JACAEC010000221.1 GCA_013389055.1 Hydrogenophilaceae bacterium
GCGCCCTGGCGTTGCAGCAGGCCGGGTGGTGGTCCCGTCCGCCGAGGCCCGGCGGGATCGCGGCACTCCCACGCCCGGCGGTCTCGAAAAGGAGGGTCCAAGCAACCCTCCAGTGAAGGAGCGTGGCCATGAAACGCTATCTCATCGCCATCGCAGCCCTCGGCCTTGTCCTCGGTGCCAATGCGGCGTACGCGGACAACAGCTGGGCCTTCGACGATCCGTATTGGAAAGCCCAAGAGACGGTGGGTGCGGTGAAGGCGCCGGAAGTCCGGGTGCCGGGCACTACCGAGCATGGGCCGTACTACCTCGTCGATGAGTTCAACCCGTGAGTCGCCGGGGCACGGCGTCTCGAGCGGGCGCGCTCGGGGCGCCGGGACCTTCAGATCGAGCAAGTCAAGCGCGCCCAGGGGGACGGCTCCGCCGTCCCCCTTTTTGTTCCGCTTGCGGCACGCCAGCGTCCAGACCGCAAGCAAAGAAAGCGCTGCGGCGGCGAAGCGCGGCGGCCTGAACGCGCCCGGCGCGCTCAGCCGCGCCGCTCCCTTCCGTGCCACACGCGAAGCACGATGACCCGATCGCCGGCGATCAAGTACCGGACGACGTAATCCCCGACCGGCCAATCGCGAATCTCGTCGGGTGCGACCTCGCCGGGTCCGATGTTCACCCGACGACCGAGCCGCGGGAACCGCATCAGGCGCTCGATCCCCCGGATCAGCCGGCGCGCGGCGCGCGCGGCCGCGGCGGGGTCATGAACGGCGATGAACGCGCGCAGGCGTACGAGGTCATTGCGCGCCTCACGCGCGAAGGCGAGCTTCACCGCGGCGGCTTCTTCTCACCCTTCTTGCCCCAGGAAGCGATCCACGCCATGACCTCGTCCCCGTCGGCGACCCGACCCGCGCGAACGGAAGCGAGCGCTTCCAGCGTCTCGCCCCAGCGCTTCTCGTCCTCGCCCAGCCGCTCGAGATAGTCCCGCACCGCCTCGTTGATGATCCAGGACTTGGTGCGCCGCGCGCGTTCGGCGACTGCGGCGAGTCTTTCCTCGAGCTCCGCGGACAGGCGCACGCTGGTGA
>JACAEC010000191.1 GCA_013389055.1 Hydrogenophilaceae bacterium
GTGTTGCGTAAATCCACCGTCTTGCCGTGGTGGTCGGTGAGTTTCCCGTTGTCCATCACCTGGAGGAGGATGTTGAAGAGGTCGGGGTGCGCCTTCTCGATTTCGTCCAGCAGCAGCACCGCATAGGGTGTCTTGGTGATGGCTTCGGTGAGCAGGCCGCCCTGTTCGAAGCCGACATAGCCCGGGGGCGCGCCGATCAGGCGGGAGACGGCGTGGCGCTCCATGTATTCGGACATGTCGAAGCGGATCAGCTCGACGCCCAGGGTATAGGCGAGCTGGCGGGCGACCTCGGTCTTGCCGACGCCGGTGGGGCCGGAGAACAGGAAGGAGCCGATCGGTTTTTGCGGGTTGCCCAGGCCAGAGCGGGACAGCTTGATCGCGGTGGCCAGGGCGTCGATCGCCGGGTCCTGGCCGAAGACCACAGCCTTGAGGTCGCGGTCCAGGTTCTTCAAGGCGTTGCGCTCGTCGCTGGCCACGGTCTTGGCCGGGATGCGGGCGATCTTGGCGACGATGTCCTCGATCTCCTTGTTGGTGATGACCTTCTTCTGCTTCGACTTGGGCTGGATGCGCTGGGCGGCGCCGGCCTCGTCGATGACGTCGATGGCCTTGTCCGGCAGGTGGCGGTCGTTGATGAAGCGGGCCGACAGCTCGGCCGCGGTGGCCAGGGCCTGCTGGGTGTATTTGATGCCGTGGTGGGCCTCGAAGCGCGACTTCAGGCCCTTGAGGATGGCGATGGTCTCCTCGACCGAGGGTTCCTTGACGTCGATCTTCTGGAAGCGGCGGGAGAGGGCGTGGTCCTTCTCGAAGATGCCGCGGTATTCGTTGTAGGTGGTGGCGCCGATGCAGCGGAGCTGGCCCGAGGAGAGGGCGGGCTTGAGCAGGTTGGAGGCATCGAGCGTACCGCCCGAGGCTGCGCCGGCGCCAATGAGGGTGTGAATCTCGTCGATGAACAGGATGCCGTTTTCCTGGCTGGCCAGTTGCTTGAGCACGGCCTTGAGCCGCTGCTCGAAGTCGCCGCGGTATTTGGTGCCGGCGAGCAGGGCGCCCATGTCCAGGGCATAGACGGTAGCGCCGTTGAGGACGTCGGGCACTTCGTCTTGCACGATGCGCCGGGCGAGGCCTTCGGCGATGGCGGTCTTGCCGACGCCGGCCTCGCCGACCAGCAACGGGTTGTTCTTGCGCCGGCGGCACAGGGTCTGGATGACGCGTTCGAGTTCGAGGTCGCGGCCGATCAGGGGGTCGACCTTGCCGGCCAGGGCCTGGGCGTTGAGGTTGACGGTGAAGGCCTCCAGCGGCGAGCCGGTGACGTTCTCGGCATCCTGCTCCTGGGCGGGTTCGGCCCGGCTGCTGCTGGCCGGGGTGCTGTCCTGCGGGGTCTTGGCGATGCCGTGCGAGATGTAATTGACCACGTCGAGCCGGGTGACGCCCTGCTGGTTGAGGTAGTGCAGGGCGTGCGAATCCTTTTCGCCGAAGATGGCAACCAGGACGTTGGCACCGGTCACCTCTTTCTTGCCGGAGGATTGCACGTGCAGGATGGCCCGCTGGATGACGCGCTGGAAACCGAGGGTGGGCTGGGTGTCGACCTCGCTGCTGCCGGGCACCCGCGGGGTGTGCTTCTCGATGAAATCGGTCAGGCTGCGGAGCAGCTCTTCGATGTTGGCGGTGCAGGCGCGCAGCACCTCGGCGGCAGAGGGATTGTCCAGCATGGCCAGCAGCAGGTGCTCCACGGTGATGAACTCGTGGCGCTTCTGCCGGGCCTCCATGAAGGCCATGTGCAGGCTGACTTCCAGTTCCTGGGCAATCATCGATCTTCCTCCAAAACGCACTGCAGGGGATGCTGGTGGTTGCGGGCATAGTCGGTGACCTGGTTCACCTTGGTCTCGGCGATGTCGCGGGGAAACACACCACACAACCCAACACCTTCATTATGCACTTTGAGCATAATGAGTGTGGCTTGTTCACGGCCCATATAGAAAAAATGTTCTAAAACCGTAACCACAAATTCCATGGGGGTGAAGTCGTCGTTCAACAACAATACCCGATAAAGCGGGGGCGGCGGCGCCTTGACCCGCTCGACCTCCAGCAGCTGCTCATCCTGATGCTGTACAGCCATTGGCACACACTTCAAATTAGCTAATAGTCATCCCATTTTGAAGGCGGATGATTTTTTTGCAAGGGTTGTTGACGGCTTGGCCGGCTGCCGGTTAAATGCACCTGTTCGACACCAAATCGCGGCCTCCGGCAGCGAGTTGGGTGGCATGCGAACACGTTCAAATCCCGTTGTGTTAGGAGTGCTTTTTGTATGGCTACCGGTATCGTCAAATGGTTCAATGACTCCAAAGGCTTTGGTTTCATCACCCCCGATGGTGGCGGCGAAGATCTGTTCGCCCATTTCTCCGCGATCAACATGAGTGGATTCAAGACCCTGAAAGAGGGCCAGCGCGTCTCCTTCGAGATCGCCGAAGGCCCTAAGGGCAAGCAAGCCGCCAATATCCAAGCTGCTTAATCGCACTCCCGCAGCGGCGGTTTTTTGCCGCTAGCGCGTTGTGTCCCCTGTGCTAGAGTCAATACAGATGTCTAGCGCGGAGGTTTTGCTATGCGCGCAATGGGTGAAAAGCAGCACTACCGGCCGGCTGAGCCCGGTCAGCAGCACTTGCACGAGTTGCTTGATGGCTTGGATCGCCTGCGCCCGGAACTGGGCAAACTGGCGGATGAGTTGATTTGCCTGCTGCAAGGCGGCAGCCCTGCCGACACCGAGGCCGAGCAGGAACTGCCTAAGGCCTGAGGCCGCTCGGCTTACATGTGCCGGACGATGGCCTGGCCGAACTCCGAGCATTTGACCTGCTTGGCGCCATCCATCAGGCGGGCGAAGTCGTAGGTTACGCTCTTGGCGCGAATCGCGCCGTCCATACCCTTGATGATCAGATCGGCCGCCTCGGTCCAACCCATGTGGCGCAGCATCATCTCGCCCGAGAGGATGATCGAGCCCGGGTTCACATAGTCCTGGCCGGCATACTTGGGCGCGGTGCCGTGGGTGGCCTCGAACATGGCCACCGAGTCGGACAGGTTGGCGCCGGGGGCGATGCCGATGCCGCCCACCTCGGCCGCCAGGGCATCCGAGACATAGTCGCCGTTCAGGTTCAGGGTGGCGATGACGTCGTAGTCCTCCGGCCGCAACAGGATCTGCTGGAGGAAGGCGTCGGCGATCACGTCCTTGACCACGATCCCGTTCGGTAGCTTGACCCAGGGGCCGCCGTCGATCGGCTCGCCGCCGAATTCGCGCACGGCCAGTTCATAGCCCCACTTCTTGAAGCCCCCCTCGGTGAACTTCATGATGTTGCCCTTGTGCACCAGGGTGACCGACTTGCGGCCGTTGTCGATGGCGTACTGGATGGCCTTGCGGATCAGGCGCTCGGAGCCTTCGACCGACACCGGCTTGATGCCGATGGCGGAGGTCTCGGGGAAGCGTATCTTCTTGACCCCCATCTCTTTCTGCAGGAATTCGATCACCTTTTTCACCTCGGCGCTGCCGGCCTCCCACTCGACGCCGGCGTAGATGTCCTCGGTGTTCTCGCGGAAGATGACCATGTCCACCTTCTCCGGCGCCTTGACCGGGGAGGGCACGCCCTCGAAGTAGCGCACCGGGCGCAGGCAGACGTAGAGGTCGAGCATCTGGCGCAGGGCGACGTTGAGCGAGCGGATGCCGCCCGAGGTCGGCGTGGTCAGCGGACCCTTGATCGACACCACATAGTCGCGGGCGGCCTGCACGGTCTCGTCCGGCAGCCAGGTGTCGGCGCCGTAGACCTTGGTGGCCTTCTCGCCGGCATAGACCTCCATCCATTCGATCTGGCGGCGGCCAGAATAGGCCTTGGCCACGGCGGCATCGAGCACCGTGCGCATCACCGGGGTGATGTCGACCCCGGTGCCATCGCCCTCGATAAACGGGATAATCGGCCGGTCCGGCACGTTCAGCGAGAAATCGGCGTTGACGGTGATATTTGCGCCCTGGGCGGGAACCTGTATGTGGCTAGCGGACACGATAACTCCTGGAAACGATTCAATATACTGAGGCGATGGCTCGCATCATTCTGTTCAACAAACCCTATGGGGTGCTCAGCCAGTTCACTTCGGAGGACGGCCACCCTGGGCTGAAGGAGTTCATCCCCCTGGCGGGGGTGTACGCCGCAGGCCGGCTCGATGCGGACAGCGAAGGCCTGCTCATTTTAACCGATGACGGCCGGCTCCAGCACCGCCTGACCGATCCCAAGCACAAGCTGGCCAAGACCTACTGGGTTCAGGTCGAGGGCGTGCCGGACGAGGCGGCCCTGGAGCAGCTGCGCCAGGGTCTGGATCTGGGCGACTTCGTCACCCGGCCGGCCCGGGCAAAACTCATCGAGGAGCCGGCCGGGCTGTGGCCGCGCAATCCGCCCATCCGCTTTCGCAAGAACGTGCCGACCTCATGGCTGGAACTGACCATCGCCGAGGGCAAGAACCGGCAGGTGCGGCGGATGACCGCCAAGGTGGGGCATCCCACGCTGCGGCTCATCCGCTGGGCGATCGGCGCTTGGACGTTGGAAGATCTGGGAGAAGGGCAGTGGCGTGCCATCGATGCCCAGGCCGATGCCACTCAGGCCAAAAAAGGCGTTAGCTGGTGAGTTTTTGCTGCCAGTGTCGGGCTTGGCTGAGGATTTTCGGCTCGTCCAAGGTGAGGCAGACCTTGTCCCGCACCACCTCCTGGCCGGCCACCCAGACATGGGTGACTTCTTGCCGGCCGGCGCTGTAGACCAGTTGGGACAGGGGGTTGTAACAGGGCTGGGTATTGGGCCCGGATAGGTCCACGGCCACAACGTCCGCCTGCTTGCCCACCTGGAGGGAGCCGATCTCGCTGTCCAGCCCCAGGGCGCGTGCGCCATTGAGCGTGGCCATGCGCAGGGCATAGTGGGCCGGTACGATATCCGCCTTGCCCGACACGCCCTTGGCCAGGAGGGCGGCCAGGCGCATCTCCTGCCAGCAATCCAGGCGGTTGTTGCTGGCCGGACCATCCGTGCCTATCCCGATATTGATCCCTCGCAGCAGCATGGACGCTTTCGGCGCCACGCCTGCGGCCAGCTTCAGGTTGGAGGTGGGGCAATGGGCGACATGGCAGTTGTATTCGGCCAGCAGCTCGACCTCCTCATTGAGCAGATGCACCGCATGGACGCCGATGAATTCAGGCCCCAGCAAACCCAGTTGGCGCAGCCGTTCCAGCGGCCGGACGCCGTATTGGTCGATGCTTTGGTGGATTTCGTCATGGGTTTCATGGACGTGCATATGGATGGTCAGATCCAGCTGCTTGGCGTAGGTCAGCACCTTTTCCAGGCTGCGATCGCTGGTGGAATAGGGCGCATGGGGCGCCAGGCAGAAGGAGACCAGGGGGTGGTGGTGCATCGCATCGCGCAAGGCCAGGCCCTTCTGCAAATAGCCGTCCAGATCGGCCGCGTAGGCCGAGGGGAAATCGATCACGATAATGCCTGCCGCAATGCGCTGCTTGGCCTCGGTTGCGGCCTGAACGGTCGATTCCGGGAAGAAGTACATGTCGTTGAAGCAGGTGATCCCCCCCTTGAGCATTTCCAGGCAGGCCAGGCGGGAGCCGTCGTAGACGAACTCGGAGGAAACCCAGCGCTTCTCCGTGGGCCAGATATGCTCCTGCAGCCAGGTCATCAGGGGCAGGTCGTCGGCATAGCCTCTGAGCAGGGCCATGGCGGCATGGCTGTGCAGATTCACCAGCCCCGGGATCAGGGCATGGTCAGGCAGGCGAAGATGCTGCGCGGCCTGATACTTCTGCCCGGCCTCCTCCCTCGGCAGGATGTCCACGATGCGGCCGTCCCGCATGCACAGGCTGTGGTCCGACAGCACCACCTGCTCCGGCTCCACCGGGATGATCCAACCCGCGTCGATGCGGGTATCCACCATGTTTTTTTCGGTCATGGCCGCATGCTAAGGGCGCTCTGTCCGGCTGGCAACCGCCCGCCGCCACCCGACGCCCAGCTTGGCCAGCCTGTCCTTGTCCGGCGCGGATTTCCGGCCGGTTGTGGGGGGTGGGGAGACCGGGTGGAACATGGTAGAATTCGCCAGCTAAAAACCCCATAACGACACCACTACCTATAGCCCGCCAATGGAACAGTTCGCCAAAGAAACACTCCCCGTCAGCCTCGAAGAAGAAATGCGCCGTTCCTACCTCGATTACGCCATGAGCGTGATCGTCGGCCGCGCGCTGCCCGATGTCCGGGACGGTCTGAAGCCGGTGCACCGGCGCGTCCTGTTCGCCATGCACGAGCTCTCCAACGACTGGAACAAGGCCTACAAGAAATCGGCCCGTGTGGTCGGTGACGTGATCGGTAAGTACCACCCCCACGGCGACACGGCGGTGTACGATACCATCGTCCGCATGGCCCAGGACTTCTCCCTGCGCTATCCGCTGGTCGACGGCCAGGGCAACTTCGGTTCGGTCGACGGCGACAACGCGGCGGCCATGCGTTACACCGAAATCCGCATGGCCAAGATCGCCCACGAACTCTTGGCCGACATCGACAAGGAGACGGTGGACTTCGGTCCCAACTACGACGGCTCCGAGCACGAGCCGCTGATCCTGCCGGCCAAGTTCCCCAACCTCTTGGTCAACGGCTCGGCCGGCATCGCGGTCGGCATGGCGACCAACATCCCGCCGCACAACCTGAACGAGATCACCGACGCCTGCCTGGCCGTGCTGCACAACCCGGAGATCACGATCGACGAACTGATCGACATTGTGCCGGCGCCCGACTTCCCCACCGCCGGCATCATCTACGGCCTGACCGGGGTCAAGGACGGCTACCGTACCGGCCGCGGCCGCGTGGTCATGCGCGCCAAGTGCCATTTCGAGGACATCGAGAAGGGCGGCGGCCGCCAGGCCATCATCATCGACGAGCTGCCCTATCAGGTGAACAAGGCCAACCTCTGCGCCAAGATCGGCGAGCTGGTGCGCGACAAGGCCATCGAGGGCATCAGCGAAATCCGCGACGAGTCGGACAAGTCCGGCATGCGCGTGGTGATCGAGCTGCGCCGGGGCGAGATGCCCGAGGTGATCCTGAACAATCTGTACAAGCAGACCCAGATGCAGGACACCTTCGGCATGAACA
>JACAEC010000195.1 GCA_013389055.1 Hydrogenophilaceae bacterium
AGCACCATCGTGACGCCTCGCGACCGAAGCTGGTAGAGCCGGTCCCAGACGAGGTGGCGGGCCTGGGGGTCGAGGCCGGTGGTGGGCTCGTCCAGGAAAATTACTTCCGGGTCGTTGACCAGGGCGCGCGCCAGGGTGAGGCGACGCTTCATGCCCCCGGACAGGGCCTGGATCTTCGCATCGGCGCGGCCAGCGAGGCCGGCAAAATCCAGCAACTCCGGCAGACGCGCTTCGATCTCGCTCGCGTTGATGCCGAAATAGCGCCCATAGGCTTCCAAGTTCTCGCGCACGGTGAAATCCGGGTCGAGATTGTCCATCTGGGGCACCACGCCGACCCGCACGCGAGCGCGCCGGGCATCGCCCGGCACGGGATGGCCGAGCATGGCGATCTCGCCGGCATCGGGCTCGATCAGCCCCAGCAGCCAGCCCCAGCAGCAGGCGCAGCGTGGTGGTCTTGCCCGCGCCGTTGGGGCCGAGCAGGCCGAAGCACTCGCCCTTGCGAATGGCAAGATCGATGCCGGCGACCACTTCCAGGGCGCCGTAGGACTTGCGCAGGCCTTGGGCGCTCAGCACGGGCATAGCTGCAGGATATGCTCTTTCAGCTCGGACAGTTTCTTGTGGAAGAAATGATCGGTGTCGCGCACCACCGCAAAGACGAAGCCGTGGCGCGCGGCCCAATCCCGGGCGGCCTCGGTGGGCGCCACTTCATCGTGCTCGCCATGGATCACGATGGTGTGGGGTGGCGCCTCGCCCATGTGGAACATGTTCACTGCCGGCCCGACCAGCAGCAGATGCTTGGGATGCAGGCGCTCGCTCACCACGGTCTGCACGTAGGCGCCGAAGGAAAAACCGGCCAGAATCAAGGGCATTCCCGGATAGCGGGCGCTTACAAATTCGTGCACGGCCAACATGTCCTGCACTTCGCCCTGGCCTTGGTCGTACTCCCCCTCGCTCTGACCCACGCCGCGGAAATTCGGGCGCACCGCGACATAGCCGAGATCAAACAGGGTGTCGCCGATCGTCTTCACCACCTTGTTTTCCAGACTGCCGCCGTGCAGGGGGTGGGGGTGGGCAATGAGGGCGAGGCCTTTACGATCCGGACCCGGGTCGTCGATGACGGTTTCGATTTTGCCCGCCGGCCCGTCGATGCGCAGTTTGAAGCGCGACACTATATTTTGAGCCGCTCGACAACGCGGCCTTTCACCAGATGCTCGTCGATAATCTCGTCGATGTCGGCTTGGTCCACGTAGGTGTACCAAACCGCTTCCGGGTAGACCGCGATGACCGGCCCCTCGGCGCAACGGTCCATGCAGCCGGCGGAGTTGATGCGGCACTGGCCGGGGCCACTCAGGCCCAGTTCCTTGATGCGCGCCTTGGCGTAATCGCGCATGGCCTGGGCATCGTGGTCGGCGCAGCAGGCGGCGCCGTCCTCCCGCTGGTTGGTGCAGAAAAAGACGTGGTATTTGAAGTGGCTGGACATCGAAAGCGGGTGAGGCGTGAAAACGCGAATTATACCGCCTTGGTCCGGCACGCTCTCAGTCGAGATTGTCGTACTTGCGGTTGTGTCCGCGCGCCTTTTCTACCGGGTACTTGTCCCCATTGAGCTTGATTTTGTCGACGGCCGCCTGCAACGGATCGATCTCCAGCACGTCGGCGAGGCGGATGAGGTAAATCAGCACGTCGGCGATCTCCTCGGCCACCCTCGTCCGGGTCTTCGCATCGATGGTTTGGCTTTGTTCGGGGGTCAGCCACTGGAAGTGCTCGACCAGTTCGGCCGCCTCCACGATCATGGCCATGGCCAGATTCTTGGGCGTGTGGAACTGCTCCCAGTCGCGTGCCCGGGCGAAGTCGAGGATTTCGGCCCGCAGGCTGTCAAAGGATTGCCGATCTGTCATTTCTGTCACTTTCTGGTGCCGCGCCCCCCGGGCGGGTATATTGTCAGAACCTCGTCATAAGCGTTAGTCTGCCTACCCACCGCGCGGGCCCCAGCGCCTTCGCTTTTGCAACAAGGCAGCAATTTCAAGCCTATAACCTTTGATGAATTGCGTGGCCTGATTATTGCATGGTGTCATCACCGATCTGCCCGAGGATGGATGGAAATGCGACACAGGATATCCTTTGGGCGCCAAATTTCTGATTTAAAGCGCATACTTGTGTGCCATAATTGACGTAATTTCTAAGAATTGTTCTCAGGAGGAGTGTATGAAGCGCCAGACCCCGTCCGTTTTCGCTGTTCTCTCTCTCGCCTTGGCCTTCCTGCTCGCGGGCTGCGCCAGCACCCCCGACTTCCCCCCGGCCCCCGTCAAGGCGGATATCGTGGGCGCTCCGGACTACCTGATTGGCGCGGGCGATGGCCTCGATATCCAGGTGTGGCGCAACCCCGAAGTCTCCACTTCCGTGACGGTCCGCCCGGACGGCAAGTTTAACAGCCCCCTCGTCGACGATATCGTCGCCGCCAACAAGACGCCCACTCAACTCGAACGCGACCTGGAGAAGCATCTCGCCAAGTTCATTCAGGACCCGATCGTCACCGTGATGGTGACCGGCTTCATCGGACCCTACTCCCAGCAGATCCGGGTGATCGGCCAGGCGGCCAAGCCGCAGGCCCTGCAGTACCGCGAAAAAATGAGCCTGATGGACGTGATGATCGCCGTGGGTGGCATCACCGACTTCGCCGCCGGCAACGACGCGACCATCGTACGCAGTTATGGCGGCCAGCAGCAGCAGTTCAGCGTCCGGCTCGAGGATCTGATCCGCGGCGGCGACATTTCGGCCAATGTCGAGATGATGCCGGGCGACGTCCTCATCATTCCGGAAAGCTTTTTCTAATCCTTTAACAGACGCTGGCTCCGGGCGCAGGTTCGGGGCCTGAGTAGGGTTTGCCATGCATGAAGTTCTCGCCAAACTGCTGTCTTACCTGCGCGCCATGTGGCTGCGCAGGTGGTACGCCATAATCGCCGCCTGGCTGATTGCCCTCGTGGGCTGGGCCTGGGTCTATGTCACTCCGAATCAGTACGAGGCCACGGCGCGCGTCTACATCGACACGCAAACCATGCTCAAGCCTCTGATGACCGGCCTGACGGTGGCGCCCAACATGGATCAGATCGTCACCATGATGACGCGCACCCTGATCAGCCGCCCCAACATGGAAAAGGTCGCGCGCATGACCGACCTCGACGTGCGGGCCAAGACGCCGAAGGAGACCGAGGCTCTGCTGGACGGCCTGGCCAGCGACATCAAGCTGAACGTGACACGGGGCGAGGACCTGTACACCCTCAGCTATCGGCACCGAGACCCGGAGATCGCCAAACG
>JACAEC010000192.1 GCA_013389055.1 Hydrogenophilaceae bacterium
ACTCTAAAGCCCCGCGCTACTGAAAACCGGGGGGACGTCGACCCCTACACGAACTTCAACGGTATACATTATTTATCCTTCCCAATAGTTAGCTCAAAGCTTGGCTCGATTCCCGAAAACCAGCGATGACGATCAGCTTGTGCCTCTTGATACATCACTATTCTAAAAAGATATTTGCGGCCTCTCTCTTGATATAAGCGCATGCAGAGACGTATAACATCCAATTTGGCCTCTAACGGAATCTCGTCTGACAAATAGAAAATTAGGGTGTAATTCCCAGGTGAAGCGGAGTGTCTGAACCATGGATTCTCAACATTTTGCTTCACAGGCATACCATGTTTCTTAAGTATTTCCCTGGTTTCGTGCGCAACATGGTCAATTAGCTCAGGATAGGCATGCTTGCCCGCATTGGCCTGCAAGTAGGGCAGCAATAGGAAAAGCACCAGAAAAATCCTTACAGCAATAAATGTAATTCTTGATTTTTCTTTCATCTTTTCCCTCTCCTGCATTTCATTATTCATTGCTATTTCACTCCCCTTCATTCCTCTTCATTGCTTCCTCGCCATCCCGCCGCCGCTCATCCTCCACCACCTCCATCCGCGTCGCCTGCTGGCGCGGGCCGAAGCTGAGCACTTCGTCCACTTGCAGGCCACGCGGAATCTGGTGGGTGATGAAGAGCATGGTGACCTTGCCCTTGAGTTGGTTGATGGTCTTGGCGAAGCCTTCGGCCGTGTGCTGGTCCAGGTTGGAGACGGCCTCGTCGAAAATGAGGATCTTGGGCCGCTTGAGCAGGGCGCGGGCGATGGCGATGCGCTGGCGCTGGCCGCCGGAGAGGCCGACACCGTGTTCGCCCAGTTCGGTTTGGTAGCCCTCGGGCAGGTGTTCGATGACATCGTGAATCTCGGCGGCCTTGCAGGCGGCAATGACCTCCTCGAAGCCGGCATGGGGGTGGGCCATGACCAGGTTGTCGTAGACGGTGCCGGAGAAGAGCACGGTCTCCTGCGGCACCACGCCGAAGGCGGTGCGCAGCTCGTTGGCGGCCAGGGTGCGGATGTCTTTGCCGTCGAGTTTGATGTGGCCTTCTTGCGGCAGATAGAAGCCGAGCAGCAGCTTGGCCAGGGTGCTCTTGCCTGAACCGGACGGCCCCATGAGCACGGTGAGGTGGCCCGGCTTGAGCGTGAGGTTGAGGCCGCGGTAGAGCCAGGGATGGTGCTCGGAATAGCGGAAGCCGATGCCGGCAAGATCGATGCGGCCCTGACCGATGTTCTCGCGCTTGGGGGTGAGGGTATGCGGCTCTTGCGGCATGTCGAGGATGTCGCCCAAGCGCTTGACCGCGATGTCGGCCTGCTGGAATTCCTGCCACAGGCCGGCCAGCCGGAGCATGGGCTGGCTCATGCGGCTGGCGAACATCTGGAAGGCGACCGGCATGCCGACGGTGAAGCCGTCGTTCTGCATGACCAACAGGGCACCGACGATGAGGATGGACAGCGTCATCACCTGTTCCAGGCCGTTGGTGACGACGTTGTAGGTGTTGCCCGCCTGCTTGGCGCTGAAACCGGCGGCTAGGTATTGGGCGAAGAGGTCGCCGTATTTTCGGTCGATGTCCGGCTCCATTTGCAGCGACTTCACCGTGGCCATGCCGGAGAGGTATTCGGTGAGAAACGCCTGGTTGCGGGCGCCGAGCATGAACTGCTTGTTCAGCCGCTCGCGGAAGATGGGCACCACCAGGAAGCTAAGCACGCAGATGAGGCCGAGCAGACCGACGGCGATGAGCGAGAGCTGCCAGGAATAGGCGAACATCACCGCCAGGAAGATGAACAGGAAGGGCAGGTCCAGGAGCAGGGTGACGGCGGCGCCGGAGACGAACTCGCGGATGGTCTCCACCCCGTGCAGGCGGGCGACCAGAGTGCCGGTGGGTCGATGCTCGAAATAGGGCATGGGCAGGCGCAGCAGGTGGCGGAAGACCTGGCTGCCCAGGACGGCATCGATGCGGTTGCCGGTGTGCAGCACCAGGTATTGCCGCAGCCAGGTCATGACCGTGGTGAAGACCAGGAACATGATCAGGGCGATGCCGATGACCCAGAGGGTGCTCTGGGTCTGGTGCACGATGACCTTGTCGATGATGACCTGGGTAAACAAGGGCGTGGCCAGGCCGACCAGTTGGATGGCCAGCGAGGCGAGCAGCACATCGCGCCAGATGAGCTTGTGCTTGAGCAGTTCGGGCACGAACCAGGAAAAGCCGAACGCTTTTTTCTCGGCCTCGAAACCGGGGACGGTTTCTTCCTTGCCCTCGCCTGCCGCCTCTTTGGCCAGTAGGACAAGCTCCGGCTCGAACCAAGCCGCAGTTTCTTCAATATCGAGAGTTTCCGGCGCCTCCCCGCCGGCGCGGAAGTAGAGCAGCTTGCCGGCCTCGCTGTTGAGGATGAGGACGGGGATGCTGGACTGCGCTAGGGCGCCATGATCTGAATTCGGCTCGTTCTCGACTTCAGCCGAGGCAGTATTTGGCTCAGCCAGGGTAAGCTCGCCCTCGTTGCCGCTCTCCAGGACATCTTGAGCGTGTTGAGGAATAGCGCGAATGAAGGCAATGGCAGGCAACGGCAGGCTTTGCCAGTCGAGGCCGCTCAGACCGCGGCTGCCGGTCTTGAAGCCCAGCGACCGAGCCGCTTCGTGGAAAGTGGCCAGCGTGTAGGGCGGTGGAAACTCTTGGGCGATCAGCGCCGCATCGAAGGGGATGCGATAGCGGTTGCACAAGCTGCCCAACAGCCAAAGCAGTTCATCGTGCGAGATGGGATGCAGCAGGGGCTGGGGCTGGGGGCTTGATTGCGCAGCCGAAGACGTGGCTTCCTCAGGGGCCATTTGTATAGGCTCACCCTTGCTGCCACTCTTTTCAAAGCGCTTGGCAGCAGCCCGAGCGATAAACTGGCGCGGTGCCTGATATAGCTTTGTGATCACCGGCGTAACAATGACCTTCAGCAACCGGGCAAGATTAAGCACCCAGTTCCAGCGTCCGCCGATCCTTCCCTGAATCGTTGTCTGCATTCCCACCCCATGCTGCCGTTCGTCGCCGGCAGTTACTGTATTGGCTGCGCACACCAAGGAGCGGACAGAGGGAGTGTGGACTGTGCGGCTCGACTACGCACAGCCTGCCATCTTGGCAATCCCGCTGCCCTAGAGCTAACTCCTTAGGCCGGTAACTTTGCGTCCCCACCTTTCGATGGGTTTGCCTTTTTCAAGGACGAACTCATCCTAGTTCTGGCCAATGATGTGCGTCAACTACGTAGCTCTGCTTATGTCAGAACTCACCGCCGGTCAGCATAAGCCGCGCTTGGCTGGTTTCTCTTGTGACCCGACTAGTCACGCACTACCGCCCACCAAGCCCTATCACTCTACTATTACACGCCAAGTGTGACACACGTATGCGATCCGGCTAAATCTTAACTAAGTCCAATATTAATTATTTAATTGTATTTATTTGGTTATTTGGTGCCGGCAGTCTGACTCGAACAGACGACCTACCGCTTACAAGGCGGTTGCTCTACCAACTGAGCTATGCCGGCGACAGCGAAATTATACGTGTTGAGGCCGACTGGAGCAG
>JACAEC010000197.1 GCA_013389055.1 Hydrogenophilaceae bacterium
AACAGGACCGTGAAACACTCCAGCGCCGATGATAGTGCGGATTACCCGTGTGAAAGTAGGACATCGTCAGACTCTTATGACAAAAGCCCCCCAGGACACCCTGGGGGGCTTTTTATTTGTAGAAGCCCCTGCCAGCGGCCCCGTTGAGTGGACGGGCTTGGCGCCGTATAATTCAAGCGGCTGTGTGAATCCTATCGAGCGGGGTGGCGTAAGCCGCCCCGTTTTCACGTCTAGTCCAGGAGTGACCTTGTCGACGTTCTTGCCCGCCATCCTTGTTCTTGCAGACGGCACGGTTTTTCGCGGTTATTCGATCGGTGCTGAGGGCGTCGGCATTGGTGAAGTCGTTTTCAATACCTCCATCACAGGCTACCAGGAAATACTGACTGACCCGTCTTATTGCCGGCAGATCGTCACTCTGACCTATCCGCATATCGGCAATACCGGCGCCAACCTCGAAGACGAGGAATCTGGTCAAATTCATGCCTCCGGCCTGGTCATTCGCGATTTGCCCCTCCTGGCGAGCAATTTCCGCATGCAGCAGACGCTGCCTGACTACCTGAAATCGAAGAACGTAGTGGCCATCGCTGGCCTGGATACCCGCAAACTGACCCGTCTGCTGCGGGAGAAGGGCGCCCAGAACGGCTGCATCATGGCCGGCCGCATCGACGAGGCCGAGGCATTGCAGCAGGCGCGCGGCTTCCCGGGTTTGGCCGGCATGGACTTGGCCAAGGTGGTGACCTGCCCAAATCGGCAGGACTGGGACGAAGGCGAATGGGCCTTGGGCAAGGGCTTCGTCAAGCCGGCCGAGACGCTGTTCCACGTGGTTGCCTACGACTACGGGGTCAAGCGCAACATCCTGCGCATGGCAGCCGAGCGTGGCTGCCGGCTTACCGTGGTGCCGGCCCAGACGCCAGCCAAGGACGTGCTGGCGCTGAAGCCGGACGGTGTGCTGCTGTCCAACGGCCCCGGCGATCCGGAGCCCTGTGACTATGCGATCCAGGCGATTCAAGAAATTCTCGCGGCCAGGGTGCCGACCTTCGGCATCTGCCTTGGCCACCAATTGCTGGCCTTGGCCAGCGGCGCCCGTACCGTGAAGATGAAGTTCGGCCACCACGGCGCCAACCATCCGGTGCAGGACCTCGACAGCAAGCGGGTGATGATCACCAGCCAGAACCACGGCTTCGCCGTCGATGCCGCCACGCTGCCGGCGAACCTGCGGGCCACTCACGTTTCCTTGTTCGACGGCTCGCTGCAAGGCATAGCCCGGACCGACGTGCCTGCCTTCAGTTTCCAGGGCCACCCCGAGGCGAGTCCGGGGCCGCACGACGTGGCTTATCTGTTCGATCGCTTTATCAAACTCATGCAAGACCACAAGGCGCAACATGCCCCCCAGGACTGATAATGCCTAGGCGCAACGACATCGAAAGCATCCTGATCATTGGCGCCGGCCCGATCATCATCGGCCAGGCCTGCGAGTTCGACTATTCCGGCGCTCAGGCCTGCAAGGCGCTGAAGGAAGAGGGTTACCGGGTGATCCTGGTCAACTCCAACCCGGCCACCATCATGACCGATCCGGGCATGGCCGATGCCACCTACATCGAGCCGATCAACTGGCAGACGGTGGAAAAGATCATCGAGAAGGAAAGGCCGGATGCCCTGTTGCCGACCATGGGCGGCCAGACCGCACTGAACTGCGCGCTCGACCTGGCCAAACACGGCGTGCTGGAGAGGCATGGCGTCGAGATGATCGGCGCCGACCGCGATGCCATCGACAAGGCCGAAGACCGCCAACTGTTCAAGGAGGCGATGACCAAGATCGGCCTGGGCTCGGCCCGTTCCGGCATCGCCCACTCCATGGAAGAGGCCGTGCAGGTGCAGGCCGGCATCGGCTTCCCGGTCATCATTAGGCCGTCCTTTACCATGGGCGGCACCGGCGGCGGCATCGCCTACAACATGGAAGAATTTGCCACCATTTGCGAGCGCGGCCTGGAGGCGAGCCCGACCAAGGAACTGCTGATCGAGGAATCCCTGATCGGTTGGAAAGAGTTCGAGATGGAGGTGGTGCGCGACCGCGCCGACAACTGCATCATCGTCTGCTCGATCGAGAACCTCGATCCCATGGGCGTGCACACCGGCGATTCGATCACCGTGGCGCCGGCCCAGACCCTGACCGACCGCGAATACCAGATCATGCGCAACGCATCGATCGCCGTGCTGCGCGAGATCGGCGTCGATACCGGCGGCTCCAACGTCCAGTTCGCGATCAACCCAGCCGATGGCCGCATGGTGGTGATCGAGATGAACCCGCGGGTGTCGCGTTCCTCCGCCCTGGCCTCCAAGGCCACCGGCTTCCCTATCGCCAAGGTGGCGGCCAAGCTGGCGGTCGGCTACACCCTCGACGAATTGAAGAACGACATTACCGGTGGTGTCACCCCGGCCTCGTTCGAGCCCTCGATCGACTATGTAGTGACCAAGGTGCCGCGCTTCGCCTTCGAGAAATTTCCCCAGGCCAACGACCGGCTGACCACGCAGATGAAGTCGGTTGGTGAGGTCATGGCCATCGGCCGCACCATCCAGGAATCCCTGCAGAAGGCCCTGCGCGGCCTGGAGACCGGTGCCGATGGCTTCGACGAGAAATCGGCCGACAAGGACGAGATCGAGGCGGAGCTCGGCAACCCCGGCCCCGAGCGGCTGTGGTACGTGGCCGATGCCTTCCGTGTGGGCATGAGCTTGGAAGAGGTGCACAGCTACAGCAAGATCGATCCCTGGTTCCTGGCTCAGATCGAAGACATCGTCAAACAGGAAGAGGCCTTGCAGGGCCGCGCTCTGGACAGCCTAGGTAAGGACGAGCTGTTCGGCCTCAAACGGAACGGCTTCTCCGATCGCCGCTTGGCGAAGCTCTTGGCCACCGACCAGCACGCCGTGCGCAAGCAGCGCTGGAATCTGGCGGTGCACCCGGTGTACAAGCGGGTCGACACCTGCGCCGCCGAGTTTGCCTCGCATACCGCCTACATGTACTCCAGCTACGAAGAGGAGTGCGAATCGCAGCCGACCGACAAGCGCAAGATCATGGTCCTCGGCGGCGGCCCCAACCGCATCGGCCAAGGTATCGAGTTCGACTACTGCTGCGTCCACGCCTCGCTCGCCCTGCGCGAAGACGGCTATGAGACCATCATGGTCAACTGCAACCCGGAGACCGTCTCCACCGACTACGACACCTCCGACCGGCTGTATTTCGAGCCGCTGACCCTGGAAGACGTGCTCGAGATCGTGCGCATCGAAAAACCGGTCGGCGTCATCGTCCAGTACGGCGGCCAGACCCCGCTGAAGCTGGCGCGCGACCTCGAGGCCAACGGCGTGCCCATCATCGGCACCAGCCCGGATGCGATCGACCGGGCCGAGGACCGCGAGCGCTTCCAGCAGATGCTGCATGAGCTGAACCTCTTGCAGCCGCCCAACCGCACCGCGCGGGCCCCGGAAGAGGCCATCCGCCACGCCGAAGAAATCGGCTACCCCCTGGTCGTGCGCCCGTCCTACGTGCTGGGCGGCCGGGCCATGGAGATCGTCCGAGAAGAGGCCGATCTGCAGCGCTACATGCGCGAGGCGGTCAAGGTCTCCAACGATTCGCCGGTGCTGCTCGACCGCTTCCTCAACGATGCGATCGAGGTCGATGTCGATGCGCTGTCCGACGGCCAGGATGTGGTGATCGGCGGCATCATGGAGCACATCGAACAGGCCGGCGTGCACTCGGGCGACTCCGCCTGCTCGCTGCCGCCCTACAGCCTGTCCAAGGCCTTGCAGGACCAGTTGCGCGTGCAGACCGTGGCCATGGCCAAGGCGCTCAACGTGGTCGGCCTGATGAACGTGCAGTTCGCCATCAAGGGCGAGACCATCTATGTGCTCGAAGTGAACCCGCGAGCCTCGCGTACCGTGCCCTTTGTCTCCAAGGCGACCGGCCAAGCGCTGGCCAAGATCGCCGCACGCTGCATGGCCGGCCAGTCGCTGAAGTCGCAAGGCGTGGTGAGCGAGATCGTGCCGCCCTATTATTCGGTCAAGGAGGCGGTGTTCCCCTTCCGCAAGTTCCCCGGTGTCGACCCCATGCTCGGCCCCGAGATGAAGTCCACCGGCGAGGTGATGGGCGTGGCCGAGACCTTCGGCGAGGCCTATCTCAAGGCCCAGTATGCC
>JACAEC010000031.1 GCA_013389055.1 Hydrogenophilaceae bacterium
CGGAACGCTGGATGGCGTTCACGCAGTCATTCGGGCAGCCGGAGAACTTGAACTTGAACTTGTAGGGCAGGCTTGGCCGGTGCATGTCGTCCAGGTTGTTGTTGATGACCGTGCGCAGGGCGCGGGCCTCGTCATAGCAGGACATTTCGCAGCGGGCGGCGCCGACGCAGGACATGGAGGTGCGCAGGGCGGGGCCGGCACCACCGAGGTCGAAGCCCATCTCGTTCAGCTTGTCGAAGGAGCGCTGGACGTCTTCGGTCTTGATGCCCTGGAACATGATGTCGCCGGACTGGCCATGGAAGGCGATCAGGCCGGAACCACCGGTCTCCAGCCAGGCATCGCACAGCTGGCGCAGCAGGTCGGAGGAGTAGTGCATGCCGGCGGGCGGCTGGATACGCAAGGTGTGGAACTCGGCAGCCTCGGGGAACTGGGGCTTGCCGTTGGCGTCCTTCAGTTCGGTGAAGCGGGGGATGACGCCGCCGCCGTAGCCGACCACGCCCACGGTGCCGCCCTTCCAGTAGCCGAAGCGGGTCTTGTAGGAGGTTTCCAGTTGGCCCATCAGGTCAACCATCATGTCGTTGTCTTTGGCCAGGCGCTTCAAGCCGGTCACGAAGCTGGGCCAGGGGCCTTTCTCGAGGTCGTCGAGGTTCGGCGTATCAATCATCTTTTTTGCCATCTGAGATTCTCCTTAAGTCTTTTGACCATCACAGGTTTTTCAACCTAGTAGCATTTGCCCGTCGGCATATTGCTTACACATGACGAGTGCTGCGGATATTAGGGGAGGCTGATGTGGCAAACCATCATTCCGATGGGGTAACCACGTATCTTGAGGGGGTAGGAGGATACTACCCGAACGGGTAGGTACGGCTTACCCGGATACGGTTAGTGCAAATACCCGACAAAAAATGTCAAATTCAGCGCTTCACCTTATTCTAATACACTATGGACCAGATCACTTCCCTGATGAAATTCCGCAACCCCTACGGCAACCAGGAAATCGAGTTGCAGCAGGTCGACTATGCGGCGGGCGGCACGCCGATGATGCGGCTGCGCATCAAGGAAAGAGGTGCCCGTTTTACGATTTTCGATGTCGATCCGGTCACTGCCCGCAGTTGGGCCGAGGCCATGCTCGACTGGGCCAAGCCCCTGGCCGAACAGGCCGCGGTGCCGCCCGATGAGGTGAACGAATGAGGATGTACAATCCCGAGTGGGAGGCCATCAAGGACTTCAACTACCAGGCCAGCGTGGCCGAGGTGCAGTTCGATTTGGTTGGCCTCGAGATTCCGGCCGACCATGGCTACCCGCTCTATCGGGAGCTGTGCCGGCATCTGCCCTGGCTGGCCGACACTCCGGAGGCCGGTGTGCAGTCGGTGCATGGCGCGCCCTCCGGCCGCAATGCCAATCTGGTGATCAACCGCAGGGTCAAGCTGGTGCTGCGCGTGCCGGTGGCGCGGGTCAAGGATGTCGAGGCCCTGGTCGGCAAGACCATCGATCCGGGTGCCGGTCCCATCACCATCGGGGCCTTGAAAGTGCGGCAACTGACGCCATTTCAAACGCTGTATGCCCACTTCGCGGCGATGGGTACCGAGGACGAGGCGGAGTTTCTGACCCGCGCCAAGGCCGAGTTGGAGGCCATGGGCATCCAGTGTGGCCTGATCTGTGGTAAGAAGCGCCACCTGACTACGCCCGAAGGGCAGGTTATGGGTTACAGCCTGATGCTGTACGACCTCACCCTGCTGCAGTCCATGCAGTTGATCGAAAAGGGCCTTGGGCAGTACCGCGCGTATGGCTGCGGCATTTTCGTGCCGCACAAATCGATTAAGGAAGTCGCGGCCGGTTAGATGATTGGCTGCCTATTTTTTGCAACTTGTAACGTGCAAGGAGATAGACCATGGGTTACGTTCTGAATGGCGAAGAGCTGGAAGTCGATGACGAGGGCTTTCTGATTGAGCCTAACTTCAGCGACGAGATCGTGCCGATCATTGCCGAGGCCGAAGGCCTCCAGCTGACCGACGACCACTGGACGGTGGTCCGCTTCATGCGCGAGCGCTACCAGGAAGACGGCCACACCCCGAACTTCCGCAATATGGTGGCCATGCTCGATGAGCAGGATGACAGCATCGACTGGAAGAAGAAGCTGTACGAACTGTTCCCCAAGCAGCCCAACCGTCAGTCCGCCAAGGTGGCCGGCCTACCCAAGCCCTTCGGCAAGGGCGGCTACTAATCAGCCGGTAGCGGGTAGCTCCTAGCCAGTAGCCTTGTCCGCCTGGGGCGGACTTCGCTGCCGGCTACAGGCTACAGGCTACAGGCTACAGGCTTTCATGTATTCCAACACCCTCGTTTCCACCGAAGAACTCGCGCAGCATCTGGACGATCCGCACTGGATCGTCTTCGATTGCCGTTTCACCCTGACCGACACCGAAGCGGGGCGTCGTGCCTATGCCGCGGGCCATATCCCGGGGGCGATCTACGTGCATCTGGACGAAGACCTCTCCGGCCCCATCGTCCCGGGCAAGACCGGCCGCCACCCGCTGCCGGACCCGGATGTCTTCGCCGAGAAGCTCTGTCGTTGGGGCGTGGGGGTGAACAAACAGGTGGTGGTCTACGACGACAGCTTCGGCTCCATGGCCGTGCGCATGTGGTGGATGCTGCGCTGGCTGGGCCATCCGGCCGTGGCGCTCCTGGACGGCGGCTTCCCCAAGTGGGCCAAGCGCGAGCTGCGGCCGCTGTCCGCCGAGCTGCCCGAGCCCCAGAAAACCAACTGCGCCTGCCTGCCCGAGCGCAGCCTGTGGGTCGACGTCAGCCAGTTGCAGCAGGCGCTGCAGGCCGAGGCCGCGTTGCTCATCGATGCCCGCAACGAACGGCGCTTCACCGGCGATTTCGATCCCATCGACCCGGTGGCGGGCCACATCCCCGGCGCCATCAATTGGGATTACGAGGAAAACCTGGATGTGGACGGCACCTATCTGCCGCCCGAGGCCCTGCGCGAAAACTATCAGGCCCTGCTCAAGGGCAGGACGCCGGCGCAGGTCATCCATGTCTGCGGCTCGGGCGTCACCGCCTGCCACAACCTCCTGGCCATGGAGATCGCCGGTCTGCCCGGCTCCCGGCTGTATCCCGGTTCCTGGAGCGAGTGGATCACCGATCCCGGCCGGCCGGTCGCAACTGGAGAATAAAGAATCATGGTCAAACCCGTACGTGTCCGTACTGTCTGGTTCAACAAGGACGGCAAGCAGCGCTCCGAGGAGGAGACCGCCAGCGTCATCGCCTCGACCATCTGGCGCCTGTGCGACAAGGGCATCGACAACCTGTCCAAGGCCGACTACGACATCATCACCCCGCAGCGCGGCTTCAAGATCATCGGCGAGTTGTCCTGCTTTTTGGTCCATTACACCGATCGCCTGGTCTACGGCCGCATCGACGAGGACAGCCGCAGCGCATTGATTTCCGCCATCGGCAAGCGCCTGGCCGAGATCATGGAACAGAACATTCTCGATTTCACCGGCGGCCAGAAAGACCCGGACTACGATTACCAGGCCGGCTATATCGACCTGCTCAACCGGCGCATGGTCGACTATGCCGAGTTCGAATTCCCCACCGACAAGGCCAGTTTCCAGGCCCTGCGCTTCCTCAGCCTGATGGTGCGCGAGGTCATGGACAAGAGCGACAAGACCTGGATTCAGGACCAGCTCATGGACATCGAGGTGCCGGAGATGTTGGGCACCTTGAAGAAGCAGGTGGATGGGTTTTATCCCGCGACGAGTGAGGCGTAAGGCGTAAAAACCCGCGCGAAGCACACCTCACAAGCCGCCTCAGTCCGAACGCCTCAGGAACATATGATTCCCACCGACAGCCCCTTTCACCCCGACAACGAGGCCGGCTATCGGGCTTGGCGTGCGCAAAAACTCGCGGGCTATCCGCAACGCGGGGAAGAACTCATCGTTCCGGTGAGCGAGCCGGCACAACTGAGCGATGCCGAATACCAAGCCCTCTGGCAGCGCCTGGGCAAAACCGGCATGGCCATCTACGCGACCGACCGGGGCGAGGCCGAAGACAAAAACATCCCCCGCCAGATCGCCGAGCAGTTCGGCCTCCGGCAGCTGGACGCCAACTGGCTGGCCGACGAGGACGGCATCTCCAGCATCACCCCGCAGGATGAGGGGGGGCAGAAGCGCGGTGAATTTATCCCTTATACCCACAACCGCATCCGCTGGCACACCGACGGCTACTACAACCCGCCCGAGCGACGCATCTACGCCATGATGCTGCACTGCGTGCGCGAAGCGGCCGAGGGCGGCGAGAACGAACTGCTCGACCCGGAACTCGCCTACATCTATCTGCGCGATGCCAACCCCGAGCACATCCGGGCCTTGATGGCGGAAGACGCCATGACCATCCCGGCCCGCACCGACGAACTCGGCGTCGCCCGGCCGGACGAAACCGGCCCGGCCCTGCTGCTCGATGCCGGGCAACTGCACCTGCGCTACACCGCGCGGACCAAGAGCATCGCCTGGAAACAGGATGCGGCCACGCAGGCTGCGGTGCAGGCGCTGGAGGCGTTGTTGGCGAGCGAGCCGGCCGGCGTGTTCAAGCTCAAGCTCATGCCCGGCATGGGTCTCATCTGCAACAACGTGCTGCACACCCGTTCCGGCTTCACCGACAGTCCGGAGCGGCGCCGGTTGCTCTACCGCGCACGCTATCACGACCACATCCGCAATCTGCGCCGGCCGTAGGCTAACCAAGTCCCGTCGGGCTGCTGTTTCCCCCCCTTAGCCGAACACAATGAAAAAGGACCCCCCGGGGACCACGCGGGCCGTGAGTGCCGTTGCTAGGCTGACGCGATCAGGCCGCGCCAGCTTCGTGCAGAGCTTGGGCCGGGCGGGTTTCCCGCTTGCCGATGGTCATCAGGTCCCAAACCAGCAGGACGAAGCCGACGGCGAAGGCCCAACCGAAGATCTGCCGCCAGAACATGCCTTGCTGGAACCAGTGGTGGGCCTGGGCGGCGAAGTAGCCGGTCCAGGTGGAGCCCTCGATGGCGCGCTCGATCTGCGACTGTTCGTAACCGGCGACCAGCATGCCCATGGTCATGCCGATCATGCCGATGTTGAGCAGGGCCAGGGCCCACTTCCACTTCCAGCCGTTGTCGACCAAGCCGCCGCTCATCCAGACGTCGCCGCGCCATTTCTGCAGGGCTAGGTAGATGAAGCCGATGACGATGGTGGCGTAGGCGCCGAAGAAGGCCAGGTGGCCGTGGGAGGCGGACCACTGGGTGCCGTGGGTGTAGAGGTTGATCTGCGGCAGGGTGTGCATGAAGCCCCAGACGCCGGCACCGAAGAAGTTGCCGAAGGCGTGGGCGATGATCCAGGCCAGCGCCGGGTGATTCTTGTTCTTCATCTGATGCGCGCCGGCATCGAACACCGAATGCACCACCATGGCCACCAGGGGGACGGGCTCCAACGCGGAGAAGAAGCCGCCGATGGTGAACCAGTATTCTGGGGTGCCGATCCAGAAGTAGTGGTGACCCAGGCCGAGGATGCCGGAACCGAACATCAGCGCGACCTCGATGTACAGCCAGGTCTCGACGATCTTGCGGCGCACGCCCAGGGTTTTGATCAGGGCATAGGCCATCAGGCAGCCCACCAGCACTTCCCAGGTGGCCTCCACCCAGAGGTGGATCACCCACCACCACCAGTACTGGTCGACCGAGATGTTCGGTGTGTAGAACATGCCCGCGAGGTACAGGCCGGCCAGGGCGACTAGGTCCAGGGTGAGCACGCCGCCGATGCCGGTGTACTTGCCCTTGGCGAAGGTGCCGGCCACGTTGTAGAAGAACACCAGGACGCAGACCACGATGCCGATATCGGCCCAACGCGGCGCCTCGATGTACTCGCGGCCTTCGTTGATCAGCCAGATCGAGCTTTGATCGCCCGGGCCGACCTGGATCAACAGGTAGACCACGACGACGACGGCGACGGCCAGGGTGAACACCCAGAAGATCAGGTTGCCCAGCCCAAGACCCGCCACCGGCACCCCGGATTCGTCCTCCAGCAGCCAGTAGCTCGAGCCGATGAAGCCGAACAGCAGCCAGACCACCATGGCGTTGATGTGCACCATGCGGTTGACGCTGAAGTCGAGGATGCCGAAGAGGAAGTCCGGCTTCAGGTACTGGATGCCGGCCAAGAGGCCGAACAGGACCTGGGCGCCGAACAGGGCGATTGCGACGGTGAAGTACTTCACCGCCAATTTTTGGCCACCATTGAGGTTGGCGCTGTCGATGATTCCAAGAGCTGCCATTTCGGGCCTCCTTAGTTTTGAGCCGGAACGCCGGTCGCTTCAGCCGCGGCGGCTGCAGCGGGGGCTGCCGGGGCCGGGTCGGACTGATCGATCGGTTTGAAGTTGTAGGGGAAGCCGTTGGTATCGATGGAGCTCATCCACTTCAGGAAGGCCACCACTGCGCGCGCCTCTTCGTCGGTGATGCCCAGGTTGGGCATGCGGCGGCCGAGGGCGTTGTGCAGCTTGTCGGTCGGATCCTTGAGGAAATCGACCATGAGCTGCTCACGTGCTTCTTTCGAGCCCCAGGAAGGATCGAGCCAGGACTTGGTCAGGTCGGGCGCGAAGTAGGCACCGTTGCCGAGCAGGGCGTGGCAGTTCATGCAGTTCTTGGCCTGGGTGGTCAGTTTGCCCTTGGACACCAGGGCCTCGGCTTCCTCTTCGGTCAGCTTCTTGCCGAACAGCGGCTCTTCCGGCCCGATCACCGGCACCTGGAAGTTGCGCTTCTCATCGAACACGTAGTCGATGCGCTGGTTGATCACCGAGTAGGCGGGAACCCGCTTGGTGCCGGCGGAGATCTGCGACAGGCTGTCGAAGGTCAAGAAGATCAGGATTACGAATGAGCCGGCTGTCACCCAAATGGCGGTCTTGCGCCAGAAGGATTCAGACGCCCACCAAGTTGCCTGTGTCATGGCAATTTCCTCCTACTCAGGGCTGTTGAAAAATCTTGCGGTCGTTCACGTCGCTGTCGTGGTCGTCAGCGTGGGTTCCCGTGCACAGGTGCCAGATGCCATGGGGTGCCAGCAGATAGCCCACGAGCATGAGAATGACGATGAAGGTCCAGAACAGGGTCTGGAACAGGTTGGCGGCATTGCCCAGCACCAGCACCGAGACAAACAGGCCGGCATAGGCCGAATAGGCCAGGTGCATCAGGCGGGGAAGGGCCTTGACCCGGGCGTAGGCGAACAGCAGGGCATAGAGGGCGCCGAACAGGATGACTAGGGCGGCAGAAAAGAAGACGGTAAAAAAGTCGGCTAGTTGGACGGGCTGGATCATGTTGGCTGCTCCTCTTGCTTGCATGTTGCGGCGAATACTAGGCTCGCAAATCGCAAATAGCCTTTGACCTGTGTCAACTTTTCGGCGCGTGGTTAAACCTGAGGAAAAGTTGATCAAGGTCAATGCCGCCTCCCCCGTCGGAGGGCTTATCGTTAAGCCCGTAACGAAAACATGGTTTCTGTGGGCAACCCCTTGCGAAGGAGGCAGTTGAGATGAAGAACAAACGATTGAGCACCCTATCCCTGCTGGCGGTTTTGCCGCTGGCGATATCCGCGGCCTGGGCGGCCGATGCACCCAAAGGCCACGATGTTGGCGCCGGTGGATCCTATATGGGCGGGGCGGGCGGCCGTTCGCCGCTGTCCGACGTCGAGATGCACCAATCCAGTGACCCCAAGGCCCCGCCGATGTCGAAGGCGGAATTCGATCAGGCCCGCCAAATCTACTTCGACCGTTGTGCCGGTTGCCACGGCGTGCTGCGCAAAGGCGCCACCGGCAAGCCGCTGCTGCCCGGTGAGATGCAGAAGCTGGGCACCGACAGCCTGAAGGTGTTCATGACCTACGGCACCGCGGGCGGCATGCCCGGCTTCGGCACCTCCAACGAGATGAGCGAAAAAGAGATTGACGTGATGTCCCGCTACATCCAGCAGCCGCCTCCCCAACCGCCCGAGTGGGGCATGAAGGAGATGAAGGCGAGCTGGAAGCTGCTGGTGCCGGTGGACAAGCGGCCGAAGAAGCAGATGAACAAGCTCAACCTGGACAACATCTTCGCGGTGACCCTGCGCGACTCCGGCGAGCTGGCCCTGATCGACGGCGACAGCAAGAAGATCGTCGTCGTCCTCAAGACCGGTTTCGCGGTACACATCTCGCGCATCTCCAAGTCCGGCCGTTATCTCTACACCACGGGCCGCGACGGCCTGATCAACCTGATCGACCTGTGGATGGCGACGCCGCAGACCGTGGCCACCATCCGCACCGGCTCCGACGCCCGCTCCATCGACACCTCCAAGTACAAGGGCTACGACGACAAGATCGCCATCGCTGGTTCCTACTGGCCGCCCGCCTACGTGTTGATGGACGGCTTCACCCTGGAGCCGAAGAAGATCATGTCGACCCGGGGCTACACCTACGACGAGCAGGAGTTCCACCCCGAGCCGCGCGTCGCTTCCATCGTGTCCTCGCACATCAAGCCCGAGTTCGTGGTCAACGTGAAGGAGACCGGCAAGGTCCTGCTGGTCGACTACTCTGATCTCAAGAACCTGAAGACCACCGAGATCGAGGCCGAGCGCTTCCTGCATGACGGCGGCTGGGATTCGTCCAAGCGCTACTTCCTGGTGGCGGCCAACATGCGCAACACCGTGTCGGTGGTCGACACCAAGGAGGGCAAGCTCGCCGCCAACGTCAAGGTCGGCAACAAGCCGCACCCGGGCCGCGGCGCCAACTGGAGCGACGTGAAGTACGGTCCGGTCTGGGCCACCGGCCACCTGGGCGACGACACCATCGCGGTGATCGGCACCGACCCGGCCAAGCACCAGCAGAACGCCTGGAAGGTGGTGCGCAGCCTGAAGAACCACGGCGCCGGCTCGCTCTTCGTCAAGACCCATCCCAAGTCCGGCAACCTCTGGGCGGATGCGGCCCTGAACCCGGATGCCGAAGTGCGTCAGTCCGTATCGGTCTGGGATCTGAAAAATCTCGACAAGCCGGCACAGGTGATCAACCTGGCCAAGCTGGCCGGCATCACCGAGGGCCGGGTCACTCACCCGGAGTACAACAAGGCCGGCAATGAGGTCTGGTTCTCGGTCTGGGGTCCGAAGAACGGCGAGTCGGCTCTGGTGGTGATGGACGACAAGACCCGCAAGCTGAAGGCGGTGATCAAGGACAAGCGCCTGGTCACCCCCACCGGCAAGTTCAACGTCTACAACACCCAGCACGACGTGTACTAAGCCACAAATCCTTCCCGACCGCCGGCAGGTGGTTGGGGAGGTTTCCGCAGCGCCTCATGTCTGGGACACTGCGGAAATCTTCCCGAATGGATTGAACAATGCCCAGCGCTTCGCAAAGGTTAAGTTCGCTTGTCGCTCTGCTGTTGGCAGCCACGGCGGTCCAGGCCGCCGAGCCGCAACCCTCAGCCGATCGTCGGAAAGAGTTGATCCGTTTTGTTCGCCAGGAATGCGGCTTCTGTCATGGCTTGAGACTCACCGGCGGGCTCGGTACACCGCTGACGCAGGAGGCCCTGAAGGACAAGGACTTCGACGGCCTGGTCGGCACCATCCTCACCGGGCGGCCGGGTACCGCGATGCCGGGCTGGCAGCCTTTTCTGACTGAGGTCGAGGCACAATGGATCGTCCGCAACTTGCAGAAAGGCTTCCCGGAATGATGCGGAAAATGGCGTTGCTAGGCAGTTTTCTGCTGTGTGTGGCAACAGGGTCGGCCCATGCGGCCGAGTTGCGTGGCACCGGCGATTTGGGCATCGCGGTGGAGCGGGCCAAGGGTTCCCTGCAATGGCTCGACACCAGCCGCAAAGTCGCATTAGGCCGCATCGAGGGCCTGGGCGACCTCTCCCACGCCTCGGCCGTGTTCTCCCGCGATGCCCGCTATGCCTTCGTCTTCGGCCGCGACGGCGGCTTGACCAAGGTGGATCTGCTCACCGGGCAGATCGCCAAGCGCATCATCCAGTCCGGCAATTCCATCGGCGGCGCCATCTCCCAGGACGGCCGCTACATCGCCGCCGCCAACTACACCCCGGGCGGCGTCAAGGTCTTCGACGCCGAGACCCTGGACCTGGTGGTCGACATCCCGGCCTATTCCGACGAATTGAAAGGGCTGTCCCGCGTGGTCGGCCTGGAGGACACCACGAACAACCAGTTCGTCTTCAGCCTGTTCGACGCCGGCGAGATCTGGATCGCCGACCTTTCGGACAACCCGAAGCAGCCCAAGCTCACCAAGTTCAAGGGCATCGGCCGCGAGCCCTACGACGCCCTGGTCACCCCCGATGCCCGCTGGTATGTCGCCGGCCTGTTCGGCGAGGACGGCATTGCCGTACTCGACCTCTGGCAGCCGGAAAAAGGCGTGCGCCGCGCCTTGCCCGACTACGGCCGCGGCGAGGAAAAACTGCCGGTCTACAAGATGCCGCATCTGGAAACCTGGGCGGTATCCGGCAACCTGGCCTTCATCCCCGGCGTCGGTCGGCACGAGGTGGTCATCGTCAACATCGAGACCTGGCAGAAAGTCGGCAGCATCCCCGTCGCCGGCCAGCCGGTCTTCGTCATGGCCCGGCCCGACGGCCGCCAGCTTTGGGTCAACTTTGCCTTTCCCAATTACGACACGGTGCAGGTGATCGACGTGCCCAGCCGGCAGATCGTGCACACCATGAAGCCGGGCAAGGCCGTGCTGCACATGGAGTTCACCCCGCGCGGCGAAGCGGTCTGGCTCTCGGTGCGCGACGGCAACCGGCTCGAGGTCTACGACACCCGCAGCTTCAACAAGCTGACGGAGATCCCGGCCGATGCCCCCAGCGGCATCTTCTTCACTTCACGTGCCCACCGGTTCGGACTATGAGCGCACTGACCGATCTCGAATTCCGCCTGCTCAACGACTGGCAGCGTGACTTCCCGCTGAGGGCCCGGCCTTTTGCCGAACTGGCGCGTAGGCTGGATGCCTCGGAGGCGCAGGTGCTCGCCAGCCTGGCCGAGCTCAAGGCGCGCGGCCACCTCTCCCGCATCGGTGCGATCTTCCGGCCCCATGTCCTGGGCTGGAGCACCCTGGCTGCGGTGGCGGCGCCGCCGGAGCCCATGGAACAGGTGGCGCAACTGATCTGCGATTTTCCCGAGGTCAACCACAACTACGAGCGCGAACATGTCTACAACCTCTGGTTCGTCGTCACTGCGGCCAGCCGGGAACAGGTGGCCGCCGTACTGGCGGAGATCCATCGCCGGACCGGGCTCAAGCCGCTGGACCTGCCCATGCTGGAGGACTACCACATCGACCTCGGTTTCGATCTTTCGGGCGCGGTCAGCCCGCATCCCGGCTCGGCCCGGCCGCTGCAGGATCTGGAGTCGCTGCGCCACACGGTCGAGCCGGTCGATTACTGCCTGGCCGCCGCATTGGAGCCCGGTCTGCCCCTGATCGCCCGGCCCTACGAACAACTCGCCGCCGGCTGCGGCATGAGCGAGGCCGCTTTGCTCAAACGCATATAACAACTGCAGGCGCGCGGCATCATGCGCCGTTTCGGTGTCGTGGTCCGCCACCAGGAACTGGGCTACCGGGCCAATGCCATGGTGGTCTGGGACGTGCCCGACGCCGAGGTGGCCGAGATCGGCCGCCGTCTCGGCGAAGAGTCTTCCGTCACCCTTTGCTACCGCCGGCCGCGCCGCCTGCCCGATTGGCCCTATAACCTGTTCTCCATGGTCCATGGCCGCGACCGCGCTTCGGTGCTCGATGCCCTGGCTCAGATCCGCAGCCGGCTCGGCCTGGAGACGGTACAGCATCAGCCGCTGTTCTCCCTGCGCCGGTTCAAGCAGTGCGGCGCCCACTACGCCAGCCTGGCCCAGGCCAAGGCGGCTTGAGGTCGCGCCGTGGACGAGATCGATCGCCACATCCTCAATGCCTTGCAGGGCGGCTTTCCCGTCTGCGAGCGGCCATTCCAGGCCGCTGCCGGGCCGCTCGGTCTCAGCGAAGAGCAACTGATCGAGCGGGTCGAACGCCTGCTGGCGCAAGGTGTGCTCACCCGCTTCGGCCCCCTCTACAACGCCGACCGCATGGGCGGCCGCAACGTGCTGGCCGCCATGGCCGTGCCCGAGGCCCGCTACGAGGCGGTGGCCGAGGCCGTGAACGTCCTGCCGGAGATCGCCCACAACTACCGGCGTGAACATGCCCTCAATATGTGGTTTGTCGGCGCTTCCGACAGTGATGAAGCGCTGGAGGCAGCCTTCCGCCGCATCGAAGAAAAGACCGGCCTGCCGGTCTATCGCTTTCCCAAGGAACGCGAGTTCTTCGTAGAGTTGAAATTGACGGCATGAATGCCCCGGAATCGGCCTTGAGTTTGGATGCAGTGGACCGGCAGATCGTCCGGGCCACCCAGGCCGGTTTGCCGCTGGTGGCGCGGCCTTACCATGCGGTGGCCGAGCAGCTGGCGATTCCGGTCGAGGAAGTCATGGCCCGCATGGAGCGGATGCTCGCGGCCGGCATCATCCGCCGCATCGGCCTGGTACCCAATCACTATGCCCTCGGTTACACCGCCAACGGCATGAGCGTCTGGGATGTGGCCGACGAGCAAGCCGAGGCCTTGGGCGAGCGGGTAGGTCGGCTGCCTTTCGTCAGCCACTGTTATCTGCGGCCGCGGCATTTGCCGCTTTGGCCCTACAATCTCTTCGCCATGCTGCACGGCCGCAGCCGGCAGGAAGTGGCTGCCCAGGTGGCCGTGATCGCCGCTCTGCTGGGCGATGCCTGTCACGGCCACGACGTGCTCTACAGCAGCCGGATTCTGAAAAAGACCGGCTTGCGCCTCGCGGGCTGATACAGGAGAACCGCCATGTTCCGCGTCACCCAATTCATGCAGGAGATCCTCGATCCCAAGCCGATCGGGCCCAAACGCAATCCGCCCGGTCCGGTGGTGATCTGGAACCTGATCCGCCGCTGCAACCTCACCTGCCTGCACTGCTATTCGATCTCGGCCGACAAGGACTTCCCGGGCGAGTTGAAGACCGAGGAAGTCTTCCAGGTCATGGACGACCTCAAGGCCTTCGGTGTGCCCGTACTCATCCTCTCCGGCGGCGAGCCGCTGTTGCGCCCGGACATCTTCGACATCGCCCACCGAGCCAAGGCCATGGGCTTCTATGTCGGCCTGTCCAGCAACGGCACCCTGATCGACCAGACCAACGTCGGCAAGATCGCCGCGGTCGGCTTCGATTATGTCGGCGTCAGCCTGGATGGCTTGAAAGAGACCCACGACAAGTTCCGCCGCAAGCAGGGCGGCTTCGAGGCGGCGCTGGGCGGCATCCGGCTCTGCCGCGATGCCGGTGCCAAAGTGGGCATGCGCTTCACCCTGACCCAGGACAACGCCCACGACCTGCCCGGTCTCTTGGACCTGATGGAGGCGGAGCGCATCGACAAGTTCTACCTCTCCCATCTCAACTATGCCGGCCGCGGCAACCGCAACCGCAAGCACGACGCCCACTTCCGCACCACCCGCCAGGCCATGGACCTGGTCTTCGACCGCTGCTGGCGTCATGTCCGGGCCGGCCGGCCGCTGGAATTCGTTACCGGCAACAACGATGCCGACGGGCCTTATCTCTTGGCCTGGGCGCAGGAATATTTTCCCGAGCGGGCCGAGCACATCCGCCAGAAACTCCTGCAATGGGGCGGCAACTCCTCCGGCGTGAATGTGGCCAACATCGACAACCTGGGCAATGTCCACCCGGACACCATGTGGTGGAACTACACCTTGGGTAATGTGCGCGAGCGGCCGTTCTCCGAGATCTGGCAGGATGTCTCCGATCCCCTCATGGCCGGCCTCAAGCAGAGCCCGCGCCCGGTCAAGGGCCGCTGTGCCCAGTGCCGGCACCTGGCCATCTGCAACGGCAACACCCGGGTGCGCGCCTGGCAGACCACGGAAGATTTCTGGGCCGAAGATCCCGGCTGCTATCTGGCCGACGAAGAGATCGGCCTCGCACCCGCTACCGAATCCCTGACCGCCCTGGAGACCTGATGAAGCGCATGACCTTCGCCGTTCTGATCGGGCTGGGCTTGACCGCAGCGGCATCGAGTTCGTTCGCGGCCGATGCGGGAAAACTCTACGAAACTTACTGCCAGGGCTGCCACGGCGCCGGACGCCTGGGCGGCACCGGCCCGGTGCTGCTACCCGAAAGTCTCTCTAGGCTGAAAAAGGCGGATGCCTTCAAGGCCATCGCCGAGGGCCTGCCGGCCACCCAGATGCCCAGCTTCAAAGGGGCGCTGCCGGACGCCGAGATTCAGGCCTTGGCGGAATGGATCTACACCGAACCGGCGGTGAAGCCGAAGTGGGAGGCGAAGGACATCGAGACCTCGCGCATCGTCCACCAGGAGGCGCTGAACTTGCCGGCCAGGCCGGTGTTCAAGGCCGATCCGAGCAACGTCACCCTAGTGGTGGAGCATGGCGACAACCACATCACCGTGCTCGACGGCGACGTCATGGAGCCGATCCACCGCTTCGCCACCCGCTACGCCCTGCACGGCGGGCCGAAGTTCACCCAGGACGGCCGCTTCGTCTACTGGGCAACGCGCGACGGCTGGATCACTAAGTTCGACCTGTGGAACCTGAAGGTGGTGGCCGAGGTCCGCGCCGGCATCAACACCCGCAACTTGGCCGTCTCCTCGGATGCCAAGTACGTCATGGTCGCCAACTATTTGCCGCACACCCTGGTCGCTTTGGACACCCGCGACCTGTCGCTCATCAAGGTCATCCCCGTGGTCGGCAAGAACGGCAAGACCTCGCGTGTCTCCGCCGTCTACGATGCCCGGCCGCGGGCGAGCTTCATCGCGGCGCTGAAGGATATCCCCGAGGTCTGGGAGATTCCCTACGACGGCCGGCCGGTCTACAAGGGCATGGTTCACGACCATCAGTTGAAAGAGGCCATCCCCGAGACGGGGCCGCTGCCGGTGCGGCAGATCGAGTTGGCGGACTACCTCGACGACTTCTATTTCGACCAGGATTACAAGCTCATCCTCGGCGCCTCGCGCACCAGCCCCAAGGGCCAGGTGGTGCACCTGGATGCCGGACGCAAGATCGCCGACCTCGACCTGCCCGGCATGCCGCACCTGGGCTCGGGCATCACCTGGCAATACCAAGGCCGTCCGGTCATGGCCAGCCCCAACCTGAAAGAGGGCCTGATTTCGGTGATCGACATGAAGACCTGGCAGACGGTGAAGCAGATCAAGACCCTGGGCCCCGGCTTCTTTCTGCGCAGCCACGAGAACACGCCCTACGCCTGGGCCGACGTCTTCAGCGGGCCGAACAAGGAGGTCATGCACGTGATCGACAAGCGCACGCTGGAGATCGTGGCGACCCTGAGGCCCGAGCCGGGCAAGACCTCGACCCATGTCGAATTCGATCGCTACGGCAAGTACGCGCTGGTTTCCATCTGGGAACAGGACGGTGCGCTCATCGTCTACGACGCCGCTACTTTCAAGGAGATCAAGCGGCTGCCGATGAAGCGCCCCGTAGGCAAGTACAACGTCTGGAACAAGACCCGGCTGTCGGAGGGCACCAGCCACTGAGCGAAGCTGCCGGCGCAATGCCGGCAGGGCTAAGAGCCTATTTCAGTAGGGAACATACCCCGCGCCGCCCGCCTGCGGGATGCAGGGCAAGGCGCAGGGGGCGGTATCCCTTGCGGAGTGGAGTCATTCTCCACGAGCCGCCTGCAACGCGGGGCATGAGCCCTACTGAAATAGGCTCTTACTCCGGCAGGGCGATCTTGCCGTCCTTGCTGAACTGGTAGTCCTTGAAGATGTGCTCGGCCGTGAGGATCTGGTAGCTGCCGTCGGCCAGCTTGCGCGTGGTGTCCTTCAGTCGGTAGGTGTAGTGGCCGCAGGTCCAGCAGTCGAAGTTGCGCATGTGGGTGCACAGGCAGGTCTTGTCGTAGACGTGGATTTCCTTCTCGCCCGGGTGCGCCGCCACCTCGCGGTAGTAGGCATCGATGTAGGCGCAGTGGCCGTTCGCATCGAGCAGGTAGCCGTAGGCCTCGCAGTTGGGGCGGATGCCGGCGCCGATGGCCGGGCAATTCTTCAGCATGCGCATGGGATAGCCGGTGGGCGAGACGCCGTTGACCTCGATGTCGTCCTCGTCGGCCTTGAAGTATTCCTGCTGCACCTTTTCCGGCAGGCCGCACTCCTGGGCCACGGTGAAGCGGGTGGCCACCTGGACGCAGGCGGCACCGGTTTCCAGAAAGTTCACCGCATCGCTGCCGGTGAAGATGCCGCCGGCGGGGATGACCGGGATGTCCAGTTGTTCCTGCTTCAGATAAGCGATGACCTCGGCGTTGATGGTGGCGAGGTCGTACTTCCACCAGTCGTCCAGGCCGAAGCCCAAGTGGCCGCCGGCCAGCGGGCCTTCGACCACGATGAAATCGGGCATGCGGTTGAGCCGGGCGTTCTTGCGCAGGAACAGTTGCAGCGCGCGCAGCGAGGACACGATGATGCCGAGCTTGGCGTCGCGAAAGCGGGGATGGTCCTCGATCAGGGCGAACGAGCCCAAGTGCAGGCCGGCCGACAGGGTGATGCCGTCGATGCCGGCGTCCAGCGCGGCGGACAGCCGAATCTGCAAGGTCTCGCGCGGCGCGTTCATGGTCAGCTTTTCCATGCAGTTGATGAAGATCATGCCTTCACCCCGCTTGGCTTCCATGGTCCGGCCCACGTGCAGGCGGGTCGCCTCCTCGATCTGGCCCAGGTCGAACTTCACCGCCGACTTGTCGATGTTGGCGACGTTGTACTTGTACTGCTTCTGCTTTTCCTTGACGAAGCCGGTCTTGAACCGGCGGTCAGACACGGTCGAGATCATCGCGTCGGAAATATGGCCGACGCCGCCCAGGCGGGCCGCTTCCAGGGCCAGTTCGGCGGTGGAGATGTCCACGCCCATGCCGCCGATCATGATCGGCACGAGTTCCCGCTTGCCGAAGCGCAGGCGGAAGTCATCCACGCATTTCATTTACTTATTCTGTCCAGAGTCGAATCGGTTGGTGGCCGGGGAGCCCCGGCCGGAAAAAACCGACATGATACAGGAGGCGGCTGCCTTGCACCGGACTTGTGCAAGTGGCCGATCAGCCTGGCTTGCCGTCGGCACGGGGGCGCCAGTAATAGGGAGCATAGCGCCAGGCCCAGCCGCCGAAGGCGACCAGCCAGATCGCGGCCGCCACCGAGGCGATGCGATAGGGCGCGATGCCGGGCAAGAGGTCGGGCAGCAGGCGGACCAAGGCGGCGAGTTGCACCAGCCAGAACAGCCACCAGGTCAGCGCGTCGGCCTCCAGCGCCTGGCCGGAATGGCCCAGGCTGACCCGGGAGGCCATGCCGATCAGCATGGAGCCGAAGAAGCCGATGCCCAGGGCGTGCAG
>JACAEC010000111.1 GCA_013389055.1 Hydrogenophilaceae bacterium
ACCTTGTGCCGGGCCTCGATGTTGAGGATGTCGGTCCGCTTCTCGTTGAGCAGGAAGGTCGCCACTTCGACCGGAGCCTGCAGGTGGATGGCGCCGGTGTTTTCCTTCATGGCCTCTTCTTGCAGTATGCGCAAGAGGTGCAGGGCGAAGGACTCGGTACCGCGGACGTGGCCGGTGCCGGCGCAGCGCGGGCAGGTCACATAGCTGGTCTCGCCCAAGGAGGGCTGCAGGCGCTGGCGGGAGAGCTCCAGCAGGCCGAAGCGGGAGATCTTGCCCAACTGGATGCGGGCACGATCATGGTGCAGCGAATCGCGCAGGCGGTCTTCCACCTCGCGCTGGTTCTTGCTGCTTTCCATGTCGATGAAGTCGATCACGATCAGGCCGCCCAGGTCGCGCAGGCGCAGCTGGCGGGCCACTTCTTCGGCCGCTTCCAGGTTGGTGTTGAAGGCGGTCTGCTCGATGTCGGCGCCCTTGGTCGCCTGGGCCGAGTTGACGTCGATGGCGACCAGGGCCTCGGTGTGGTCGATCACGATGGCGCCGCCGGAGGGCAGGGGCACCATGCGCGAATAGGCGTTCTCGATCTGGTGCTCGATCTGGATGCGGGAGAACACCGGCACGCTGTCGGTGTACAGCTTCACCCGGTTGACGTTGTTCGGCATCACGTGGGCCATGAACTGGCGGGCCTGCTCATAGATGGCCGGGGTGTCGATCAGCAGCTCGCCGATGTCGGCGGTGAAGTAATCGCGGATGGCGCGGATGACCAGGCTGGATTCCTGATAGATCAGGAAGGCGCCTTTTTGCGACTTGGCGGCGGAGTCGATGGCCTGCCACAGCTGCATCAGGTAGTTGAGGTCCCATTGCAGTTCTTCGACCGAGCGGCCGATGCCGGCGGTGCGGGCGATCAGGCTCATGCCGCTGGGCACGTCGAGCTGGGACAGGGCATCGCGCAGTTCGTTGCGCTCTTCGCCCTCGATCCGGCGGGAGACGCCGCCCCCGCGCGGATTGTTCGGCATCAGCACCAGATAGCGGCCGGCCAGGCTGACGAAGTTGGTCAGCGCCGCGCCCTTGGTGCCGCGTTCGTCCTTTTCGACTTGGACCACGAGTTCCTGGCCTTCCTTGAGGAAGTCCTGGATGCGGCCACGGCTGAAGTCGCCGCCTTCGGCGCCGGATAGGGCCGAGCGGGCAATTTCCTTGAAGGGCAGGAAGCCGTGACGCTCGGCGCCGTAATCGACGAAGCAGGCTTCGAGACTGGGTTCGACGCGGGTGACGACACCCTTGTAGATGTTGCCTTTGCGTTGTTCTTTGGCGGCGGACTCAATGTCGAGGTCGATCAGTTTCTGACCTTCGACAATGGCGACGCGCAGTTCTTCCGCCTGCGTCGCATTGAATAACATGCGTTTCATGTTTTACCCCTGCGCAATGCGCCCCGGGGCGATAAACCCGCCGCGTGCTTACTCGCGGCAGCAAAGCGAGCAGGGATCAGCAGACTGGTTGGTTTCGGTCTTGTTCTGTCACGTGCAGGTTCTATGGTTTATCTTCATCCCGCCGGCCAGGCCGTCGGGTGTAATCCGGGTACGAGTTGCGTCATCAAATACGTTACCATTGGCTCCGGCCGCTCTTTCTGGGCGTTCTCCTCGATCAGGTCGAGGGCTACGCGCAGTCTCCGCCGAAGCTCCATTTTCACTCTTTTGGCTATCCGACTCACCGTGCGCACCGAGCGACCTTCTTTTAATGCGAATCGCGCTCATAAGACAAAGGCACAGCAAGGCCGGGGCCTGAGACCGGCGAGTGAATCAACCGGCGCTTTCGGCGCGGCGCGGGCAGGTTCTTCAACGCCCCTATTGGCCGACTCTGAAAGCGCAAAAAGTATAACAGTCAAATGAAAGACTTAGGTAACAAAGCTGCAAAAAAACCTGGCAATGCGCCAAAACAGGGCGGCCCGCGTCCGCCGGCCCAGGTTGTCAAGGTCGTCATCGGGCCGGAAGAGGCAGGCCAGCGCCTGGATAACTTCTTGTTTCGCAAGCTAAAAGGTGTGCCCAAGACCCGCATCTACCGAATTTGCCGGGATGGCGAGGTACGGGTGAACAGCAAGCGGATCGAACCGGCCTATCGGCTGGTCGAGGGCGACGAGGTCCGCATCCCGCCGGTGCGGGTGGCCGAACGGCCGGACAAGCCAGCGGTCAAGATCGGCAAGCCCCTGCTCGATCGGGTGATCTATCGGGACGACAGCCTGCTCATCATCGACAAGCCGGCCGGCATGGCCGTGCATGGCGGCAGCGGGGTCAGCCAGGGGGTGATCGAGCAATTGCGAGCCGAACTGCCCGAGGCCCGGTTCCTGGAGCTGGCCCATCGGTTGGATCGGGAGACCTCGGGCGTGCTGGTCCTGGCCCTGAAGCGCTCGGCCCTGGTCGAGTTGCACCGCATGCTGCGCGAGGGCGAGACCCGCAAGCGTTACCTGACCCTGGCGGTCGGGCATTGGCGCGATCAGGTGCGCAATGTCCGGCTGGCCTTGCAGAAATACGTGACCGGGGAGGGCGAGCGCCGCGTCTCCGTGCAGGAGGATGGTCAGGCCGCCCACACCATCTTCCACCTGGTCGAGCATTACCCCGGCTTCAGCCTGCTCGAGGCCGAGCTGAAGACCGGTCGCACCCACCAGATCCGGGTCCACCTCGCAGCACTCAAGCACCCGATCGCCGGCGACGACAAATATGGCGATTTCGAACTGAACAAGCGCTTGAAATCGCAGGGACTCAAACGCATGTTCCTGCATGCCGCTTCGCTCGAATTCAAGCACCCTTTGACCGGCAAGCCGCTCAAGTTGCAGTCGCCCCTGCCGGCTGATCTGCGGCAGTTCCTGGAATCACTGAAGAAAACGGACACCCACGTTGGCTAAACGTTTCGACCTGCTCATCTTCGACTGGGACGGCACCCTGCTGGACTCGGCCGGCACCATCGTGGCCAGCATTCAGGCGGCCTGCGCCGATATCGGCTGGCCGGTGCCCAGCCGCGAGGCGGCCAGCCACATCATCGGCCTGGGCCTGAAAGAGGCCATTGCCGCCCTGTTCCCCGAGATGCCGGAGGCGGAGCACCCGCACCTAGCCGAACGCTACCGCTACCACTATCTGGCGCAGGACCAGGACATCCCCTTGTTCGAAGGGGCGCGGGAGTTGGTCGTCGAACTGCACGGCCGCGGCTTTCTGCTTGCCGTAGCCACCGGCAAGGCGCGGCGCGGCCTGACCCGGGCCTACGAGCATAGTGGCCTGGAACCGTACTTCCATGCCTCGCGCACGGCCGACGAAACCTTCTCCAAGCCGCATCCCGCCATGCTGATCGAGCTGCTCGATGAGCTGATGGTCGACAAGGCGCGCGCCCTGATGATCGGCGACACCAGCCACGACCTGCAGATGGCCCAGAACGCCGGCATGCCCTCGCTGGCGGCCGGCTACGGCGCCCACCCGGCCGACAGCCTGCACACCTACCAGCCGCTCGCCGTCTGCCACCGCTTCGAGGACCTGGCCGAATGGCTGAAAACCAACGCCTGATCTGCGCCGCCGACGAGTTGGAGGAGTCCGGCAAGGGGGTGCGCTTCGAGGTGCCGTGGGCGGGCCAGGCGACGCCGGCGTTCGTCATCCGCTTTCGGGGCCGGGTCTACGGCTATCTCAATCGCTGCGGCCACATCCCGGTGGAACTGGACTTCCAACCCGGCGAGTTTTTCGATGACAGCCGGTTATACTTGGTCTGCGCCACCCACGGTGCCCTGTATGCCCCTGAATCCGGGGCCTGCCTGGGTGGCCGCTGCGAGCGACGGGGCCTGTTGCCGCTCGAGGTGATCGAGCGCGACGGCGGCATTTATATAAGGGAATAAAACATGGCCGAAGGTCAGGAAAACTGGGAACGCGACGCGCTCGAGCGGCTCCTGCTCGAGCAGATCAAGGAACAGCGCAAGGGGCGCCGCTGGAGCATCTTCTTCCGTTCGCTGTTCTTCGTCTGGCTGTTCCTGGTGCTGATGATGATCGCGGCCAAGGAGGACGGTGACCTGACCACCGGCCCGCACACGGCGCTGATCGACATTCAGGGCGAGATCGGCGGCGGCGAAGTGGTCGCCGACGACGTCCTGGTCGCGCTCAACAACGCCTTCGAGGACAAGCGCAGCAAGGCGGTGGTGCTGCGCATCAACAGCCCCGGCGGCAGCCCGGTAGCGGCCGGCATCATCTATGACGAGATTCGCCGCCTGCGCACCAAATATCCGCAGACCCCGGTTTATTCGGTGGTCGATGACCTGTGCGCCTCCGGCGGCTATTACATCGCGGCGGCGACCGACCGGATCTATGTCGACAAGGCCTCGCTGGTCGGCTCCATCGGCGTGCTCATGGACGGCTTCGGCTTCACAGAGACCATGAAAAAGATGGGGGTCGAGCGGCGGTTGCTGACGGCGGGCGAGAACAAGGGCTTCCTCGATCCCTTCTCGCCGGAAGACCCCCAGCAGGTGGCCCACGCCAAGGCCATGCTGGCCGAAATTCACCAGCAATTCATCCTGGCCGTGCGCCAAGGACGCGGCAAGCGGCTGAAGGAGACACCGGAGATGTTCAGCGGCCTGGTCTGGAACGGTGCCAAGAGCATCGAACTCGGCTTGGCCGACGGCCTGGGCAGCTTGGACTACGTCGCCCGCGAAGTGGTCCAGGCCGAGGACATCCTCGACTTCACGCCGCAGGAGAACCTGGCCGACCGTCTGGCCAAGCGTCTGGGCACGGCTATCGGCGACGCCATGCGGCCCTGGGCCAAGGAACAATTCAGCGTCCGTTGATGGAGCCTTACCAGCCGGTCGCCTGCGCCTTCCACGAAGGCCTGGAGTTCGCCGTTCTGCGCCGGCAGCGTCTGCGCCTACATTACCGAACAGAAACCGGCGAGATCGAGGCCGTGGTCCTGCCCATCGATGTCGCCACCCGCGATGGCGCCGAGTGGCTGACCTTCCAGGCCGAATCCGGCGCCAATCAGGTCATTCGGCTGGACGCCATCGTCAGCGCGCAGCCCGCCTGATTCGATATCCCTCTTGAAATCGTCGGGAGTGCCCCCATTCCCTACGCAGGTTTAATTCCGAGGGCGCGATTTAAGATGCAACAAGAACAGAACACCCCCGAGGCCGCCGAGGCAGCGGCAGCAGAAGACAACAAGGAAGTCACCCCCAGCCTGGAAGAGATGATCCGCCAGGCCGAACTCAAGGCCGAGGAGCACCACGACGCTTGGCTCCGAGCCAAGGCCGAGACCGAGAACGTCCGCCGCCGGGGCCTGGAAGAGGTGGAGAAGGCGCGCAAGTTCGCCGCCGAGAAATTTGCCGGCGATCTGCTGGCGGTCAAGGATAGCTTGGAGGCCGCCCTGGCCACCGGCGACCAAGCCAGTCTGGAGAGCCTGAAGAGCGGCGTCGAGTTGACCCTGCGTCAGCTCGTGGCCGCCTTCGAGAAGCAAAATCTGATTGAAATCAATCCGCTAGGCCAGAAATTTGACCCGAACCTGCATCAGGCCATCGGCATGGTCGAAGGCGAGGGCGAGGCCAATACCGTCGCCGTCGTGCTGCAGAAGGGCTATCTGCTCAACGAGCGCGTGCTGCGCCCGGCCCTGGTCCAAGTCTTCAAGTAAGCCCTCTTGAAGCCAGGGATTTCAACCACATATCACAGACAGTTGAACTTGCATTCGAAGGAATAAGGACATGGGAAAGATCATCGGCATCGACCTCGGCACCACCAATAGCTGCGTGGCCATCATGGAAGGCGGCAAACCCAAGGTCATCGAGAACTCCGAAGGTACCCGCACCACGCCGTCCATCATCGCCTACACCGAAGACGGCGAGACCCTGGTTGGCGCGCCGGCCAAGCGCCAGGCGGTGACCAACCCCAAGAACACCCTGTATGCGATCAAGCGCCTGATCGGCCGCCGCTTCGAGGAAAAAGAGGTGCAGAAGGACATCGGCCTGATGCCCTACAAGATCATCAAGGCCGACAACGGCGACGCCTGGGTCGAAGTGCGCGGCGAGAAGCTGGCCCCGCAGCAGGTCTCGGCCGAAATCCTGCGCAAGATGAAGAAGACCGCCGAGGCCTACCTCGGCGAGCCGGTCACGGAGGC
>JACAEC010000032.1 GCA_013389055.1 Hydrogenophilaceae bacterium
CCAAGGGCGTGCCGGCCCGGCGGATGAAGGTCTACAACGAACTGCTCTACAACAACGTCGAAGGTTTTCTGCTCGCCTGCTTCCCGGTCTGCCGCGCGATTCTGGGCCAAGGCAAATGGACCCGGCTGGCGCGCGAGTTTTTCCGCGAGCACCGCAGCCATACCCCTTATTTCCGCCAGATCCCGGACGAATTCCTGAAGTATCTGCAGGACACTTGGCAGCGGCCGGACGATGTGCCCGAGTTCCTGCCCGAGCTGGCGCATTACGAATGGGTGGAACTGGAACTGGCCACCTCCAATCGTGACGAGGGGCTGCCGGCCTATGATGCGGCGGGCGACTTGCTGAGCGGGCACCCGCTGCTCAACCCGGTGCTGCGGGTGCTGGCCTATCGCTACCCGGTGCATCGACTGGGTCCGCGCCACAAGCCAAAGACCGCGCCGCAGGCGCCGACCTTTCTGCTCGCCTACCGCACCCCCGAGTTCGAGGTGCGCTTCAGCCTGATCAATGCCGCCACGGCTCGCTTGGTAGAGCTTTTGCAGGAAGACGCGGGCCTTAGCGGCAAGGCCGCACTTGAGCGGCTCGCGGCCGAGTGGGGCCAGGCGGACAGCGCAACGATGATCGAAACCGGCCGTCGGACCCTGGCCGACCTGCAAACGATGGGGGCGTTGCTGGGCACACGCCGTCACAAAATCTTCACGAAAACGTCATAACATTCCCCCTATACCAATTTAGGGGGTCACATGTCCGCCACCATTCTTGTCGTCGAAGACGAACCGGGCATCCAGGAACTGCTCAAGATCAATCTGGGCCAGCAGGGCCACACCATCTTGATGGCCGGCGATGCCGAGGCGGCGTTGCACACCTTGCGCGGAGCCATGCCGGATTTGATCCTGCTCGACTGGATGCTGCCGGGCATGGCCGGCGTCGACCTGGCCCGTCGCATTCGCGGTGACGGGCGCTTGAAGGACATCCCCATCATCATGCTGACCGCCCGGGCCGAAGAGCGCGACAAGGTGCTAGGCCTGGAGACCGGTGCCGACGACTACATCACCAAGCCGTTCAGCCCCAAGGAATTGCTGGCGCGGATCAAGGCGGTGCTGCGCCGACGGGCGCCGCAGATGACCGAGGATGCGGTCGAGGTGGCGGGCCTCAAGCTCGACCCGGTCAGCCATCGGGTGTTCGGCAAGGACCAGCCCCTGACCCTCGGCCCGACCGAATTCCGCCTGCTGCATTTTTTCATGACCCACCCCGAGAGGGTCTATTCCCGTTCCCAATTGCTCGATCAGGTCTGGGGCGACCATGTCTTCGTCGAAGAGCGGACCGTGGACGTGCATATCCGCCGCCTGCGCAGCGCCCTGGAGCCGACCGGCCACGACGATCTGATCCAGACCGTGCGCGGTGCCGGCTATCGGCTCTCGGCCAACTGACTTAGAATCCTCCCACCCAGCCTACCGAGGCGAAGGATTCGATATGCTTGCCTTCTGGTGGCGCCCGCTGACTGCCGCGGCGCTGCTCGCTCTGTCTACCCTGTTGGCCGGCCTGATCTTCGGTCGGGTCGGGGCTTGGGTCACCGTCAGCATCGGCTTGGCCCTCTACCTGCTAAGCCACCTCCAGCAGCATGCCCGCCTGCTGGCCTGGCTGCTCAAGCCGGGCCGCTCGCTGCCCCGTTCCGACGGCCTTTGGGGCGAGACCTTCTACCGCTTGGACAAGCTGATGCGCAGCCATCTGGATACCGAGCATCGGGTCAGCGCCGAACTCGACCAGATGCAGGAGGCAACCCGGCTGCTGCCCGACGGTGTGGTCATCCTCGATACCCAGAACCGCATCCAGTGGTTCAACGAGGCGGCGCAGGCCATGCTGGCCCTGCGGCCGGAGCGCGACTTCGGCCAGTTCGTCAGCTATCTGGTGCGCAACTCGCGCTTCAACGAATGGCTGGCCGGCGAGGATTACACCCAGCCCCTGTCCATAGCGGCGCCGAGCGCTTCCGAAAAAAACCTGAGCCTGCGCATGGTGCCGCTGTCGCACGAGCAGAAGATGCTGCTCGCCCACGACATCACCGAGATTGACCGGGTCGAGGCCATGCGCCGCGACTTCGTCGCCAACGTCTCCCATGAACTGCGCACACCGATCACCGTGATCGTCGGCTTCCTGGAGACCTTCGCCGAAATGGAGAAGCCCGACACGGCCCAGTTCAAGCAGCATGTCGCCTTGTTGCGCGAGCAGTCAGACCGCATCCGACGCCTGGTCGACGACCTGCTGACCCTGGCCCGCCTGGAGGGCGACAGCGACGTCAGCGATGCGCCGGTCGACGTGCCCGCCCTGTGCCGGCGCATGCTGGAAGAGGCGCGTTCGCTCAGCCACGGTCGGCACGACATCACCCTGGAGGCCGACGCGCACGTCTGGCTGCTCGGCAGCGAGCACGAGTTGTACAGCGCCTTCACCAACTTGGTCAGCAATGCCGTGCGCTACACCCCCGAGGGCGGTCGCATCGGCATCCGCTGGCGTGAACGGGAAGGCGGCGGTGCGGAATTCTCGGTCACCGATACCGGCGAGGGCATCGAACCGCAACACATCCCGCGGCTGACCGAGCGCTTCTACCGGGTCGACCGCGGCCGCTCGCGCGCCACCGGCGGCACCGGCCTCGGGCTCGCCATCGTCAAGCACACCGTGCAGCGGCACCAGGGCCGGCTGCGCATCGAAAGCACGGTCGGCAAGGGCAGCACCTTCGCCGCCTGCTTCCCGCCCGAGCGGGTCATCCCGCCGCTGACGGCAAGCGCTGGCGCAGCTGTTCGATCAGACGCGGCCTGAGCGCCGCATCCCCACGCATCGCCCCTTCGCGCCTCGGCGCCGCCCAAATCGCATCCGGAAAGTGCTTGTCCTCACGAAAGCGCGGGATCACGTGCCAGTGCAGGTGCGGCACCATGTTGCCGAGGCTGGCGAGGTTGATCTTGTCCGGTTGCATGACCTCTCTTACCGCTGATTCCACTGCGAACACCACGCTCATCAGTCTTTGCTGATCGGCGCTGGATAGGTCGGTCATTTCTTTGATGTGGGCGTTGAGGATGACTCGGCAGAAGCCGGGGTAGGCGGGGTCGTCGACGAGGATGATGCGGCAGAAGGGGTCTTGCCAGAGGAGGTCTTCGTTAGTGGGGGTGCAGAGGGGGCAGGGTGTTGGCATGTGGGGTAATGATTTAGCCATTGAATTTGGGCCATTGGTTATATCCGATGGTCGGCTCGTTCGAGCGCAATGCCGCAATGTATTCAACTTCTTTGGCGTTTACTTCCTTGTCTGAGGCAGTCGCAGATTCCCAAAGAATCTCTTTGAGGATGGCGAAGCTCCGGCGTTGGTCTCGTGTGAAGTCCTGCGCAATGAGTTTGCTGTCAGCGCTACCAAAGTAATTGATGTCATCCGTCAGGTCTTTCCCAACGTAGATTTTTCCGTTCGGGTAAGTGATTTTGTATATGACCTTCATGTGGGATATCTACCAGTCAGCGAGTAGCCCAATGGGATGAAGTGAAACGCAATCCGGGGATCCATGCAACCCAATGCCATTCCGCCGCAGGTGGAAACTAATTCCGCTTCAAGTCTTGCCGATGCCGTTGGCCGGGGCCGCCCGGCAGCGGGCATACTTTCTTTGCTCGTGCAAAGAAAGTAGCCAAAGAAAGCACGCCCCGCTTCGCCGGCCTCCGGCTTCCCGATCTTGAACGAAACGCTTGGGCGGCTGCGCAACTCGCCCTTCGGGCTCAGACAGTGCTCGCCGACATCCCCCAATCGTTTCGTACAAGATCGGCGGCTCAGAGGGGAATTGCAAGTCAAATAATGCGCTGAATTCCCGCGGGCGGGAATGCCATTTCTTTTGAGAGAGGGTCGGCGCGATGCGCCGAC
>JACAEC010000080.1 GCA_013389055.1 Hydrogenophilaceae bacterium
CCCCTGGACAGCCACAAGGGCGATTTCGGCAGCGTCGGCGTGATCGGCGGCGCCCCCGGCATGGCCGGCGCCGCCCTGCTGGCGGCCCGCGCCGCCCTCTGGCTGGGGGCCGGCCGGGTCTACGTCGGCTTGTTGGACAACCGCATCGCGGTCGACCCGAACGCGGCGGAATTGATGATCGTGCCGCCGGAACGGGCCCTGCAACTGGAGAAGCCGGCCTGCCTGGTGGTCGGCCCGGGCCTGGGCCACAGCGGCACCGGCCGGCAATGCCTGCTCGATGCCCTGCAAGGCCCCCTGCCCCTGCTCATCGACGCCGACGGCCTCAACCTGCTGGCCAAGGATGTCGAACTCCAGGCCCTGCTCTGGCAGCGCCAGACCCCCACCCTGCTCACCCCCCACCCCGGCGAGGCCGGCCGCCTGCTGGGCCTCGACAGCCAGGCGGTGCAGGCCGACCGCCTACGTGCCGTGCGGCAACTGGTCGAGGCCTACGGCTGCCTCGCCCTGCTCAAGGGCGCCGGCAGCCTGATCACCGGCCCCAATGGCCCGATCTGGAGCAACACCACGGGCAACCCCGGCCTCGCCAGCGCCGGCATGGGCGACGTGCTGGCCGGCATGATCGGCGCCCTGGTCGCCCAGGGCCTGGGTTTGGAACAGGCAGCGATCTACGCCGTGCACCTGCACGGCGCGGTGGCGGATCGACTGGTGGCGGAGGGAAGCGGGCCGGTCGGGCTGACGGCGACTGAAATGGCGCGGGCGGCGCGCGATCTGCTCAATGCCTGGGTAAAAACCGCCTGATCGTTATTTGCAGAACCGCGCCTTGAGATAACGCGAAATCTCTTCGCTGATCTCCGGGTGCTTGAGGGCGAATTCCACCGTGGCCTCGACATAGCCGGCCTTGCTGCCGCAGTCGTAGCGCTTGCCGTCGAACTCGTAGGCCAGCACCGATTCGTCGGTGAGCAGGGCCTGGATGGCGTCGGTGAGCTGGATCTCGCCGCCGGCGCCGCGCTCGATGTGCTTGAGGTGGTGGAAGATGCGCGGCGTGAGCACATAGCGGCCGACCACGGCCAGGGTCGAGGGCGCGACCTCGGGCTTGGGCTTTTCGACGATGCGGGTGACCTTATGCAGCCGTTCGGACTGGGGCTGGGAGGCGACGATGCCGTAGGAGCCAGTCTCCCCGGGTGCCACGTTCTGGACGCCGACCAGGGAGCATTGATGCTGCTCGTAGAGCGCGGTCATCTGGCTCAGGGCGCCGGGCTCAGCGTCGATCAGGTCGTCGGCCAGGATCACGGCGAAGGGTTCGTTGTTGATCGCCGGCTCGGCGCAGAGCACGGCATGGCCCAGTCCCAGGGCCTCGGCCTGGCGAATGAAGATGTAGTGGACGTTGAGCGGCAGCATGGCGCGCAACTCTTCCAGCACCTTGGTCTTGCCGCGCATCTCCAACTCGACCTCCAGCTCGTAGGCCTTGTCGAAATGGTCGGCGATGGCGCGCTTGGTGCGGCCGATGATGAAGATGAGGTCGGTGATGCCGGCGGCGATGGCCTCCTCCGCCGCGTACTGGATCAGCGGTTTGTCGACGATGGGCAGCATCTCCTTGGGGCTGGCCTTGGTTGCCGGCAAAAACCGTGTCCCCATGCCGGCCGCAGGGAACACCGCCTTGGTGATCTTCTTCACGCCTCAACTCCTCTTTCTAGTAATTCCAGCAACTGCGCCTCATCCAGAATGGTAACGCCCAATTCTTGCGCCTTTGTGTATTTCGAGCCGGGCTCGGCCCCGGCCACGACGTAATCGGTCTTCTTCGATACGCTGCCGGCGACCTTGCCGCCCGCCGCCTCGATCCTGGCCTTGGCCTCGTCGCGGGCGAGATTGGGCAGGGTGCCGGTGAGGACGAAGGTCTTGCCAGCCAGGTGCCCCGCTGCGAGCGGCTGCGCCTCGCCGTCCTGCCAGGCCTCAGCCTTGCGCAGGCGCTCGATGACTGCGCGGTTGTGGTGCTCGGCGAAGAAGGCCAGGATCGATTCGGCTACCACCGGCCCGACATCCGGCACTTGCATCAGCGCCGCTTCGTCGGCCTGCATCAAGGCATCGAGCTGGCCGAAATGGCGGGCCAGGTCCTTGGCCGTCTGCTCGCCGACGTTGCGGATACCCATAGCGAAGATGAAGCGGGCCAGATCCTTGTGCCGGCTGGCCTCGATGGCAGTGATCAGGTTGCTGGCGGATTTTTCCGCCATGCGCTCCAAGCCCGCCGCCTGCTCGAGCGTCAGCGTGTAGAGATCGGCCGGGGTTTGGATCAGGCCCTTGTCGACCAGTTGCTCCACCAGCTTGTCGCCCAGGCCCTCGATGTCCATGGCCCGGCGCGAGGCGAAATGGAGGATGGCCTGCTTGCGCTGGGCCGGGCAGGCCAGGCCATTGGTGCAGCGCGCGGCCGCCTCGCCTTCCAGCTTGACCACCGGGGCGCCGCATTCCGGGCAGGTCGCCGGCATAGTGAACGGCTCGTGCAGGGGCGTGACCAGATCGCGCATGGGCCGCCGCTCGGGCAGGATCGCGACCACTTCGGGGATGACGTCGCCGGCCCGGCGCACGATCACGGTATCGCCGACCCGAATGTCCTTGCGCCGTACCTCGTCCTCGTTGTGCAGGGTGGCGTTGGTCACGGTGACGCCGCCGACGAAGACCGGCTTCAGCCGCGCCACCGGCGTGAGCGCGCCGGTGCGGCCGACTTGGACGTCGATGGCTTCGACCACGGTCAGCTCTTCCTGGGCCGGGTATTTATGGGCAATCGCCCAGCGCGGCGCCCGAGCGACGAAGCCCAGGGCCTCCTGCTCCGAGAGCTTGTTCAGCTTGTACACCGCGCCGTCGATCTCATAGGGCAGCTGCTCGCGCTTGGCCCCGAGTTCGGCAAAGTAGTGCAGTAGTCCTTGGACGCCACGCACAGTGCGGCGTTCGGGGCAGACCGGGAAGCGCAGTTTGGCCAGCCAGCTCATGGTTTCGTCGTGCGTCTTGGGCAAGGCACTCCCCTCGACCCGGCCGATGCCATAGGCGAAGAAGGTCAGCCGGCGCTTGGCGGTGACCCGGGAATCGAGCTGGCGCAGGCTGCCGGCGGCGGCATTGCGCGGGTTGGCGAATTCCTTCTCGCCGCGGCTGCGCGCCTCGGCATTGAGCCGCTCGAAGTCGCGCTTGAGCATCAGCACCTCGCCGCGCACCTCCAGCCAGGGCGGCGCCTGTTCGGGGTCGAGTTGGAGCGGGATGGCGTGGATGGTGCGCAGGTTGGCGCTGACGTCCTCGCCGGTATAGCCGTCGCCCCGAGTCGCCCCTTGGATGAAATGGCCGTTGTGGTAGTGCAGGGTGATCGCCAGGCCGTCGAACTTCGGCTCGACCGCGTATTCCAGTTCGCCCTCACTGCCCAGGCCCTCGCGTGCCCGGCGGTCGAAGGCGATGACGTCCTCCTCGCTGAAGGCGTTGTTGAGCGAAAGCATGGGCACGGCATGGGCGACCTCGGCGAAGGCCTTGAGCGGCGCGGCGCCGACCCGCTGCGTCGGCGAATCCGGCGTCACCAGCTCGGGGTGCGCCGCCTCCAGTGCCTGGAGCTCGCGCATCAGCCGGTCGAATTCGGCGTCGGGGATTTCCGGATTATCGAGAACGTAATAGCAGTAGTTGTGATGCTCGATCTCGGCGCGCAGCTTATTCAGGCGCGCCTGGGCTTGGTCGCGGCCGGCCGGCATCAGACGAACAGGCGGCTGGCCCGTTCACCGCCCGCCGGGATGCCGCGCGCATCCATGCTGGCGTAGGACTCGGCCAGACGCTGGTGGATCTTTTGCAGGCTCTCCTGGCTGACCAGCTTGCCGTTGTCGTCGACCAGGCGACCGCCCAGCGTCTTGCTCAGGCGCATGGCGGTGCCGGCCATGCGGTCGAACACCGCCAGGCCGTCGGCCATGTTGGGCACGTCGAACAGCAGGGTGATGCCATGCGTGCTGGCACCGGGCACGCCCGGCTGGAACGGCTGGTCCGACTGGTTGGCCAAGGTGTACAGGGTGCGAGCGGCCTCGTTCTTCAGGGCATAGCTGCCGTCCCCCTGCAAGGCCAAGCCCGCCTCGCCGGCCCAGCGATGCACTTCCGAAATCAGGAATGGCCGGGCATCCGGGGCGACGATGTTGAGGCCGATCATGACATCGACCTCGATGCAGAACAGGTCCAGGGCTCGGGCCAGTTCCAGCGCGGCGGATTTGTCCGGGCAGGATACCGCCCCGCCCTGCTCCGCCGCGAAATTGTAGAGGACGCGGCAGAAGGCATCGATCTGGCCCGAGGTCACCGCCCCCGAGCGGTCGGCCAATTGCAGGCCCAATTCCAGGGCTGCATAGCTGTTGCGACTGGGCCCGCTGACCGGCTCCCAGTTGCCGTCGTGCCCTTGGGCCATCACCCGCACCGGCTTGCCGATCTCGCGCATCAGGTCGATCAGGCCGGCGACCGGCGCCATCACCGGCTGGCTGAAGCGCAGGCGGGCGATGTATTCGGTGTCGGGGTCGAGCGGGCTTTCCTGCTCGAAGGGGACCGCTGCGGCCGCAGGCTCGAGTCTGGGCTGCCTGGCATCGGTGAAATCGGGCTCGGGCACTGCCAGCCGCTCAAAATCTTCATCTTCGATCGGCGGGGGTTGGCGCCGATCATCGGCACTCGATTCGGCGTCGAGATTCAAGCTCGGCTCTTGCCTATGGCGATCGGCCTCGGCAGCCGGGGCACGATCGAAATTCGGTTCGCCCGCATCGGCCGCGAACTGGCGATTGAGCTGTTGGCGGTATTTACGCTCCTGCAGCCAGTTGTAGAGCACCACGCCGAGCACCAGGGCGACACCGAAACCGACCAGCACCAGCTGGAAGGTGGTCATGGCTGGCGACCCTTGCCCTGCTCGGGCGTCGTGGCCGGGCCGGGACCATTGCCTTCCCCACTGCCTTGATTCGTCTTCACCGAGGTCTCCCCACCA
>JACAEC010000104.1 GCA_013389055.1 Hydrogenophilaceae bacterium
CGGCCACGGCCACGACCTGGCCCCCTTCGACATCTACCACCACGACAAGGTGCGGGGTCTGCGCTGGCCCGTGGTGAAGAAGGGCAACAAGTGGGTGGAAACCCCCTGGCGCAACAACGCCCAGTACGACCCCTACGTGGAGAAGGGCCGGGAGTTCGACTTCTACGGCAACAACGGTAACGCGTTGATGATGGGCGACCTGGACAAGCCCGGTGCCCAGAAGGTGGATATCTCCCACAAGGCCAAGATCTACTTCCGCCCTTACGCCAGCCCGGTGGAAAAGCCGGACGCCAAGTACGACCTCTGGCTGTGTACCGGCCGGGTGCTGGAACACTGGCACTCCGGCACCATGACCCGGCGTGTGCCGGAACTGCACCGGGCCGTGCCCAACGCGGTGTGCTGGATCCACCCCAAGGACGCCGAGGCCAAGGGCTTGAAGCGTAACGATCTGGTGTGGGTGGAGTCGCGCCGCGGCAAGGTCAAGGTGCGCCTGGAGACCGGCGGCCGCAACCGGGTGCCGCGCGGCCTGATCTATGTGCCCTGGTTCGACGAGGGCGTGTTGATCAACAAGGTCACCTTGGATACCACCTGTCCGCTCTCGAAAGAGACCGACTACAAGAAGTGCGCGGTCAAGGTCTACAAGGCCTGAGAGCAAATAGCCGTAGCTGGTAGCGAAATACGGCGCGTATCGCGCTGTATCGAGCTACCGGCTAGGGCCTAGACGCTAGAAGCTAGACGCTAGAAGCTGAGAGATGTCGACTAAATCTGTCTCACGCCGCGATTTTCTGGTGAAGCTGGCTCAGGGCAGTGCCCTGGCCGCCACCGCCGGCACGCTCTGGGCCTATATGGTCAAGCAGGAGGTGCGCGCGCACCCTTATGCATTGAGGCCGCCGGGCGCCTTGCCGGAGCATGACTTCAACGCCGCCTGCATCAAGTGCGGCCAGTGCGTGAATGCCTGCCCCTACGACACCCTCAAGCTGGCCGGGGCGGGGGGTGACATCCCCATCGGCACGCCGTTCTTCAAGCCGCGTGACATCCCCTGCTACCTGTGCCCGGACATCCCTTGCATGAAGGCCTGCCCGACCGGGGCGCTTTCGCCGGAGCTGAAAAACATCAACGACTCGCGCATGGGCCTGGCGGTGATCGACCTGGAGAACTGCCTGTCCTGGAAGGGCCTGCGCTGCGAGATCTGCCATCGGGAGTGTCCGCTCAAGGGCAAGGCCATCGTGCTGGAGACCCACCCGCGCCAAATCTCCAAGCACGCTATGTTCATGCCCATCGTCAATTCCGATTACTGCACGGGCTGCGGCATCTGCGAGAAGGCCTGCCCCACCACGGAGCCCGCCATCCGCATCCTTCCGCACAACTTGGTGCAGGGCAAGATCGGCGAACACTACCGCCTGGGCTGGACCTTCGAGACCGAGATCACCCAGGAATTCAAGCCCGCGGCACCGGCAGCACCCACGGCACCGGCAGAGCCGCCCAAACAGGCGCCGGGCATGGATTACCTGAATGAGGGTGGGTTATGAGCGCACTACCCGAATTCACCCGGGCCGATGCCCTGGCCTCCATCGAAAAGGTGCGCACGCGATCCTGGCCGACGCGCATTTGGTCCTGGCGCTACATGGTTCTGCGTCGACTCAGCCAGCTCAGCATTCTGCTGTTGTTCTTCGGCACCGCCCATTGGGGCTGGGAAGTGGCCAAGGGCGTGGGGGTGCTGACCGGAAACCTCAGCGCCTCGGAGTTCATGGGCCTGTTTCCCATGGCCGATCCCTTCGCCGTGCTGCAAATCTTCCTGACCGGCCATGTCCTGCAGCGGGAGGTCGTCATCGGCGCGGCCATCGTGCTCGGCTTCTACCTGCTGGTGGGCGGCCGGGTCTATTGCGCCTGGGTCTGCCCGGTGAACATGGTCACCGACCTGGCCGGCTGGCTGCGCCAGCAGCTACCCATCTCCGCCCTGTTTACCTTGAGCCGCAACACCCGCTATTTCGTGCTGGCGGCGGCCTTGATCCTGTCCACGATCACCGGGGTGGCGGCCTTCGAGTGGGTGAGCCCCATCGGCATGATGCACCGGGAGATCATCTTCGGTTTCGGGCTGGGCTTTCTCGCCCTGTCGGCCATTTTCCTGTTCGATCTTTTGATCCTGAAGAACGGTTGGTGCGGCCATCTCTGCCCCATGGGCGGCTTCTATGCCGTGGTCGGCAAGGCGGCGCTGATCCGGGTGCGTTTCGACAAGACATCCTGCACCCATTGCGGCGAATGCGCCCGGGTCTGTCCGGAACCCCAGGTGCTGAACCTGAAGCGCTTGGAGGAGGTGGGCCTTGTCGCTGCGGGCGAATGCAACAACTGCGGCCGTTGTACCGCGCTGTGTCCAGAAGGCAGCCTTAGCTTCGATTTGAGAACCCTGATCCGCAAGCATAACGAGGCAGTTGCAAGCGGACAGTCGTAATTGCAATCCGGTGTGCATAGGAGGATGTGATGAGAACAATCGCTTTAGTTGGTACGGCCCTGGCGTTGGGCCTGGCGGCCCAGTGGGGCCAGGCGGCGGATCAACCTATCCCGGATGATCAATTGGGCCTGTCCAAGACCAGTGTCTATGAAGTGCCCGACCCGCAGACCTTCGAGTATCGCCAGGCCGACCCCTTCTCCGGCGGGACCCTGCCGCGCGCCTATCTCGGCGCGCCGCCGCAAGTGCCGCACGAGATCAAGGACTTCGTGCCGATCACTCTTGAGAGCAACATGTGCGTCGGCTGCCATCAGCAGCCTGACATGGTCGGCAAGAAGAAGGTCAAGGGCCAGCCGACGCCGTTGCCGGCCAGCCACTATGTCGACGTCAAGGCCAACACCATGCACATGGGGCGCTACAACTGCACCCAGTGCCATACGCCCCAGGCGACGGTGAAGCCCCTGGTCGACAACACCTTCGGCAAGAAGAAGACAAAGTAATCCGCTGCGTCCCCGATGCCGGCAGGCCGACCCGCCAACAGGGCGCGGCCTGCCGGGCTTGTTTGCGGCTAGAATGACGGCATTGCAGCCTGAGTTGCCGATGTGCCGTCTGCCGCCTGCCAAATTCGCATCCTGTTTTCCGATCCGCTCAATCTGGGGCCGGGCAAGATTCGCTTGTTGGAGGCGATTCGCGAGGCCGGCTCGATTTCCGGCGCGGCCCGGCACCTGCATATTTCCTATCGGCGCGCCTGGTTGATGGCGGATGCGCTGAACAAGGTATTCCCCAAGCCCTTGATCGACACCGCGGCCGGTGGCGTGCGTGGCGGCGGGGCGCGATTATCCGAGCTGGGCGAGGCGGTCTTGCAGTGCTACCGTCGCATGGAAACCAAAGCCGCCAAAGCGGTCTCGAAGGAAGCGGAGACCTTGCTGACCCTGGCGCGCTAAAGTCCACATCAAACCAAGGAGATGAAAATGAAACGACTTAATCTGCTTTTCACCGGCCTGTTCGGCCTGTTGTTGCTGGCGCAAACCGCCCTGGCCGGCGGTGATTTCGCCGTGGTCCTCAGCAAGCAGGCCAAGTTCGACGATGTCCGGGAAAATGCCGTGATGGCGATCGAGAACCGCGGCATGAAGATCGACCATCAGAGCTATATCGCCGACATGCTGGCGCGCACCGGCCGCGATATCGGCCTGACCAAGGCGGTCTACCTGCGCGGCGACCAGATCCAGTTCTGCAAGGCCGACCTGTCGCGGGCGATGATGGAGGCCGACCCGCGCAATATGGTGTTCTGCCCCTTCATCATCAACGTCTATGTCACCCCGGACAAGCCGGATGTCGTCAACGTGGCCTACCGCAAGCCCTACGCCCCGGGCGCCTCCAAGGCGAGCAAGAAGGCCCTGGCCGATGTCGAGAAGATGCTGGGCGAGATCGCCCGCGAGGCCTTGCAGTAAGCCGGCCTGAGGCTTTCGGGGGAGAGATGGGGTGATGATGTCGTTCGCAGCCATCGGTTTGGGCGCCGCGCTGGGCGCCTGGCTGCGCTGGGGGCTAGGGCTCTGGCTGAATCCCCTGCATGCCGGCCTGCCCCTGGGCACCCTGGCCGCCAATCTGCTGGGCGGCTATCTGATCGGCCTGGCCATCGCCTATTTCGCCCAGCATCCGGGGCTGTCGCCGGAGGCGAGGCTGTTCGTGGTCACCGGCTTTCTCGGCGGCCTGACCACCTTTTCCACCTTCTCCGCCGAGGTCTTCACCCTGTTGAGCCGGGCGCAGTATGCGATGGGCCTGTTGGTGATCGGCGCGCACGTAGTCGGTTCCCTGTTCATGACCGGCCTCGGCGTCTGGAGTTTCCGATTCTTGAAAGGTTAGCGATGGACGGTCTGTGCGTACGTTTCTATACCCAGGAGGGCATGCGCCACCAAGGCCGGCCCATCTACGACTGGCTGTTCGACCAGGCGCGGGCCCAAGGGATAGCGGGCGGCACCGCCTTTCGCGCCCATGCCGGTTTCGGCCGGCACGGCCTGCATCAGGACACCTTCTTCGAACTGGCCGGCACCCTGCCCGAGTGCGTGGAGTTCTTCGCGGAGGCGGACCGCATTCAAACCTTGATCCAGGCGGTGAGCGAGGCCGGCCTGGCGCTGCCCTATCTCAGCTATGCCGTGGCCTTTGGGGTGACGGGGCGATAGGCGCTTGATCGACCAGTTCGTCCTCTTCCTTGTCTCCCTGATCGCCAACTGGTTTTCCGCCCTGTCCGGTGGCGGCGCGGGCTTGATCCAGTTGCCCATGCTGATCTTCCTGGGCCTGCCTTTCGGCGTGGCCCTGGCCACGCACAAGGTCGCCAGCGTCTTCCTCGGCATCGGCGCGATTTCCCGCCATTGGCGGGAGAGCCACCTGGAGCGGCGGTTTTCCTTGATCATCCTGGCTGCCGGCCTGCCGGGGGTGGTGCTGGGCGCCTCGACCATCCTCAGGATTCCGGCCGAGATCGCCACCTTCCTGCTCGGCCTGCTGACGGCGGGGCTGGGCGTCTATTCGGTGTTCAGGCCCCGCCTGGGGATGGACTACGCCCCGCGCAACCAGGCCGGTGCCGGCCTGGCGCTGGGCGTGGTCGGACTGTTCGTGGTCGGCTTTCTCAACGGCTCCATCACCTCGGGCACCGGGCTGTTCCTGACCATCTGGCTGATCCGCCACTTCGGCCTCGACTACAAGCGGGCGGTGGCCTATACCCTGATCCTCTGCGGCTTTTTCTGGAATGGCACCGGCGCCGTGGTGCTCGGTGTGCTCGGTACCGTGGCCTGGGGCTGGATGCCGGCGCTCTTGGCCGGCTCCATCCTCGGCGGCTACCTCGGCAGCCATTTGGCCCTCAAGAAGGGCAATCTCTGGATCAAGCGGGCCTTCGAGGCCACCACCATCCTGATCGGGCTCAAGCTGATCTTCAGTTAGGCGCGAAAATAGGCGCCGGCTCGCGGTGGGGCGGGTTTTTTAGTAGAATCTCGCATCACCTCCACCGCCTATGCCATGACCCGATACGTATTTGTCACCGGTGGCGTGGTTTCATCCCTGGGTAAAGGGATTGCCGCCGCCTCGCTTGCCGCGATTCTCGAATCGCGCGGCCTCCGGGTCACCCTCCTCAAACTCGATCCCTATATCAACGTCGACCCGGGCACCATGAGCCCGTTCCAGCACGGCGAGGTGTTCGTGACCGAGGATGGTGCCGAAACCGACCTCGATCTGGGTCACTACGAGCGCTTCACCACGGCCAAGATGTCGAAGCGCAACAACTTCACCACCGGCCAGATCTACGAATCGGTGATCAAGAAGGAGCGCCGGGGCGAGTACCTGGGCAAGACCGTCCAGGTCATCCCGCACATCACCGACGAGATCAAGCTGCACATCCGCCAGGGTGCCGGCGATGCCGAGGTGGCCATCGTCGAGATCGGCGGCACCGTCGGCGACATCGAATCGCTGCCGTTCCTCGAGGCCATCCGCCAGATGGGCATCGAGGAGGGCCGGGACAAGACCTGCTTCATCCACCTCACCCTGCTGCCCTATATCCCGACTGCCGGCGAGTTGAAGACCAAGCCGACCCAGCATTCGGTCAAGGACCTGCGCGAGATCGGCATCCAGCCCGACATCCTGCTCTGCCGCGCCGACCGCTCGATCCCGGCCGAGGAGCGGCGCAAGATCGCGCTGTTCACCAATGTCCAGCCGGAGGCGGTGATCGAGGCCCTGGATGCCGACAGCATCTACAAGATTCCGGGCATGCTGCATGAGCAGATGCTGGACGAGATCGTCTGCCACAAGCTGAACATCCTCGCCCGGGCCGCCGACCTTTCGGTGTGGAACCGTCTGGTCGAGTCCTTCGAGCACCCGCAGTTCCAGGTCGATATTGCCTTCGTCGGCAAATACGTCGACCTGACCGAGTCCTACAAGTCGCTGACCGAGGCCCTGATCCACGCCAGCATGCATACCCGCAGCCGGGTCAAGATCCATTACATCGATTCCGAGCAGATCGAGAAGGAAGGCACCGCCGCCTTGGCCAATATGGACGCCATCCTGGTGCCCGGCGGCTTCGGCAAGCGCGGGGTCGAGGGCAAGATCGCGGCCATCCGCTATGCCCGCGAGCACAAGGTGCCCTACCTCGGCATCTGCCTGGGCATGCAACTGGCCGTGGTCGAGTTCGCCCGCGACGTGGCCGGCATGGCCAATGCCCATTCCACCGAATTCGAGCCGGAGACCCCCTATCCGGTCATCGGCCTGATCACCGAGTGGCTCGATCGCGCCGGCCAGGTCGAGCGGCGCGACCAGAATTCCGACCTCGGCGGCACCATGCGCCTGGGTGGCCAGGTCTGCAAGTTGGCTGAAGGCTCGCTGGCCCGCCAGGTCTATGCCCAGCCCGAGATCGTCGAACGCCATCGCCACCGCTACGAGGTCAACAACACCCTGCTGGCCCAGCTCGAGGCCAAGGGGCTGCGTGTTTCAGGTAGAGCACCGGGCACCGAGCTGTGCGAGATGGTCGAGTTGCCGGATCACCCCTGGTTCGTCGGCTGCCAGTTCCATCCCGAATTCACCTCCAACCCGCGCGAAGGCCATCCGCTGTTCAAGGCCTTCGTCGAGGCCGCCCTGGCAAACCGCAAGCGGCGTCTGGGCGAGACGGCCCAGAGTCAAACCGAAAGAGAACAAGCATGAAGCTGTGTGGATTCGAGGCAGGCCTCGACAAACCGTTATTCCTCATCGCCGGGCCCTGTGTCATCGAGTCCAAGCAACTCGCCTTCGACACCGCCGGCCGGTTGAAAGAACTCTGCGCCGAGCTGGGCATCCCGTTCATCTACAAGTCGTCCTACGACAAGGCCAACCGCTCTTCCGGCGGCTCCTTCCGCGGCCTGGGCATGGAAGGCGGCCTCGACATCCTGGCCGAGGTGAAGAAGCAGATCGGCGTGCCGGTGCTGACCGATGTCCACACCGAGTCCGAGATCGCCGCCGTGGCCGAGGTGGTCGACGTCCTGCAGACCCCGGCCTTCCTCTGCCGGCAGACCGATTTCATCCAGGCCGTGGCCGCTACCGGCAAGCCGGTCAACATCAAGAAGGGCCAGTTCCTGGCGCCCTGGGACATGAAGAACGTGGTCGACAAGGCCAAGGCCGCCAACGGCGGCGCCGACACCATCATGGTCTGCGAGCGCGGCGCCTCCTTCGGCTACAACACCCTGGTCTCCGACATGCGCGGCCTCGCCATCATGCGCGAGACCGGCTGCCCGGTGGTGTTCGACGCCACCCATTCGGTGCAGCAGCCGGGCGGCCAGGGCACCTGCTCCGGCGGCCAACGCGAATTCGTGCCGGTGCTGGCGCGGGCGGCGGTCGCCGTCGGCGTCGCCGGCGTATTCGCCGAGACCCACCCGGACCCGGCCCGCGCCTTGTCCGACGGCCCCAATGCCTGGCCCTTGCCCTTGATGCGCGAGCTGTTGATCACCTTGAAGGAAATCGATGCGCTGGTGAAACAGCGCGGCTTCGACGAACAGAAATTGATGCAACAGTGACGGCTGCCGTCATTGTCGATGTGTAAGTGAAAAGGAAACGAGAGAATGAGTGCCATTGTTGATGTGATCGCCCGCGAGATTCTGGATTCCCGCGGCAACCCCACCGTCGAAGCCGATGTCCTGCTGGAGTCCGGCGTCATGGGTCGCGCGGCCGTGCCCTCGGGCGCCTCCACCGGCAGCCGCGAGGCCATCGAGCTGCGCGACGGCGATACCAAGCGCTACGGCGGCAAGGGGGTGCTCAATGCGGTCGAGAACGTCAATACCGAGATCGCCGAGGCCCTGATCGGCCTGGATGTCGAGGAACAGAGCTTCATCGACCAGACCCTGCTCGAGCTGGACGGCACCGAGAACAAATCGCGCCTGGGCGCCAACGCCACCCTGGCGGTGTCGCTCGCCTGCGCCCGCGCCGCCGCCGAAGAGGCCGGCCTGCCGCTGTACCGCTACCTCGGCGGCGCCGGCCCGATGAGCCTGCCCACACCGATGATGAACATCATCAACGGCGGTGCCCATGCCGACAACAGCATCGACATGCAGGAATTCATGATCATCCCGGCCGGCCTGCCCAGCTTCCGCGAGGCCCTGCGCTGCGGCGCCGAGGTCTTCCATCAGCTGCGCAAGATCCTGCACAAGGCTGGCCACATCACCACCGTCGGCGACGAAGGCGGCTTCGCACCCAATCTCAAGTCGAACGAAGAGGCGCTCAAGGCCATCGTCGAGGCGATCGGCGCCGCCGGCTACCAGGCCGGCAGCGATGTACTGATCGGCATCGACTGCGCCAGCTCGGAGTTCTACAAGGACGGCAAATACCGCTTGGAGTCGGAAGGCCTGGCCTTGAGCTCGGCCGAATTCGCCGATTACCTGGCCGCCTGGGTCGACAAGTACCCCGTGATCAGCATCGAGGACGGCATGGCCGAGCAGGACTGGGAGGGCTGGGCTATCCTCAACGCCAAGCTGGGCAAGCGCATCCAGCTGGTCGGCGACGACATCTTCGTGACCAACACCAAGATCCTCAAGGAAGGCATCCAGAAGGACGTCGCCAACTCCATCCTGATCAAGGTCAACCAGATCGGCACCCTGTCCGAGACCTTCGAGGCCATCGAGATGGCCAAGCGCGCCGGCTGGACCTCGGTGATCTCGCACCGTTCGGGCGAAACCGAGGACTCCTTCATCGCCGACCTGGCCGTGGGCAGCAACGCGCTGCAGATCAAGACCGGCTCGCTCTCCCGTTCCGACCGCATGGCCAAATACAACCAGCTGTTGCGCATCGAGGAAGAGCTGGGTGAGCGTGCTGCCTATGCCGGCCGGGAGGCGTTTTACCAACTGAAATGACATGCGCGGCTTAGGCCTCCTGCTCGCGCTGCTCATACTGTTGCTGCAGTACCCTTTGTGGCTTGGCAAGGGTAGTTGGCTCAAGGTCTGGGAGCTGGAGCGTCAGGTCGAACAGCAAAAGACGGCCAATGAGGCCTTGGCCATGCGCAACGCCAAGCTGGCGGCCGAAGTGGACGATTTGAAACAGGGCTTCGATGCCATCGAGGAACGAGCCCGCTTCGAACTGGGCATGATCAAGCGCGGTGAGGTATTTTTCCAGGTCATGGAACCGGCTGGTGGGGAGACCTCGGTGAAGACGAATCAAAGCGATGCAGCAGGCGCTGCCGCCCCGCCTGGGGCAACGCAGCCATGACCACCTTTCAGCTCGTGCTGATCGGTTTCGGCGTCGCGCTGGTGCTCGGCGTGGTGCTCTACAACTGGTTGCAGGAGCGCAAATACCGCCAGCAGGTCGATCGCTCGTTCGCGCCGGCGCGCGAGCCCGCATTCGAGCCGGTCTTGCCAGCCGACGCCGAGCGCCCGCGCCAGGAGCCGAGTCTGACCCTCGATGCGCCGGCAGAGCCGGTCGAGCCCGGGCC
>JACAEC010000045.1 GCA_013389055.1 Hydrogenophilaceae bacterium
GCACGAAGGTCGTCGGCGGCGTCACCCCCGGCAAGGGGGGGACGACGCACGAGGGCTGGCCGATCTTCAACACCGTGGCGGACGCGGTGCGCGAGACCGGCGCCAACGCCAGCATGATCTACGTGCCGGCGGCCTTCGCCGCCGACGGCATTCTGGAGGCGGCCGACGCCGGCATCGAGGTGATCGCCTGCATCACCGAGGGCATTCCGGTGCGCGACATGATCAACGTCAAGGCCGCCATCCGGGCCAACGGCGCCAAGCTGATCGGCCCCAACTGTCCCGGCCTGATCACCCCGGGCGAGTGCAAGATCGGCATCATGCCCGGCTTCATCCACAAGCCGGGCAAGGTCGGCATCGTCTCCCGCTCGGGCACCCTGACCTACGAGGCGGTGTGGCAGACCACCCAGCTCGGCCTGGGCCAGTCCACCTGCGTCGGCATCGGCGGCGACCCGATCAAGGGCCTCGATTTCATCGACTGCCTGGAGCTGTTCCAGGCCGACCCGCAGACCGAGGCGATCATCCTGGTCGGCGAGATCGGCGGCACGGCGGAAGAGGCGGCGGCCGAATACATCAGCGCCAACGTGAAGAAGCCGGTGGCGGCCTACATCGCCGGCCTCACCGCGCCCAAGGGCAAGCGCATGGGCCACGCCGGGGCGATCATCGCCGGCGGCAAGGGCACGGCGGCGGAGAAGATCGCGGCGCTGGAGAAGGCGGGCGTGGTGGTGGCGCAGTCGCCGGCCGGCTTGGGCGCGGCGGTGGCGGAGGCGATGCGTCGGTAAGCGCTGAGCACCGTTTGCATTGCGTCATTGCCAGGCGGCGAAGCCGCCGCGGCAATTCAATCTGTTGGCCTTGGCGCTAGCGGCAAGCTTATGGATCGCCACGTCGCTGCGCTCCTCGCGATGACGGGACGAGTCGGCGTTTCTCTAGCGGTGCAGGCCGAGTTCGACCGCGAAGGGGGGGGCGTGCATGTGGAAGGCGACCGGGCCGTCTTCCTCGGCGTGGATGAACTGGTGGACGAAGGGGTCATGCGACTCCAGCATGTCCTTGGCCGGGCCTTCGGCCACCACCACGCCGCCGTCGATGAAGTAGACGTAATCGACCACCTTGAGCGATTCCGACACGTCGTAGGTCACCACGATGGAGGTGACGCCCAGGGCATCGTTGAGGTTGCGGATCTTGTTGGCGATGACGTTGAGCGAGATCGGGTCGAGGCCGGCGAAGGGCTCGTCGTACATGATCAGCATGGGGTCGAGCACGGTGGCGCGGGCCAGGGCCACCCGCCGTTCCATGCCGCCCGACAGCTCGGCCGGCATCAGGCCGTGGGCCCCGCGCAGGCCGACGGCGTGCAGCTTCATCAGCACCAGATCGCGGATCATCTCTTCCGGCAGGTCGGTGTGCTCGCGCAGGGGGAAGGCCAGGTTGTCGTAGACCGAGAGATCGGTGAACAGGCCGCTCACCTGGAACATCATGCCCATCTTGCGGCGCAGGGCGTAGAGGCCCTCGTTGTCCAGCTCATGCACGTTCTGGCCGTCGATATGGACGCTGCCCTTGCGCGGCTTCTCCTGCCCGGTCATCAGGTGCAGGAGGGTGCTCTTGCCGCAGCCGGAAACGCCGAGGAAGGCGACGATCTGGCCGCGGTGGATGGCGAGGTTGATGCCCTTGAGCACATGGTGATGGCCGTAGGCGAAATGGAGGTCCTTGATTTCGATCAGGGGTGCCGATTCGGAAGTCATGATCTAGCCCAGGTGGGAATGGCCCAATTAAACCACCGGCCGGCCGAGAAACCCAAGCCCCATCGCCCGGCCGTGCAGTATGATTGGCGGTCATGACCCGGGTCGATTTCTATTTCAACGCCGACGACAAGGCCGAGGTGGCGCGCAAGATCGCGGCCAAGGCCTATCAGGCCGGCCAGTGCGCGCTGCTCTATACCGCCGACGAGACCCTGGCGGGGGAATTGGATGCCGGTCTGTGGAGCGGCCAACCCCTGTCTTTCATCCCCCATGTCCGTTGCGGCCATCCGCAGGCTTCGGAGACCCCCATCCTGATCGGCGCCAGCGACGAGGCGCTCAAGGCGCACGACCTCCTGATCAATCTGGATGAGGAGCGGCCGCCGCAGTTCAGCCGCTTCGAGCGCCTGATCGAGATCGTCAGCCGCGACCCGGCCGACCGCGAGCGGGCGCGCGAGCGCTACCGCTTCTACCAGGAACGCGGCTATGCTTTGCACAACGTGGACCTGGACCGGAAAAAATAGCCGATGGCCAAGGACGAGACCGATCTCTACGGCGAAATCGACGCCCTCTACGGCAAGCTGGACCAGTTGCTGGTCAATCGGGCGCCCGATGCCCTGGCCGAGCACGACCTGGGCGACCTCGACTTTCCCCGGCTGACCGAGGTGGTCGAAGAGGGGCGTCCCCTGCCGCCGCCCCGGCCGGCGCCTGCCGCGCCCGCTTTCCCGCCCCGGGTCAGGCAAGCCCTGTCTGGCCCGGTGCCATCCAAACCGGCCCCGGCCGATCCCGCTCCGCTGCAAGAGCCGCCGGCCGAGCTCATGGCCGCCATCGAGGCGCGACTGTTCGACCTCCTGGCCCGGCATCAGCAGGAAGTGGATGAGGCAGTGCGCCGCATCGTCCAGGAAGAGCTGGCCAAGCGCCACGGCAAGTAGGCCGGTCCTTGCCGCTTCCCTTATAATTCAGCCTTTTACAGGACACTAGGCGCCGGCCCCGGCCGGCGTCTTTCATTTTCGGCAGGCACCATGGAATTCACAAAGCGCGAGCTCGCCAAGAGCTTCGAACCCCACGAGATCGAAAAACGCTGGTACCAGACCTGGGAGCAGGCCGGCTGGTTCGGCATGGGCCGGCAGGAGGCCAAGCCCTTCTACTGCATCATGCTGCCGCCGCCCAACGTCACCGGCACCCTGCACATGGGCCACGCCTTCCAGCACACCCTGATGGACGCGCTGACCCGCTACCACCGCATGCAGGGCGACAACACCCTGTGGCAGCCGGGCACCGACCATGCCGGCATCGCCACCCAGATCGTGGTCGAGCGCCAGCTCGACGCCCAGAAGGTCTCCCGCCACGACCTCGGTCGCGAGAAATTCCTGGAGAAGGTCTGGGAATGGAAGGAGCACTCCGGTTCCACCATCACCCGGCAGATGCGCCGCCTGGGCACCTCGCCCGACTGGAGCCGCGAGCGCTTCACCATGGATGCCGGCCTGTCCCACGCGGTGAGCGAAGTGTTCGTGCGCCTCTACGAAGAGGGCCTGATCTATCGCGGCAAGCGCCTGGTCAACTGGGACCCGGTGCTGCAGACCGCGGTGTCCGACCTGGAAGTGGTGAGCGAAGAGGAAGACGGCTTCATCTGGGAGATCAGTTATCCGCTGGAGGACGGCTCGGGCACGCTCACCGTCGCCACCACCCGGCCGGAGACGCTGCTGGGCGACACCGCCGTCGCCGTCAACCCGGAGGACGAGCGCTACACGCACCTCATCGGCAAGAGCGTGCGCCTGCCCATCGCAGAGCGCAGCATCCCCATCATCGCCGACGACTACGTCGACCGCGAGTTCGGCACCGGCGTGGTCAAGATCACCCCGGCCCACGACTTCAACGACTGGCAGGTCGGCCAGCGGCACAAGCTGCAAGCGATCAGCGTGCTGACGCTGGACGCCAAGATGAACGACTTCGCCCCGGCCGAATACCAGGGCCTGGACCGCTACGACGCGCGCAAGAAGATACTGGAAGAGCTGCAAGCCAAGGGACTTCTTGTATCGGCGAAACCGCACAAGCTGATGATCCCGCGCGGCGACCGCACCCATGCCGTGATCGAGCCCATGCTCACCGACCAGTGGTTCATGAGCATGGAAGGCTTGGCGAAAAAGGCCCTGGGCGTGGTCGACAGCGGCGAGCTCAAGTTCGTGCCGGAGAACTGGACCACCACCTACCGCCAGTGGCTGGAGAACATCCAGGACTGGTGCGTGTCCCGTCAATTGTGGTGGGGCCACCGCATCCCCGCCTGGTACGACGAGAACGGCAATGTCTACGTCGCCCGCAATGAGGAACAGGCGCAGAAGCAGGCCGGCGATGGCGTTAGCTTGAGCCAGGACAACGACGTGCTCGACACCTGGTTCTCCTCGGCCTTGTGGCCCTTCTCCACCCTGGGCTGGCCCAACGACACCTGGGAGCTGAAACACTACCTGCCGACCTCGGTGCTGGTCACCGGCTTCGACATCATCTTCTTCTGGGTCGCCCGCATGGTGATGATGTCGCTGCATTTCACCGGCAAGGTGCCGTTCCGCGAGGTCTACGTCACCGGGCTTGTCAGAGATGCCCACGGCAACAAGATGTCCAAGTCCAAGGGCAACGTGCTCGATCCGATCGACCTGATCGACGGCATCAGCGTGGACGAGCTGGTGGCCAAGCGCACCACCGGCCTGATGAACCCCAAACAGGCCGAAAGCATCGCCAAGACCACCAAGAAGGAATTCGCCGAGGGCATCCCCAGCTTCGGCACCGACGCCCTGCGCTTCACCTTCGCCAGCCTCGCCACCCACGGCCGCGACATCAAGTTCGACCTGCAGCGCTGCGAGGGCTACCGCAACTTCTGCAACAAGCTGTGGAACGCCACCCGCTTCGTGCTGATGAACTGCGAAGGCCAGGACGTCGGCCAGGACGAGGCCCTGCCGCTGGAATACAGCTTCGTCGACCGCTGGATCATTGGCCGCCTGCAAGAGGCCGAGGCCGCCGTGCGTGAAGGCTTCGACCACTACCGCTTCGACCTGGCCGCCCGCGCCATCTACGAATTCGTCTGGGACGAGTATTGCGACTGGTATCTGGAACTGGCGAAAGTTCAGATCGCCAACGGCAGCGAGGCCGCCCAGCGCGCCACCCGCCGCACCCTGGTGCGCGTGCTCGAAGTGGTGCTGCGCCTGGCCCACCCCATCATCCCCTTCATCACCGAAGAGCTGTGGCAGACCGTGGCGCCGCTGGCCAACCAAAAGGGCGCGACTATCATGCTGGCCGACTACCCGGCGCCCAACGCGGGCAAGATCGACGCGGCGGCCAATGGCGAAATGGCCACGCTCAAGGCCCTGATCAACGCCTGCCGCAACCTGCGCGGCGAGATGGGCCTGTCGCCGGCGCAGAAGGTGCCGCTGATCGTCGAGGGCGATGCCGAGCGCGTCTCTGTTTACGCCCCCTACATGCAGCTGCTCGCCCGGGTGTCCGAGGTGCAGGCCGTGGCCACGCTGCCCGACAGCGACGCCCCGGTGGCGATCGAAGGCGATTGGCGTCTCATGCTCAAGGTCGAGATCGACCGCGCCGCCGAGACCGCCCGCCTGGACAAGGAGATCGCCCGCCTCACCGGTGAGATCGCAAAGGCCAAGGGCAAGCTCTCCAACGCCAGCTTCGTCGACAAGGCTCCGGCCGCCGTGGTCGAGCAGGAGAAGAAGCGCCTGGCCGACTTCGAGGCCACCTTGGAGAAGGTGCAGGCCCAGCGGACCCGCTTGGGTTGAATCACCAGTTGCTGAAATGAAAAGGGGCGGCCCAGGCCGCCCTGTGGGTAGGTATTAGCTTGTTTTTTTCCAGCGCGCCGCGGCCGCGTCGTCCGACTCGCGCGCCTCCACCCAGCGCTCGCCCTCCGGCGTCATCTCCTTCTTCCAGAACGGCGCCCGGGTCTTCAGGTAGTCCATAATGAACTCACAGGCGGCGAAGGCGTCCTGGCGATGACCGGAGGCCACGGCCACCAGCACGATGGGCTCGGTCGGCTTGAGTTCGCCCACGCGGTGGATCACGGTGCAATCGAGTACCTCCCAGCGCGACTGCGCCTCGTCGACGATCTTCGCCAGCGCCTTTTCGGTCATGCCCGGGTAGTGCTCCAGGGTCAGCGTGGCCACGCCGTCGCCCTCGTTGACGTCGCGCACCAGGCCGAGAAAGCTCGCCACCGCGCCGACCTTGGGGTTGGCGGCGTAGAGCGCGGCGACCTCGGCGTTGAGGTCGAAGGCCTGGGTCTGCACCTGAATCTTCATTCAACCACCGGTCACAGGCGGAAAGATCGCCACTTCGTCGCCGGCCTGCAGCGCGGTGCCGGCGTCGGCCATGTCCTGGTTCACCGCCAGGCGGAAGGCGCGGCCCTCGGCCAGTTCGGTCGCCCAGTTGCCGCCACGCACACGCAGCCAGACGACGAGTTCGCCCACGGTCTTGATCGTATCCGGCAAGGTGACGGTCTCCGAGCCGGTGCCGAACTGCTCGCGCAGGCGGGCGAAGTAGAGCAGGGTGATCTGCATTATTTCAACAACTCCGAAAGCGGCCAGAAGCGCACGGCATCGCCTTCGTGCACGGTGTGGCCGATCTCGATGTCGACCAGGCCGTCGGCCCAGGCGGCCGAGGTGAGCACGCCCGAGCTCTGGTTGCGGTAGAGCACGGCGCGGCCGTTCTCGATCCGGGCACGCAGGAACTCGCGCCGCTCACCTGGTTTTTTCCAGTCGAAGCCGGCCGGCACGGTGAAGCCGATCGCATCGGCCGGCGTCGCGCCCATGCGCGCGAGCAGGAAGGGCCGCACGAACAGGCAGAACACCACGAAGGCCGAGACCGGGTTGCCCGGCAGGCCGAGAAAATCGCTGTCGCCGATCTGGCCGTAGACCAGCGGTTTGCCCGGCTTCATCGCCACCTTCCACATCTCGATGCGGCCGAGCTTTTCCACCGCGGCCTTGACGTGGTCCTCCTCGCCGACCGAGACGCCGCCGCTGGTGATCACCACGTCGGCATGGCGGGTGGCCTGTTCCAGCGCATTCACCGTGGCGTCGAAGTCGTCGGCCACTTGCCCCAAGTCCTGCACCTCGCAGCCCAGGCCCTGGAGCAGGGCGAGCAGGGTGGCACGGTTGGAGTTGTAGATCTGGCCGGTCTTCAGCGCATGACCGGGCAGCACGATCTCGTCGCCGGTGAAGAACATCGCCACTTTCAGCCGCCGATGCACGGTGAGCTGCGTGGCCCCCACCGAGGCGGCGACGCCGAGCTTGGCCGCATTCAAACGCTCGCCGGCCTGCAGCACGGTCTGGCCGTCGGCGATGTCCTCGCCGGCGCGGCGGATGTGGGCACCGGGCTTGGGTTGTTTGAGGATGCGCACATGGTCGTCGCGCGTTTCGCAGTCTTCCTGCATCACCACGGTGTCGGCGCCTTCGGGAATCGGCGCGCCGGTGAAGATGCGGGCGGCGGTGCCGAGCGTGAGCGGGTGGCCGACTTGGCCGGCAGGGATGCGCTGGGCCACGTGCAGCCACTTGTCCTCGGCCCAGTCGGCCGCGCGCAGGGCGTAGCCGTCCATGGCGCTGTTGTCGAGCGGCGGCACCGTCACTTCCGCGATCAGAGGCTCGGCCAGCACACGGTTCAGGGCCGCCTCGACGGCGACGGCTTCGGTCTCGATCACCGGGCGGGCGTTTTCCAGCAGTTTGGCCCTGGCCTGGTCAGTACTCAGCATGTCAGTTTCCTTCGATCTTCAGGGTCGCCAGAATGAAGCGACCAATGGTTTCCGTATCGTCCAGGGCGATGTGCCGGATGCCCGATGGGGCTTCATCCGAGGCCACGGCTAGGATGCGCTTGTCCTCAGGGTGCAGCCAGGGCTTGGCGTTGGCGCTGCGCCAGACCTCCAGCTTGGGCAGCTCGGCCCGCTTGAAGCCCTCCACCAGCACCAAGTCGCAGGGCGACAGCCGGGCGATGTGCTCATCCAGGCTCGGCTCCGGCGCGCCGCGCAGCTCATGCATCACCGCCCAGCGGTAGGGCGAGCTGATCAGCACCTCGTAGGCCCCCGCCTGGCGGTGGCGCCAGCTGTCCTTGCCCGGCACGTCCACCTCAAAGTCGTGGTGGCTCTGCTTGATCACCGCTACCTTCAGGCCGTGCCCGGC
>JACAEC010000007.1 GCA_013389055.1 Hydrogenophilaceae bacterium
CGCGTGATCAGCCGCATGGTCGACCTCGTGATGATCCGCACCTACGAGCAGGCCAAGCTCGAGCGCTTCGCCGCGCACTCGCGCGTGCCGGTCATCAACGGGCTGACCAACGAATACCACCCCTGCCAGATCCTGGCCGACATCTTCACCTTCATCGAGCACCGCGGCGACATCCGCGGCAAGACCGTGGCCTGGGTCGGCGATTCCAACAACGTCTGCAACACCTGGCTGCAGGCCGCCGAGGTGCTGGACTTCAACGTCCATGTCTCGACCCCGCCCGGTTACGAAGTGGAACCCGAGCGCGCCGGTCTCTACGGCACCGACCATTACGAAGAATTCGCCGACCCGATGGAGGCTTGCAAGGGCGCCGACCTGGTGACCACCGACGTCTGGACCAGCATGGGCTTCGAGGCGGAGAACGCCGAGCGCATGAAGGCCTTCGCCGACTGGCAGGTCGACACCGACATGATGAAGGTGGCCAAGCAGGATGCCGTGTTCATGCACTGCCTGCCCGCCCACCGCGGCGAGGAAGTGGAAGCGGCGGTGATCGACGGCAAGCAGAGCGTGGTCTGGGACGAAGCCGAGAATCGTCTGCACACCCAAAAGGCCCTTTTGGAGTATTTGCTCCTCGGTCGCCTCGAAAAGTAACGCCGTTGCGCCAAACGCCTGCGCAGCCTGACTAAGGTGACAAAATGAATATCGCCTACTTCAAAGATACCGACTCCCTCTACATCGAACTCTCGCCCGAGGACCCGGCCCACGCCTGGGAGGCCCACGAGGGCGTGGTGCTTAACATGAGCGCGGACAACCGGGTGGTCGGCATCGAGATCGAGAAGGCCAGCCTCAAGGCCAACCTCAACATGCTCCGCATCGGCAACTTCCCTGGCGAGGTCCATACCGTCGAAGGCGCCGCCCACTGACTGGAGCACGATCATGATCCGACTGCTGATTCTGCTTGCCGCCCTGCTTCCGGGCCTGGTTATCGCGGCCGAGGCGAAGCTGCCCGAGGACCCGCGCACCTTGGTCGAGATGCCACTCTTGCAGCAGGCTCTGATGCGGCAGGACATGGTCGAGCATCTCTCGGCCTTGAACAACGTGCTTGGCTTCCTCGCCGCTGGCAAGCTCAAAGAGGCGGCCGCGATCGCCGAGAAGGAGCTCGGTGTCAGTTCCATGGGCAAGCACGCCGCGGCGACCGGCGGCCAGGGCCCCGGCCGCTTCATGCCCGAGGCCATGCGCGGCATCGGCCTCGGCATGCACCAGGCTGCGAGCGAGTTCGCCGAGGTGGCGAAGAAGGGCAACAAGGCAGCCGCCTACCGGGCCCTGGAGCCGGTGACGGCGGCCTGCGCGGCCTGCCATAGTGGTTTCCGCATCCGCTGAACGGCGGCTGCATTTATTTTTTCGGTAGCGAGTGCATATGTCTGACGTTAAGAAAGTGGTGCTGGCCTATTCCGGCGGCCTGGATACCTCGGTCATCCTGAAGTGGCTGCAGGACGAATATCAATGCGAGGTGGTGACCTTCACCGCCGACATCGGCCAGGGCGAGGAGCTGGAGCCGGCCCGGGAGAAGGCCAGGAAGTTCGGCGTCAAGGAGATCTTCATCGACGATCTGCGCGAGGAGTTCGTGCGCGACTTCGTCTTCCCGATGTTCCGCGCCAACACCATTTACGAGGGCGAATACCTGCTCGGCACCTCCATCGCCCGGCCGCTGATCGCCAAGCGCCTGATCGAGATCGCCCGCGAGACCGGTGCCGACGCCATCTCCCACGGCGCCACCGGCAAGGGCAACGACCAGGTCCGCTTCGAGCTGGGCGCCTATGCCCTCAACCCGGAGATCAAGATCATCGCCCCCTGGCGGGAGTGGGATCTGCTCTCGCGCGAGAAGCTCTTGGCCTATGCCGAGAAGCACGGCATCCCGGTCGAGATGAAGCACAAGGCCGGCGGCTCGCCCTATTCCATGGACGCCAACCTCTTGCACATCTCCTACGAGGGCCGCCACCTGGAAGACCCGGCGGCCGAGCCGGAAGAAGACATGTGGCGTTGGACGGTGTCGCCCGAGAAGGCGCCGGATGCGCCCGAATACATCGAACTGGAATACGAGCACGGCGACCCGGTCGCGCTCAACGGCAAGCGCCTCTCCCCGGCGACCATGCTGGCGGAGCTCAACCGCCTGGGCGGCAAGCACGGCATCGGTCGGCTGGACCTGGTGGAGAACCGTTACGTCGGCATGAAGTCGCGTGGCTGCTACGAGACCCCGGGCGGCACCATCATGCTGCGCGCCCACCGCGCCATCGAGTCGGTCACCCTGGACCGCGAAGTCGCCCACCTGAAAGACGACCTGATGCCGCGCTACGCCAGCCTGATCTACAACGGCTATTGGTGGGCGCCGGAGCGCGAGGCCCTGCAGGTGCTGATCGACCACACCCAGGCCACGGTCAACGGCTGGGTGCGGGTGAAGCTGTACAAGGGCAACGTCAGCGTGGTCGGCCGCGACTCCAAGACCGATTCGCTGTTCGACCCGACCATCGCCACCTTCGAGGACGACAAGGGCGCCTACAACCAGGCCGACGCCGGCGGCTTCATCAAACTCAACGCCCTGCGCATGCGCATCGCCGCCAAGCGCAAGCATCGCTGATCAAAGGAAATCCCATGTCCCAATTCGACAATGTCGCCGTGGTGAAAAAGGCCAACGTCTATTTCGACGGCAAGTGCGTCTCGCACAGCCTGCTGTTCCCGGACGGCACCAAGAAATCCGTCGGCGTGATCTTCCCCTCCAGCCTCACCTTCAATACCGGCGCGCCGGAGATCATGGAGATCAACGGCGGCCGCTGCCGCGTGCGCCAGAAGGGCGATGCCGATTGGAAGGAATACGGGCCGGGGAGCAGCTTCGCCGTGCCGGGCAATTCCAGCTTCGATATCGAAACCCTGGAACTGCTCGACTATGTCTGCCATTTCGGCAACTAAGAGCCCGGCATGACCACCATCGCCGTCGTCAAGAAGGCCGGCATCATCGCCATCGCCGCCGACACCCTGACCAAGTGGGGGACCGGCAAGGAGTCGGCCGACTACATCGTCAACTACAGCAAGCTGATCCGGGTCGGCGAGAGCCTGATCGCGGTGTCCGGCAACGCCACCTTCAAGCACGTGCTCGACGACTACTTCGCCTCGGAAGAGCGCCAGGCCACGCCCTTGCGCACGGTGCAGGAAATCTTCACGGCTTGGCAGCAGATGCACAAGGTACTGAAGGAGGAATATTTCGTGCGCCCCGAGGAGAGCCAGGACGATGCCCTGGAGTCCTCGCGCATGGATGTGCTGATCGCCAACCCCTACGGCATCTTCGGCGTCTCCGGCATGCGCACGGTGCAGGAATTCTCCAAGTTCTATTCCTACGGCAGCGGCACCGACTATGCCCTGGGCGCCCTCTACGCCAGCTATGGCCGGCCCGAGCTCAATGCCGAGGCCTTGGCGAAGCTGGCGATTCAGACGGCGGCCGAGTTCGACGACGGCACCGCCGCGCCGATCGAGTGCCACGTTTTCCTTCCGGTCAAATAGGAACCCACCATGCCTTCCTTCGATATCGTTTCCGAGGTCGACAAGCAGGAACTCAAGAACGCGGTCGATCAGGCCAACAAGGAAATAGCAAACCGCTTCGATTTCAAGGGCTCGGATGCCCGGATCGAGCAGGCCGATTTCGTGCTGACGGTGTTCGCCGACGACGACTTCAAGCTCGACCAGGTGCAGGAGGTCTTGAACGGCAAGCTGGTCAAGCGCGGCATCGACATCCGCGCGCTCGACATCGCCGAAAAGACCGAGAAGGTCTCCGGCAACAAGGTCAAGCGCCAGGTCACGGTGAAGAACGGCATCGAGACCGAGTTGGCCAAGAAGATCGTCAAAGAGATCAAGGACAGCAAGCTGAAGGTCACCGCCAGCATCCAGGGCGAGAGCGTGCGCGTCTCCGGCGCCAAGCGGGACGTGCTGCAGGAGACCATCGCGCTCCTGCGCAAGGCCATCACCGAGGCCCCGCTGCAGTTCCAGAATTTCCGCGATTAGTCTTTTTTGGGTCCGATCGGCCCTGTCCGTGATCCAGGCCTTTGTCGGGCTGGCGGGCATTAATAATTTTTAAATGTTGGTTAATTAGCATTTGCTAATATGCAAATAAGACCTGCTTGTCCGAATGGGCTTGCCCCCTCAAGCAGTACCACGGCTATGATTCGTTTATTGCAAAGCTGGACGCCAAAATGACAACAACCGCCCGATCCGTCCTCTATGTCCGCCTGCCCTGCTGGAAGATCTACCCTGGCGGCGTGATCTATGTCGCCGACTATGTCCACAAGCATCGGCCGGAGGTCGACCAGCATCTGCTGGACCTGGCCCTGGTGCCGCCGAAGCGGCGCCAGCAGGTCTTGCGCGAGCGCATTGCGGCGATGCAACCCGATGTAGTGGCCTTTTCCTGGCGCAATATGCAGTCCTTCGGCCCGCATCCCGAGGACGATGCCCTCGACGTGGTGATGAACTTCGACCACGCGAAGAACCCTTGGCGCAGGATCAAGGCCGCCAAGGATGCCATCCGCATCATCTACGAGTACGCTTCGAGCCGGTTCGACAATTTCGGTTACATGAAGCTGGCGCGCCGCTTGCTGCCTGGCTCGCAGATCGTGGTCGGTGGCACTGCCGTGTCCATCTTCGGCAAGTATGTGGCCGAGCGCTGCCCTGCGGGTACCACCGTGGTGGTGGGCGAAGGCGAGGACACCATGTTGTCCATCGTCGAGGGCGCGGCCGAGCCGGTCGGCGAGTATTACCGCAAGGATGCCAAGGGCCAGGTCAGCCACCATCCGCGCGTCGACAACTTCGATCTGGTCAGCCGCACGGCGGTCGACTTCGACTACATCGAGGCGATCTTCCCCGAGATCCACAGCTACGCAAACGACTATATCGGGGTCAACACCAAGCGCGGCTGCCCCTTCCAGTGCCACTTCTGCATCTACAACAAGATCGAGGGCGCCCACCAGCGCTACCGCGACCCGGTCGAGATCGTCGACGAGATCGAGGCGCTCAATCGCAAGTTCGGCATCGATAAGGTCTGGTTCACCGATGCCCAGTTTTGCTCCACCCGGCGCAGCGTGCACCATGTCGAGCAGGTACTGGACGAGATCCTGGCGCGTGGGCTGAAGATTCAGTGGTCGGGTTATCTGCGGCTCAACTTCCTGACCCCGGAGATCGCCCGCAAGATGCTGGACTCGGGTCTGTGCAGTATCGACCTCTCGTTCACCGGCTCGCAGGAGGTGATCGATGCGCTGACCTTGGGCTATTCCCTGGACCAGCAGATGGAGGCCTTCCGCATGTTCCGGGACAACGGTTTCACCGACCAGAAGGTGAAGCTCTACATGCCGCTCAATGCCCCCGGCGAGACGGTGCAGACCCTGCGCATGACCATAGACAAGATCAAGGAACTCTATGCCCTGTTCGGGCGCGACCACGTGCTGCCCTTCATCTTCTTCATCGGCGTGCAGCCGGGCACCCCGGTCGAGCGGCTGTTGATCAAGCAGGGCTATTTGAAGGCGGACTACGATCCACTCACCCTCAATCCCTTCATCATCAAGAAGCTGCTCTACAACCCGAAGCCCCTGGGCCGGCTGATCGGCCGGGCCTATCTGGAGGCTGTGGATTCCATGGACCCGGCCAGCGAGTACATCGGCCGGGCGACCATGGATATCCTGGATCGGGAGCTGTCCAAACCGGAATGGCGCGTGCCGGATCGGCCAGCACCGACCCGCCATATCGTCGCCATGCCCACCCGGCTTGCCGTCGAGCCTGGCAGCGAGTGCCGCAACGGCCAGCGCTAGTCCGCCTGATCGGCATGGCTGCCGGTCAAGGGCACGAAGGCTACGGCCAGCACATTGCGGGTATGCAGCGCGCCCTCTGCCGTCTTCTCGACGACCTGTAACTCCTGGGTCCAGCCGGCCCGGCCCACCGGGATGACCAGGCGGGCACCCGGCTTGAGCTGATCGATCAGCGGCTGGGGGATATGCGGGGCCGCCGCGGTGACGATGATGCCGTCGTAAGGGGCATGCTCGGGCCAGCCTTGGTAACCATCGGCATGGCGGACCTCGACGTTGCGATAATTCATTTCGGCCAACCGGACTGAGGCTTCCTCGGCCAGGGGCGAGATGATCTCGATCGTATAGACCTGCTTGACCAGTTCGGCCAGCACGGCGGCCTGATAGCCCGAACCGGTACCGATCTCCAGCACGACATCGTCGGCTTCCGGCTCGAGCAGGTCGGTCATCAAGGCCACGATATAGGGTTGCGAGATGGTCTGGCCATGGCCGATCGGCACCGGGCCGTTGCGAAAGGCGAGGTGGGCCATGTCCGGCGGCAGGAAGCGCTGGCGCGGCACGCGGGTCATGGCCGCGATCACCCGCGGGTTGAGCGCCGGCTTGCCGATCCAATGACGGGTCAGCTCGACCTCGAGTTCGATGTCGCTCAGCATCGCCTTCAGGCCTTCGCGGGTCATGTCGTTTTTCCGTGTGCCATCTACATATTCCAATATAGAAAATGCCGATGAACCTTGACTATGCCTATCAATCAGGCAAGCATGCGGATATAACTGCAAAACAGCTTGCCGGTCACGGCAAGAGGCTTCGAGGAGAGACAAGAGCATGCCTACCTTCCTGCGCAATCTATTCAGCCACCAGAAGATCAAGACCCAGTTGATCGTCCTCTTGGCGGTGATCTTCGCCTTTTTCGTGGTCTCGGCCGGGGTGTCCTATCGGGCGCTGAACGGCGCCAAGGCGAATTTCACCGAATTCATCAGCCACGACCAGAAGGTCATGCTGTCCTTGACCGAACTGCTGGCCAACGGCCTGCAGATGGGCCAGGCCCTGCGCAACATCGTGCTCGACCCCGCCAACCCCAAGGCCTACGAGAATTTCGAAAAGGCCGGCAAGGAGATGGACAAGCTGCTGAAGGAGACTCAGGAGATCGTCACCCAGGATGCCGAGTTGGCCGCCGCCCTGGCCAAGGTCAATGAGTTGCGGCAGAAGCAGATCGCGTTCCAGCAGTTGGTCAAGGACAAGGTGACCGCCCAGGCGGTCGAGGAGGCCAAGACCGTCCTCAATAAGGATGAAACACCGGTCTGGCGCGAGATTCGCCAGATTCTGCTGGATCAGATCAAGATCAAGAAGGAGGCCATGGAGGCCAAGGAGGTCGCGGTGCAGGCCGAGGTGGCCCGAGCCCAGACCATCAGCCTAGTTCTGACTCTGATTGCCATTGTCATCGGTGTGGTGCTCGGTCTGGCGGTGGTGGCCAACATCATCGCCCGGCTCAATATGCTGACCGAATCGATCGAAGGCCTGGCCCAGGGCGAGGGCGACCTGACCGCCCGCCTGCAAGTGTCCGGCAACAACGAGCTGTGCCGGATCTCGGCCGCCTTCAACCAGTTCGTCGAGAACCTGTAGGGCATGGTCAACGGCATCAAGGCCAATGCCAATCAGTTGCACAGCATGTCCACCGAGCTGTCGCAGACCTCGGTCAAGATCAGCAATGCCACTTCCGAGCAGACCTCGGCGGTGACCTCGACCGCGACGGCCGTGGAAGAGATGAGCGCGACCATCGCCTCCATCGCCGACGGCACCGATCACATCAAGCAGGTCTCCAGCGAGAGCGCCGATTACTCCACCCAAGGCCTGCAGAAGATGAGCGAGCTGTCCTCGGTGATGACCGGGGTCCAGCATGCCGTCGAAGGCATGGCCGGCTCGGTGAACCAGTTCCTCGAGAGCACCCAGAGCATCATCGGCGCCACCCAGCATGTGAAGGACATCGCCGACCAGATCAACCTGCTGGCGCTCAATGCCGCCATCGAGGCGGCGCGAGCCGGCGAGCAGGGCCGCGGCTTCGCCGTGGTGGCCGACGAGGTGCGCAAGCTGGCCGAGAAGACCGCGCTCTATGCCAACGAGATCAGCTCGGTCACCGCGGAGATGGGCTCGCGTTCCACCCAAGTGGAAGCGGCGATCCAGCAGGGCATGACCGCCCTGCAAGAGAGCGCCCGCTCCAGCCAGCAGGTGTCCGAGGTGGTGTCGCAGGCCCAGCAGGCGGTGCTCAAGGCGGCTCACGGCATCGGTGAGATCAGCGGCTCGGTGAAAGAGCAGTCCCTGGCCAGCAGCCAGATCGCCAGCAATATCGAGAAGCTCTCGCATCTTGCGGAGAATACCGAGGAGGCGATTGCCAAATCCAACGCCATGGTGCAGGAATTGCATGAGGTGGCGGATACCTTGTATGGCACGGTCTCGCGCTTCAAGAGCTGAAGCGGATTCCAGGCGGCAACGGCCGGCTTGTCCGGCCGTTTTCTTTTAGAGATGGGCGCTTATTCGAGTTTTTCGAAACGCAGGAAGTAGTTCTCGGTCAGCAAAGGCAGATCGTCGATCAAGCGAAAACCGGCCATCTCGATTTCCTGCACTACGGTTGCCTTCCCGGCGCGGACATGGCCCATCACCCAACCGGAGGACAAGCCGGGAACCTTTTGATAATCGATGATGACCAGTTGCCCGCCCGGCCTGAGCGCCTGACGGATCGAGGCCAACATGGTCTGCGGATATTCGAAATGGTGGTAGGTGTCGCAGACGAAGGCCAGGTCGATGCTGCGCGGTGGCAAGTTGGTCGAATCCACCGGATTGACGACGCCCACGATGTTGCCGAGGCCTTGCTCCTGTGCCTGGCGCTGGATGGCCTCGATAAAGTCGCGGGAGATGTCCAGGGCATAGACCTTGCCGTCCGGCGCCACGGCCGGGGCGAACAGGCGGGTGAACAGGCCGGTGCCGGCGCCGATGTCGGCCACCGTCATGCCGGGCTTCAGTTTCAGGGCGGCCAGTATGGCCTGGCGCTTGGCGTAGACCTCGCGACCTTCGGCCTCGAAGACCGACTGCCACTGCTCGAAACTGGGCTTGAGGTAAGGGCTATTGATGCCCGGGGCGATGCTGGCCTCCTTGGCTAGCGCAGGCATCGGGCTGCCTGCGATCAGCAGGACAAGAAGGAATCGGCTAAGGCGGCGCATGGCAAGGCTCCCGGATCAATAGCTTCATCCTAGGCCATGCCGGCCAAGCTGTTAATGTCAAGGCTTGTCAGCCGGCCGGGTTTGCCCCATCCTGCCCTCCGCTTCAGCGCACTTTGCCTTTCACGTCATCCTCATTCGCATCGATCCCCCATGCTGCCTGCCATCGAAGTCCGCATCGCCGAGGAGCTCGGCGCCGCCGCGGCTCAAGTCAAAGCCGCCGTCGCCTTGCTCGACGAGGGCGCCACCGTGCCCTTCATCGCCCGCTACCGCAAGGAGGCCACCGGCGGTCTCGACGATACCCAGTTGCGCCACCTGGAACAGCGCCTGGGCTATCTGCGCGAGCTGGAGGAAAGGCGCAGCGCCGTGCTCGCCAGCATCGAAGAACAGGGCAAGCTCACGCTCGAGTTGCAGGCGGAGATCGCCCAGGCCGACACCAAGCAGCGCCTGGAAGATCTTTACCTGCCTTACAAGCCCAAGCGGCGGACCAAGGCGCAAATTGCCAAAGAGGCCGGCCTGGAGCCCTTGGCCGACGCCCTCCTGGCCGAGCCTACGCTAAGCCCGGAAGCGGCAGCGGAAAAATATGTCGATGCCGACCAAGGCGTGGCCGACACCAAGGCCGCGCTCGATGGTGCTCGCCAGATCCTGATGGAGCGCTTCGGCGAGGATGCCGACCTCCTGGGCCGGCTGCGCCAGCATCTGGCCGAGCATGGCGTGCTGATCGCCAAAATGGTCGAGGGCAAGGCGGAGGCGGGCGCCAAGTTCCGCGACTATTTCGACTACAGCGAGGCCTGGAAGCTGATCCCCTCGCATCGCGCCTTGGCTCTGTTCCGCGGCCGCAACGAGGGTGTGCTGCGGCTGGAATTGAAGCTGCCCGAGGAGTTGGCGGCCGAGCCCGGCATGACGGTGCCGAACAGCTGCGAGGGCATGGTCGCCAGCCACTTCAACATCCGCAATGCCGAACGGCCGGCCGACCGCTGGCTGCTCGACACCGTGCGCTGGGCTTGGCGGGTGAAGCTGGGCTTGCACCTGGAACTGGAGCTGATGAACCAGTTGTTCGAGCGGGCCGAGGCCGAGGCGATCCGCGTCTTCGCCCAGAACCTGAAGGACCTCTTGCTTGCCGCGCCGGCCGGGCCGCGCGCGGTGATCGGCCTCGACCCGGGCATTCGCACCGGGGTGAAGGTGGCGGTGGTCGATCGCACCGGCAAGCTGCTGGACACCGCAACCATCTACCCGCACGAGCCGCGCCGCGATTGGGAAGGCTCGCTGCATACCCTGGCCGGGCTGGTCAAGAAGCATAATGCCGAACTGATCAGCATCGGCAACGGCACCGCTTCAAGAGAAACCGACAAGCTGGCCGGCGACCTGATGAAGCGGCACCCGGAGTTCAATCTCACCAAGATTGTGGTCAGCGAGGCCGGCGCCTCGGTCTATTCGGCCTCGGAGTTCGCCGCCCGCGAATTCCCGCAACTCGACGTCAGCCTGCGCGGCGCGGTGTCCATCGCCCGCCGCTTGCAGGACCCGCTGGCCGAGCTGGTCAAGATCGAGCCCAAGGCGATCGGGGTCGGCCAGTATCAGCACGATGTTTCTCAAGTGAAGCTGGCGCAGTCGCTCGATGCGGTGGTCGAGGACTGCGTCAACGCAGTCGGCGTCGACGTCAACACCGCTTCGGTGCCGCTCCTGGCCCAGGTCTCCGGCCTCAACGCGACACTCGCTGCGAACATCGTCGCCTATCGCGATGCCCACGGCCCCTTCGCCAACCGCGAGGCATTGAAGGGCGTGCCGCGCCTGGGCCCCAAGACCTTCGAGCTGGCCGCCGGCTTCCTGCGCATCCCGCAGGGCGACAACCCGCTCGACGCCTCGGCGGTGCACCCGGAGTCCTACCCGGTGGTCGAGCGCATCCTGGCCGATGTGCAGAAGGGCGTGAAGGAACTGATCGGCGATGCCGCCACTCTGAAAAATCTGGATCCGGCCCGCTATACCGACGAGCAGTTCGGCTTGCCCACCGTGCGCGACATCCTGAAGGAACTGGAGAAGCCGGGCCGCGACCCGCGCCCCGAGTTCAAGACCGCCAGCTTCAAGGAAGGCGTCGAGGATATGAAGGACCTGCAACCGGGCATGCAGTTGGAGGGCGTGGTGACCAACGTCACCAACTTCGGCGCCTTCGTCGACATCGGCGTGCATCAGGACGGCCTGGTCCACGTCTCGGCTCTGGCCGATCGCTTCGTCAAGGATCCACGCGAGGTGGTGAAGGCGGGCGACGTGGTGCGGGTGAAGGTGGTCGAGGTGGACATCGCTCGCCGCCGCATTGCGCTGACCATGCGCATGGGCGATGCCGTGGACGGGAAGCCGGCGGCGTCTGCCGCACCGGCTGCCCAGCAGCGAGGTCGTGCTCAAGCCAAGCCGAAAGAGCAGGCCAAGGCCGGCGGCGCCATGGCCGATGCCCTGGCCCGTGCCCTGCGCCGTTGAAACGTCTGTTATTCGATCAGGAGATCAGCACATGCTGTTGCGCATCATCGCCCTGTTGTCGCTGCTGTTTGTATTGAGCGGCTGTGCCGAGCCGCCTTACACCAATATCGACAATACCCAGTTGCAGACCCTGCTGAAGCAGGGCGTGACGATCTATGACGTGCGCCGGCCGGAAGAGTGGCGGCAGACCGGCGTGGTCGAAGGCAGCCGGCTGCTGACTTTCGTCGATGCCAACGGCCGGCCCACCCCCGATTTCTTTGCCCGCTTTACGACCGAGGTGAAGAAAGATGAACCGGTCATCGTCATTTGCCGCACTGGCAACCGAACCGATGTTTTGGCCCGGCTGTTGGTCGAGGAATTGGGTTACCGCCAGGTCTACAATGTGCGCGACGGCATCACCCGGTGGATCGCCGAGAAGAATCCCACTGTGCGCAAGTAAGCGAGGTCAGGGTGCGAAACAGACGGGTCGTTCAGGTCGTGTCCGCGACGAATGGATTGTCGCGCCGCTCGGCGCCGAAGCTGGACATCATGCCGTGGCCGGGCACGAACTCGACATCGTCGCCCAGCGGCCAGAGCTTGCCGCGGATGGAAGCGATCAACGTCGCGTAATCGCCGCGGGGGAAATCGGTGCGGCCGATCGAGCCCTTGAACAGCACGTCGCCGACGAAGGCGAGCCGCTCGCCGCGATGGAAGAACACCACATGACCCGGCGTGTGGCCGGGGCAGTGGATCACTTCCAGCTCTTCGTTGCCGACGCTGACGCTATCGCCGTCTTGCAGCCAACGTCCAGGATGAAACGCCTCGGTGTGGGGAAAGCCGAACATCGCGCTCTGCTGCGGCAGCGAATCGAACAGGAAGGCATCGTCCCGGTGCGGGCCTTCGATCGGCAGGCCCAGCCGCTCTGCCAGGATGCCGGCGCCGCCGACGTGATCGAGATGGCCGTGGGTGAGCAGAATCTTCTCCAAGCCGACGCCGTGGCGCTCGACCGCAGCCAATAGCCGATCGATGTCGCCACCCGGGTCTATCAGGGCGGCGCGGCCGCTGGCCTCGCACCAGATCAGCGAGCAGTTCTGCTGAAAGGGCGTGACCGGGATGATGGTAAATTTCATGGGCCAAGTATAACGGTGAGTGCGCGATGATCGGATTGCTGCAAAGGGTGTCGGAGGCCAGGGTGACGGTGGCTGGCGAGGTGGTCGGCGAGATCGGTCGCGGCCTGCTGGTGCTGGTCGGGGTGGAGAAGGGCGATGCCGAGGCCCAGGCCGACCGCCTGCTGGAGCGGCTCTTGAGCTACCGGGTATTTCCCGACGAGGCCGGCAAGATGAATCGCTCGCTCAAGGACATCGGCGGCGGCCTGCTCTTGGTTTCGCAGTTCACCCTGGTGGCGGACACCAACAGCGGCAACCGGCCCAGCTTTTCCTCCGGTGCATCGCCCGAGGCGGGCCGGCGCCTGTTCGACTATCTGGTCGAGCAGGCCCGGCAGAAACACAGCGTTGTGGCGACGGGCGAGTTCGGTGCCGAGATGCAGGTGTCGTTGACCAACGATGGGCCGGTGACCTTCAGTTTGCGCGTGGCGGCTTAAGAGCCTATTTCAGTAGGGCTCATGCCCCGCGTTGCAGCCAGGATCGGCGTCTGCGGCGTTACGCCGCTTGTCGATGGAACCACCATCGAC
>JACAEC010000001.1 GCA_013389055.1 Hydrogenophilaceae bacterium
GCCGAGGGCCGCCGCTACCGCTTCGGCCACCAGCCGCAGATCGCCCACTGGAACCTCTCGCGCCTGGCCGAATCGCTGGTGCCGGTGTTCCCCTCGCTCGATCCGCTACACCACGGCCTCGACCGCTTCGTCGAGGTCTACACCGGCGAGTACAGCGCCATGATGGCGGCCAAGTTCGGCCTGCATCATCTCAACAAGGAAGACGGCGAACTGGTGGCCGAGGCCTTCGAACTGCTGCATCGCGCCGAGGTGGACATGACCCTGTTCTTCCGCAAGCTGGCGGAAATCGACGCCGAAGCGCCGAGCCTGGCGCCGCTCGCCGAGGCCTTCTATTCGGAAGAACTGCGCAACCGCTATCAGGCCGCCTGGCAGGATTGGCTGAGCCGCTACGCCGAGCGCCTGCGCCAGGAAGGCGCGCCGGCAGCCGGGCGCCGCGCCCGCATGAACGCAGCCAACCCGCGCTTCGTGCTGCGCAACTATCTGGCGCAGGAGGCGATCGACCTGGCCGAGCAAGGTGATGTGAGCCGGGTGCACGAATTGCTCGACCTGATGCGCCGGCCCTACGACGAACAGCCGGAGCGCGGCCGGTTCGCCGCCAAGCGGCCGGATTGGGCGCGAGAGCGGGCCGGGTGTTCGATGCTGTCGTGCAGTTCTTGAGGACAGGCTTTAACATTCAGTTTCGTCGTTCCCGCGAAGGCGGGAACCCGGTCAAACACATCTCTGGATTCCCGCCTTCGCGGGAATGACAATTTCTTTTTTTGTTCAAACAAATATGAAATTCACCCAACTGCCCCTGGGCGCCCGCTTCGAATACGAAGGCCAGGTCTATGTGAAGACCAGTCCCGTCGCCGCCTCGGGCGAGCGCGGCGGCCAGAAGCTGATTACGCGTTATGCGGTGTTGCGGCCCTTGGATGCGGCGCCGAAACCGGCGCCCCGCCCTGCCCGCTCGCTCGACGAGCAACAGGTCGTGGCCGCCTTCGAGGCCTTTGCCGCCGATTGCGCGCGGCTGTTGGATCAGGCCGCGACCGATGCCACTCAGCACAGGCTGTTGCGCACCGAGCTGGACGCCGCCCGCCAGCGCTTTCTCGACGCCTTGGCTTGAGGCCGCTCAGGCGGCGGCTTGCAGCGGCAGGGTGAAGTAGAAGGTGGTCTGCACGCCCGGCTCGGACTTGAAGCCGATCCGGCCCTGGTGCATTTCCACGATGAGCTTGCAGATGGTGAGCCCGAGGCCGGTGCCCGGCAGCTTTTTGTTCTGCTCCGCGTGGATCTGCTTGAACTTGGTGAACAGGTCTTGCTGCTTGTCCGGCGGAATGCCGGGGCCGTGGTCGGTCACGCCCACCGTCACCTCGCCGCCTTCGCGGCCCAGGGTCACCAGCACGGTATCGTTGGGATAGGAGAACTTGGCGGCGTTGGAGATGAGGTTGCTCATCACCTGCAGCAGCCGCTGTTCGTCGCCCATGATTTGCACGGCTTGGCCATCATCGCTGCGGCGCAGCTTGGCCACGCACTTGCACTTGGCGCAGAACGGCTGATTGAGTTCGATGGCGTTTTTCAGCAGGGCTTCGAGATCGATCGGCTCGATGTGCAACTGCAGCTTGCCGGCCTCGATCTTGGCCAGGTCGAGGATGTCGTTGACGATGTTGAGCAGACGCTCGCCGTTGCGCAGGGCGATATCGACCAGACCCTGGCCCTGCGCCGACAGCCCGCCCACGGCACCGCTATGCAGCAGGGCCAGTGAACCATTGATCGAGGTGAGCGGCGTGCGCAGCTCGTGGCTGACCATGGAGATGAACTCGTCCTTGGCCTGATCGAGCTGGGCAATCTCATGCAGCTTCAAGCGCAGTTCCATCTGGCTGACCACCTGGCGGGCAATGGCGGCCAGCGCCTGCTTCTGGGCCTCGGTCATGTCGCGGGCGTGGTCGTCGATGACGCAGAGGGTGCCGACCCGGATATTGTCGCGCAGGATCAGCGGCGCCCCGGCATAGAACTGCACGTGGGGCGCCCCGGTGACCAGGGGGTTGTCGTGAAAGCGCTCGTCCTTGAGCGAGTCCGGCACCAGGAACAGTTGGTCGTCGTGGATGGCGTGGGCGCAAAAGGCCAGGTCGCGCGGGGTTTCCCGGGCATCGAGGCCGTGATGCGATTTGAACCACTGGCGCTCGCGATCGATCAGGCTGACCAGGGCGATGGGGGTCTGGCAGATCTGGGCGGCCAGGAAGGTGAGGTCGTCGTAGGCCTGCTCCTCGATGGTGTCGAGAATGTTCAGTTCGTCCAGCCAACGCTGGCGCTCTTCTTCGTTGTCCGGTAGCGGGGCAGGGATCATCTGGATGCGCTCACCCATGAACAGGGTTCAACGCTAACACAATCTTTCGGCGTCGTGCCCTGTCTCGTTGCCTGCCCACCGGCGGATGCCTGGCCGGCAGCAGCGCAAAGGGCCCTGTAAGAATCCGGCCGCACGGCCTTGTTATACTTGACCGCCAATAGCCACCGTTCGATCGATTTTTAATGAAAGCCCTGCAACAAGACACCCTGAAGGAGCAGATCGACCGCCAGCGCGCGGCGCTCAAGGGCATGCTGCGCGAACCGCTCAGCCAGGCTGCCCAAGCATGCAGCGGGGCCTGGGGCGACCGCGCCGATCTCGATGCGGTATTGGCCGCGGCGTTCGCGACCCTGCCCTTCGGCAACTTCATGTATGCCGTGGACACCAACGGCATCCAGGTCAGCAGCAACATCAGCCGCGAGGGCATCATCGATGCGGACTTCGGCCGCGACCGCTCGCACCGGCCCTATATGAAGGAGGCGGTGCCGGCCGAGGGCTTTCTGCTCTCCAGGGCCTACATCAGCGAGCGCGCCAAGCGGCCGTCGCTGACCGCCATTCAGATCGTGCGCAAGGCCAGAGGCCGGGTACTGGGCTTCGTCGGCGTCGACTTCGACCTGCGCGACCTGCCGATCACCCGCGAGCTGTCGCACCAACCGACCCAGTGGCGCCAGATCAAGGGCGACCCCTCGATCCGCGGCGCGGTGTTCCACCAGACCCGCAGCAACAGCGTGATGGACCAGAACATCGACACCGTGCTCGGCGTGGTGGAAGAGTTGATGGTGGCGCACGGCGTCTACCACATCATCCTGCACTTCTCGAGCAATCGCGCCGTGGCCTGGCATATCGACGACCCCTACCGCTACCGCCTGCTCGACATCCAGGAATTGACCGACCCGAACAGCTGCCTGGCCTATCCCCGCCGGCCCTACCCGAAGAATGCCGCGGTCGCGGCCGGCCAGATTCGGCCGGTGCTGGAAGGGCTGCGCGCCCTGCGCTTCATGGACGAGATGCTCTATCTGCGCAGCGGCACGCTCAACATCTTCAACGGCGTGGTCGGCCTCACCTTCTCCTGCGACGGCTCGCACTACGTGCCGGTGAACGAGTTCCTCGACAAGGGTGCCGAGTTCTGGGTACGCGGCAGCACACTGGGAGTATGAGCCTAGAACTTTTTCAAGTTGCCCCAATCTATACTCGGATACACTGAAACCCGATAACCACTTTCAACCCATGGAGTTTTCAATGACCCGTTTCTTCTCCGCCCTGCTGGCCGTCTTCATCGGCCTTGCCCTGCCCCTGCACGATGCCGAGGCCAAGCGCTTCGGCGGCGGCAAGTCCTCCGGCATCCAGCGCCAGATGACGCCGCAGCAGCCCGCCAGCGCGCCGTCGAAGAACGCCGCCGCCCCCAGCCAGAACAACGCTGCCGGCGCCGCCGCCCAAGCCGGCAAGCGCAGTTGGATGGGCCCCATCGCCGGCCTGGCCGCCGGTCTGGGCCTGGCTGCCCTGGCCTCGCACTTCGGCTTCGGCGAGGAGATGGCCAACTTCCTGATGATCGCCCTCCTGGTCATGGCGGCGATCTTCCTCTTCAAGTTCCTCACCCGCAAACGCCAGCAGCCGGCCATGCAGTACGCCGGCGCCACCGCGAACGGCAACGTCATGCCGTTCCAGGCCGAGCCCGTGGCCGGCGGCAGCGCCGCGCCCCAGGCCGCCGCCCCCAGCCCGGCGGCGCTGCCCGCCGGCTTCGACGCCGAGGCCTTCAGCCGCGAGGCCAAGCTCAACTTCCTGCGCATGCAGGCGGCCTATGACGCCGGCAATGTCGAGGACATCCGCGAGTTCACCTCGCCCGAGATGTTCGCCGAGATCAAGCTGCAACTGGCCGAGCGCGGCGCCGCCAATCAGCAGACCGACGTCACCCTGCTCAACGCCGAGGTGCTGGAATGCGCCGAGGAAGGCAGCAAGCTGCGCGTCAGCGTGCGCTTCCACGGCCTGGTGCGGGAAGAGGCCAACGGCGCGACCGAGAGCTTCGACGAGGTCTGGCACCTGACCAAGCCGGCCGACGGCAGCCACGGCTGGGTGGTGGCGGGCATTCAGCAGCTCAACTGAGCCACCTCGCCCCGATAAAAACGCCGGCCCCGAGCCGGCGTTTTTTTTGCCCGGAATACGGCGGAAAACGTCCCCCTGCATCCGCCTTGGCGGGGACTACACTGTATCTAAGCAACCCCCATCCGGTACTTGGCAAAGGAGAAGCTGCTATGCGCTACCTGATATGGCTTCCCTTATGGCTGGGCATCCTCGGCCAGGCCGCGGCGGGCGGACCCGAGACCGTCCCCCTGCCGCCGCCCCACACCGAAGGCGGCATGCCGCTGATGCAGGCCCTCAAGGCGCGCCACTCCAGCCGGGAGTTCGCTGCCCGCCCCCTGCCGAGGCAGGTCCTGTCCGACCTCCTCTGGGCGGCCAACGGTGTGAACCGGCCCGACACCGGCAAGCGCACGGCCCCCACGGCCAAGGACATGCGCGAGATCCTCGTCTATGTGATCACCGCCGAGGGGGTGCATCTTTATGAGCCCAGCGTTCATGCCCTGCGCCGCGTCGCCGACGGCGACCTGCGCCACCTCGCCGGCACCCAGGACTTCGTCGCCCAGGCGCCGCTGAACCTCGTTTACGTGGCCGACCTGGGGCGGATGGACACCAGCGAGGAGAACCAGCGGCTCTACTCGGCGACCGACACGGGCTTCATCGCCCAGAACGTCTACCTGTTCTGCGCCTCGGCGGGGCTGGCCACCGTCGTGCGCGGCTCGGTGGATCGGGCGCCGCTGGCGGCGGCCCTCGGGCTTGGTCCCCAGCAGCAGATCATCCTGGCCCAAACGGTCGGCTATCCGAAGCAGGCCAAGTGATCGATTTTCTGGCCGGCCGGCCAGGCAAGGCAATCATGGAGGTGCGTCATGCGTGAGATGGAACTTGGCAAGGCCTTTACCCTGATGGAACCCGGACCCGTCGTCCTGGTGACCACCCATGACGGCAAGAAGCACAACATCATGACCATCTCCTGGACCATGGTGCTGGACTTCACGCCGGCGTTCGCCATCTGCACCGGCGCGTGGAACTACTCCTTCGCCGCGCTGCGCAAGCACCGGGAGTGCGTCATCGCCATTCCCACCGTCGACCTGCTGGACGAGGTGGTCGGCATCGGCACCTGCTCCGGCGCCGACACCGACAAGTTCGCCCAGTTCGGCCTCACGCCCGAGCCGGGCAAGATCGTCAAGGCACCCTTGATCAAGGAGTGCCTGGCCAACATCGAATGCCGGGTCGTCGACATGGTCGGCAAGCACAACCTCATCGTGCTGGAGGGCGTGGCCGCCTACAAGAACACGGCGCGCAAGGAGAAGCGCACGCTGCATGCGGTGGGCGACGGCACCTTCATCGTCGACGGCGACAAGCTGGACCGGAGGAAAATGATGGCCGCCAAGCTGCCGGCCGGGATGTAAGGCGGGTCAAGCGCGGACCTTCAGCAGCCGTGAGCTGGCAAGCACCTAGGGATTGATCTAAGCTGGTGCTGCGTCCGCCTTTTCATAACGTAATAGAGAGACCCGGGGAGACGAATGTTATGAACTATCAATCAGTTAAGACCCATTTCGCCCGGTCTCTATATTAAAAAATGTCCGGACCCATGGGTCTCTCTATTAACTGTTGGGCATCAGATGTCGCATCGTGCGCTTGAAAATGAAAAGGTAAATCGATGAAGTGGCTCAAAGCGATATTCGGCGGTGGTAAAGAACCAGAACGTATTGACTCGCAAAATCTGACCGAAGCAGATCTTCGTGAGTTAACGAGAGACTACCTTGAGGTGCAAAAGGACGAGGGCGCGTCCGGGCGCCCAGCCGACTACGCTGCAACATTGACCTATGTTCCTCCATCTAGTGATTTTCCAGGGCAGTGGCCGGGAATGCCCCTGTGTGGCTGTTGCTCCGTACCGTTTGCAATCGATCCACGCAAGTCCGGACTGTGGGTGGCGAAGGGAGCTAGCGGCAAGCAATCTGGAACGATTGTTCCCTTGTGCGCCGTGTGTGTTACATATTTGAATCGAAAGCATCCTGCGCAAGGTCGGCGTGACCGTTTCCCACTTCCAAAAAACTACGATACGCGTGGGCAGGAAATGTCCAGCAAGTTTCCTTTAGATGATCTCCAGCGATTAGCAATATGTCGCATAGCACTTCTACGCAAAACTGGTAATTTACGCTTAACGGAACAAGTAAAACATGACTCCAAAGCGGCACAACCAAAATCATTAAGATCGGGGGCAGACAATTCTCGTGTCAGTATCGAATATTTCGGCAAGATAAGATCGCTATTGGCCATAAAGAAATGTGCTGAAGAATTTGAGACATTATGTGGTTGGGACGAGGAATACGGCAGGGCAACGGCTCGTGTATGTGCTTACGCCGAGCTCTCCAATGAAAATCCTGTTGTTGTTGCCGCGTTCATGCTTGAATCTTTTAATCAATACCATAAAAGCCGTGATGTAGCACTGTCTTATTTAGCTAGATTGTCTAACGGTTTTAAAGCCAGGGCAGAAAACCCGGAATTGGCTGCAAAATTAGATGCTGAGCAAGATGAGAAGGACAAGTCTGACACGCTTTTCAAGAGCATAAATATTGCATCCAACTCGCCAGAGGCTAACTACATTCGTGATGTGGATAAATTCATCCTATCTACAGGTTATTATGAGAGTCTAGTTTTACCTGCACAGGACAATGATGAGTTCATGGAGGCGTCTATTAACGTCTATATGGCCGGATATCAGACCGGGTCTTCACCGAAAATTGTTGGCGCACTAATTGCGGATGGCGCCAACAAATACAAGCAAAATCCCGAATTCGGGATCGTGTTTTTGGATAAAGTGGCTAGCGGCATGCGTAAGCGCCACAGTGAATCTTGGGGAAATGATTCATGCCGCGAAAGCGAAAATAATGACGATGAAGATGATTCTGAAGACTTGGATGATATAGAGCGAAATGCCGAAAAATATCACGAGCAAATCGATGAGCAGATTGAGTTGTCATATAGGTTCTTGCGGGACAACTTTAATAAAACAGAGGGAGAAAATATAGCAGAGCCTTATAGCCTAAAAACACTGGCTGTGTTTGTCGTTCACATTGCTAGCCTCGTTGCCACTAATCGTGATTTTCCAGAAGTTCATCGAGGGACTTTCAACGGACTAACAAGGGCGTTGTCATTTCGGACACCAAACACAATGCCAAACATCAAACCACCTAATGACATGTTCGTTAGTTATTGCAGCATGGAGGAATCCTTCATGCACGAACAGACAGAGATATTTCAGAAGCAAGGATTAAAGCCACTAATACAAAGCTTGCTGCAACATTTAGGAGGCTGCAATGAAATTCTCTACAAGTTGCTATACGACCATATAGAGCGTACATCGCATCAAGCAAGTAAAACCTATCTTCCGCACCTCGAAGA
>JACAEC010000072.1 GCA_013389055.1 Hydrogenophilaceae bacterium
GTCTTGTAGACCTCCATGCACTCGTGGGCCTTGTCGATGGTGTACTTGTCGGTCACCTTCATGGTGCCCATGATCTCGCCGGTTTCGCCGTCGAGCAGGGCGATCTCGTCGCCGTCCTTGATCGACTCGTCATCGGTGGAAAGGGTGACGGGGATGGGCCAGAACAGTCCGCTGGCCATCTTGTAGCCGTCGCAGACGCCCTGCCAGTCGGCCTTGGTCATGAAACCGTCGAGTGGCGTGAAGCCGCCGATGCCCATCATGATCAGGTCGCCGGTCTCGCGCGAGGACATCTTGAGCTGCTTCAGGGATTTGGCACGGGCGAGCTCGTCTTTTTGGGCGGCGCCGGAGAGCAACAGGGGCTTGAGTTCGCCCCCACCATGGGGTTTGACGAGACGGGACATCTTGAGCTCCTAGAGATACTATGGGATTGACCTACAGGGATTGCGGGCAGGGTAACACTTAGCTCTGTAAGGCTCTAATCCAAGATATTTATTAGGAAATAAACTTTTTAGATAAAACGGTCCATTTTCCCTATTGCTTGAAATGCCGCGCCTGGCAAAGGATTCGAGAGTTTGACAAAATTAGACGGGTATCCGCTTTGCCATCCCAATAGTAGGGATACTCACTCTCTAACCCTCGCCATGGTCACCTGGCCATGGCCCGGTGCATTGTCTGGAGGCCTTGATCGATGAGGATAGCCATCCTGGTTGCCCTAATGCTCGTGTTATCGGCGGGTTGCAGCCAGCCGATCAAGCGCAAGGATGGTGCCAATAGCGCACGCAATTTTGCGGTGGGCAACCTGGCCAAGGCCGAGGCCGACATGCTCACAGAGATCAATCAGCGGGAAGTGATCAAGAGCCTGCGCCTGCTCACGGAGAAGCTCTATCGGCGCAATCCTCAGGAATATCGCAAGGCCGGCCACGACTCGGTCGAGGCGGCGACCCGGCAACTGTTCGCGGAAATCGAGCGTTGGCCGGAATCGGAATTGGCCAAGCTCAATTGGGAGCAGAGTTTTCGCCAGAGTTTCAATGAGGACTTCAGCGGCGATCGGGTGCAAGCCTTCATGGGCGGGCTGCTCTCCATGGTGATGTCCGCTTATAACCACAAGACAGAGTTCTATCTGATCGACGAGCTCGATGCCCAGAAGCTTTACAACAGCGCCCGCAATGTCGAGACGGCGGTGTGGAAGCTGTCGACCGCCAAGCAGGCTGGTGGGGCCAAGTTCCTGTTGACCAACAGCATCGAGGGCGAAGTGCAGAACCTGAGCTTCGAGCGCGAGTTCGCCAAGATCATCGCCTTGCAGGACCTGCTGGCCCTGTATGTCGAGGACCGAGACAACCGCTCGATTACCCGAGTGGTGCAAAGCGCCGCCTCTTTCGTCTTTCTGCCGATCTGATGTTGGATTGGCGTCGTGCCGCCGATTACGGCTTTGCCGAGTCGTTGACTCGGGCGGAATGGGCCTGGCAGTTCCTGCGCCGCAATCCGGACTATCGGCGCGACTACGCCTGGTTCAGCGAGACCTGGCAGGCCCTGGAAGCGGACTATGGTGCGCCGCCGCAGCGTGATTTCTTCCGCTGGAAGCAGGACCCGCGTGCGTGGCGTGCCGAGTCCGAGATCGCAGGCTGTGCCGAGGCCTGCCCGGGCGAGGGCGAGCAGGTCTTGATCGAGTGCTGGATGGGGGCCAAGTGGGGATTGCGCAAGTTCCCGCTCGATCCCTCGAGCGAGCGCCCAGTACCGGGCGAGGCCCTGGACTGGCGGGAGCAGGCCATCGAGGTGCCTGAGGTCGGCTGCGACGATCTGCAACATGACCAGGGGATAATGGCCTTGGCTTTCGACTTGGCGCTGCCCTTGGCGCCGCAACTGGAGGCGGCCCGGATAGCGCTGATCGGTCGACAACGCGCCTTGGACAAGAGGGGCAGTCTGCCGCCACGCACGCTGCGAGCGGCGCGGGCGATCTGGACGCGCTATCTGCGCTTGCTGGATGCCCAGCAGGCCGGGGCGGCGCCCGACGAGATGGGCCGGGCGCTGGGTCTCGATGCGATTGACACTGAATTGGCGGCGGCCTGGGCGATGGCTCGCACCGGCTACCGGAGAATCCTGTTACTGGACGATTGAAGGAGCAACAACATGGCGATGGACGTGATCGATTACGACATCTTCGGCGACGACATGCAGTACGTGGAGATCGAGCTCGACCCCGGCGAGGCCGCCGTGGGCGAGGCCGGCATGATGATGTACATGCAGGATGGCATCGAGATGGAGACGGTGTTCGGTGATGGCTCCGCCGCTCAAGCGGGCCTCCTGGGCAAGCTGATGGGCGCGGGCAAGCGCTTGCTCACCGGCGAGTCCTTGTTCACCACCGTCTATGTCAACCAGGCCCAAGTCAAACGCCGGGTGGCCTTCGCCGCCCCTTATCCGGGCAAGATCGTGCCGATGGACCTGCAGGCCATGGGCGGCACGCTGATCTGCCAGAAGGACTCCTTCCTCTGCGCGGCCAAGGGGGTGAGCCTGGGCATTGCCTTCCAGCAGCGCTTGGGCGCCGGCCTGTTCGGCGGCGAAGGCTTCATCCTGCAGAAACTCGAGGGCGACGGCCTGGCCTTCATCCATGCCGGCGGTACGCTGGCCGAGCGCGATCTGGCGCCGGGCGAGACCATTCGGGTCGATACCGGCTGTGTGGCGGCGCTGCAGCCTAGCGTTGATTTCGATATCCAGTATGTCGGCAAGATCAAGACCGCCTTGTTCGGCGGCGAGGGTCTGTTCTTTACCCGTTTGACCGGCCCCGGCAAGGTCTGGCTGCAGACCTTGCCCTTGTCGCGCCTGGCCAATCGCATCCTCGCGGCAGCACCGGCTGCAGGTGGCCGCCAAGTGGGCGAGGGCTCGGTGATGGGTCGCCTCGGCGGCCTGCTTGACGGCGACAACGAGTGAAAGGAGTTGCGGCGTAGGCTAACAGCCGTGAAGCGGCTGTTAAGGGTGCGTCAGCACCCGGCCGGAACCACAACGAGTGAAA
>JACAEC010000212.1 GCA_013389055.1 Hydrogenophilaceae bacterium
AAACCGCGCGATCGAGCTGACCCTTCTGCTCACCATACCGTGTCTCGTCGCTTTCCTGCTGATACCCGACCTGATCATGCGTGCGCTGTTCCTGCGCGGGAGGTTCACCGCAGATGATGCGCTCGCAGCCGGTGCGACACTCGCGGCCTATGCAATTGGGCTCATTCCCTATGTGCTAATTCGCAGCATGACGGCGCCGTTTTTTGCCCGAGGCGACACGGCCACGCCGGTTAAGGCATCGCTGATCGCAGTTGCGGTCAACATCCTGATCAAGATTGCTTTGATGGGACCGTTGGCGCAGGTTGGTCTGGCCATCGCAACCGCAATCGGCGCATGGGTCAATCTCGGTCTGGTCGCATTTTTTGCTTCGCGCGCCGGTATCGCCGCGGCAGACGGAAGGCTCAGGCGTTCGGTCCTGCTTCTCACAGCGATCGGCTGTGTGTTCGGCCTGTTGCTGTTTCTGTTAGCGCGTGCCGCGACAGCGCTCTATCGCAACCTGCCGGCGCTTCACGACGAAGCCACTTTGGTGACCCTCGCTGTGATTGGCGGCCTGATCTATGGCGCGCTGGTCCTTGTGTTGCTGGGACGCAACTGGTTTCGCGCTTTTCGTGGCGAAAAGCGGGTCTCGGCGGTCGTCCAAAATTCGGACTAACCAACTGTAAGGCATAGACAATCGTTGCCAGCCTCAATATGAGGCGGGGCGCTGGGCGATATTTGAAGTCTAAATCACGCGTTCCTATCTGTCGCGATGGGGACTAGGCCGAGTTCGAGCTATAAATGATCAGACGAAAGTATTGGCGGTCCGCCGGCGCTGCTGCGGTGTTTGTTGCGATTGTGGGTCTCGCGGGCTGCGGTCAGCAGCAACAGCAACAGCAGCAATCGGCGCCACCTCCGCCAGCGGTCACGGTGGCCGCACCGACCCAACGAACCATCACCGATTTTGATGAATATGTCGGCCGCTTTGTTGCCGTCGATTCGGTCGAGGTCCGGGCACGTGTCTCCGGCTATCTGGAAAGCATTCATTTCAAGGATGGCCAGATGGTGAAGGAGGGCGACCTGCTCTTCACCATCGACAAGCGTCCGTTCCAGACTGCCCTCGATCAGGCCAAGGCGACTTTGCAGAAAGCGCGTGCGGAAC
>JACAEC010000046.1 GCA_013389055.1 Hydrogenophilaceae bacterium
CGTTCGATCTTTACGCGTTCGTTTGCTTCGACGGCCTGGTGCTGCCCGTCCGACCAGCGGCGGCCCGACATCAGGCGGCCGGTGAACTCGTCGACGATCACCACCTCGCCGTTCTGCACCACGTAGTGCTGGTCCTTGTGGTACAGCACATGGGCGCGCAGGGCGGCATAGACGTGGTGCATCAGGGTGATGTTGGCGGCGTCGTAGAGGCTGCCGCCGGCCGGCAGCAGGCCGATGTCGGTCAGCACCTGCTCGACCTTCTCGTGGCCCTGCTCGGTCAGCAGCACCGTGTGCGCCTTCTCGTCGACGATGTAGTCGCCCAGGGGGCCGGTCTCGCCTTCCTTGTATTCCTTCTCCTGCCGGGTCAGCCGGGCGGGGATCTGGTTGCACTGCTGGTAGAGGGCGACGTTGTCGTCGGCCTGGCCGGAGATGATCAGGGGCGTGCGCGCCTCGTCGATCAGGATCGAGTCCACCTCGTCGACGATGCCGTAGTTCAGGCTGCGCTGCACCCGCTGCGACGGCTGATAGACCATGTTGTCGCGCAGGTAGTCGAAGCCGAATTCGTTGTTGGTGCCGTAGGTGATGTCGGCGGCATAGGCGGCCTGTTTGGCCTCGTGCGACATCTGCGGCAGGTTCACCCCGACGGTGAGGCCGAGGAAGCGGTAGATGCGGCCCATCCAGTCGGCATCGCGGCTGGCCAGGTAGTCGTTCACGGTCACGATGTGCACGCCCTGGCCGGTCAGGGCGTTCAGGTAGGCCGGCAGGGTGGCCATCAGGGTTTTGCCCTCGCCGGTGCGCATCTCGGCGATCTTGCCGTTGTGCAGGGTCATGCCGCCAATCAGCTGGACGTCGTAGTGGCGCATGCCGTGCACCCGCTTGGCCGCCTCGCGCACTGTGGCGAAGGCCTCGGGCAGCAGGTGGTCCAGACTGGCCCCCTCTTGATAGCGCCGCTTGAATTCCTCGGTCTTGGCGGCCAGTTCGGCATCGGAGAGGCGCTCGAACTCCGGCTCCAGGGCATTGACCTTGGCCACGGTGGCACGGTACTGCTTGAGCAGGCGCTCGTTGCGGCTGCCGAAAATCTTTTTGAGCAGATTGGGAATCATCGAGGGGAAACGGCTTTGGGCATTGGAAAACCGGCCAATGTTACCATAGCGCAGCTTACGCCCCGATTACGCCAAAATGCCCCGCTACCCCGCCCAACCCGTCCGTCTGCGCGGCCTGCTCAAGGAAAACAGCAGCCTGGCCGCCTTGCTGCCCGAGGCCGAACGCTTGCGGGAACTCAACCGCCTGTTCGCCCGGGCGGTCGGTCCCCAACTGGCCCGTGCCTGCCAGGTAGCGACCATCCAGGGCGGCATCGCCGTGGTCTATTGCGGCAATGGCGCGGCGGCAGCCCGCCTGCGGGCCCAAGCTGCCACGGTCACCCGCGCTTTGGCCGGGGCCAAGCAGCCGGTGACCGAACTCAAGGTCAAGCTGCGGGCCGATTGGGCCCAACCCAGCCGCCCGGAAAAGCCAGGCATGGGGCAAAAGGCCGTGCAGGCCTGGGAAGAACTGGAGGCCAATCCGGACGACCCCGATCTCAAGGCCGCAGTGGCCAGGCTCATTCGGCACCAGCGCGGGTAAAATCCCCCCATGAACTGTAATGACACTCCGGCGTCGGACGAGATTCCGGTGCATGCCAAGCCGGCGGGCAGCACCGGCAGCATCTTCCTGGTCGGCCTCATGGGCGCCGGCAAGACCACCATCGGCCGCTTGATCTCCCGGCACCGGGAGCTGGAGTTCGTCGATTCCGACTATGAGATCGTCGCCCGCTGCGGCGTCTCCATCCCTACCATTTTCGAGATCGAGGGCGAGGCCGGCTTCAGGAAACGCGAGTCGGCCATGATCGACGAGCTGACCCAGCGGCCCGGCATCGTTCTCGCCACCGGCGGCGGCGCCGTGCTCGACCCGGTCAACCGTGAACATTTGAAAGCGCGCGGCATCGTGGTCTATCTGCACTGCAACCCGCAGGAGCTCTACCTGCGCACCCGGAACGACCGCAACCGGCCGCTCTTGCAGACCGAAGACCCCCTGGCCCGGCTCGAAGCCCTCTATGCCCAGCGCCACCCCCTCTACCTGGAAGTGGCCGACGTGGTGATCGACAGCGGCAAGCAAAGCACCCACTGCCTGGTGCGCCGGCTGGAGCAGGAACTCGCCCGGGTCGAGGCGGCGGCTCAGGCCTGATCGCGGCGCCAGGCCAGGGCGAACAGGGTGGCCAGGGCCAGATAAGGCCAGAGCGAGGCGGTCAGGTCGGCCAGGCCGACGATGTTGAAGGGGTTGGAGGCGGGCAGCAGCAGGTACTTGGCCAGGGTCAGCCGCAGCAGCACCACGCTGCCCAGGAGCGCAGCGGCGGTGACCAGGCGCTGGCGCGCGGCCGGCGGCAGCAGCAGAAACCAGTAAGTGGCGACGAAACCGCCCAGGGTCTCCAGCGAAAGCACGCCGCCGAGCACGCCGAAGCGCAGCAGCAGCACGGCGATGACCACCTTCATGGCGAAGGCGCTGACGAACAGCAGGGCCAGCGGCCCGGCATAGCGGCCCGGCCGCAGCAGGGCGGCGGCGAAGCTGCCGAGCACCGCCATCTCCAAAAAGATCGCCAGCAGCCAGGGCCAGTTCAGTTTGGTGGCGAGGCCGGCCTCGATCGGGCGCAGATACAGTTCCACCCAGCCCATGGCCGGGAAGGGCATCAGGCTGAACTGGGCCAGCGGCCAGAGCGCCAGTAGCACGAGGCCGGTATTGCTGGCCGCCCCCGGCAGGAACCAGCGCTCGCGCCAGCGGTAGAGCACGTCCAGCCAGGCCAGCCAGCGGCGGTGCTGGCGCGCGAGCAGGGCGCCGCACCAGCCGCCGAGGCTGTTGATGGCGATGTCCAGGTTGGAGGCATTGCGGTTGGGCAGCAGGGTTTGCAGGTTTTCCAAGAGGAAGCTGTAGCCCAGGCAGAGCAGGCTGGCCAGCAACAGGCTGTGCCGCCGGCTGCGAGTGCGGGAGAATTCCAGGGCCAGGGCGTAGCCGAGCGGGGCGTAGGCCAAGAGGTTGGTGGTCAGGTCGGTGCGGGTGATGAAGCGCGGCAACGCGGCGACCAGGAAGGCCGGCGACCAGTCGGCCGGCGGCCGCCAGGGGCCGAAGGGGTGCAGGCTGCCGTAGAGGATCAAGGCCGCATAGGCCAGCAGGAACAGCAGCAGGCCGTGGCGACGAAGCATGGTTGCGAATTCAGCGTTCACAGTGAGAGTTCGGAAGGTTCCAAGCAGCATGTTATACGATGCCTTCAACGGCGATGCGGACGGGATTTGCGCCCTGCTGCAATTGCGCCTGGCCGAGCCGGCCGACAGTGTGCTCATCACCGGGGTCAAGCGCGACATCGGCCTGCTCGAACGGGTGCCGGCGGTGGTCGGCGACCGGGTCACCGCGCTCGACATCGCCGTGGCCCGCAACCGCGCGGCCCTCGATCGCCTGCTGGCGCAGGGCGTCCAAGTCCGCTGGTTCGACCACCACAACCCCGGCGAACTGCCGGTGCATCCCAACTTCGAGCCGCACATCGATCTTGCCGCCGACATCTGCAGCAGCCTGATCGTCGATCGTTTCCTCGCGGGTGCGCAACGCATCTGGGCCGTGGTCGCCGCCTTCGGCGACGGCATGCCGGACAGCGCCCGCCGCGCGGCGGCGCCGCTCGATCTGGATGCGGCGCGGCTGGCGCAATTGCGCGAGCTGGGCGAGTGCATCAACTACAACGCCTACGGCGAGACCGTGGCCGACCTGCACTTCCCGCCGGATGAGTTGTACCGGCGCCTGCATGCCTATGGCGAACCCTTCGCCTTCATCGACGACGCGGCGGAATTCCAGGCACTGCGTTTGGGTTATGCCGAGGACATGGCCCAGGCGCGCGGCCTCGCCCCGTTCGCGGTCAAGCCGGGCGCCGCGGTGTATCTCCTGCCGGATGCGGCCTGGGCACGGCGGGTGTCCGGCGTCTTCGCCAACGAGTTGGCCCAGGCCCATCCCGAGCGGGCGCATGCGCTGATCAGCCGCGCGAGCCAGGGCCATTACGTGGTCAGTGTGCGCTCACCCCAAACCACCCGGCAGGGGGCGGACGC
>JACAEC010000105.1 GCA_013389055.1 Hydrogenophilaceae bacterium
CCACCGACCTTGTTATACTGCCGGCCTCTTAGAGCCTATTTCAGTAGGAATCATGCCCCGCGTTGAGACCAGGATCGGCGTCTGCTTCGTTGCGCCGCTTGCGAATGGAACGACCATTCGCTGCGCGACGCGCCTTGCATCCATCCGATCCTGGTCTCAACCCGGAGGGCCGGTCAGAGGCGGGCGCATTGCCGCGTTGCGGTCTGCTTGTGCAGATTACTGCACGGCGCAACCCGCGCCTTGCACTGCATCCCGCCTCTGACCGGCGCGGGATATGATTCCTACTGAAATAGGCTCTAAGAGGCCGGCAGTATAACAAGGTCGGTGGCCGGGCCAACAGCCGCCACCAACCCCGCTCCTGTCATGGTTTTATGGTCTGCGCTGCTGGCTGGCGCAACTGCCGTACTTCATCGCGCAACGCCTGGCGACGCGGCCGCAACTCTTCCCGCAGTTGTTCGCGGGATTGCTGTTCCATTTGTTCACAGGCGCGATAGTCCTGCGGCGTCTTGGCCGCCTGAACGCAGCGTTCGGCCTCTTGCAGGATTCGGATGCGGCTGTGGTGACTATGGGATTCGATCGCGCGGATCTTCTCCAGCATCTGCTGGCGGACCTGGGCGCGGTCGTCGACCTGGGGCGGTTGGTTGGCAATGGCCAGGCTGCTGAGAACCATCAGGCTGAGGCCGATCAGGGGCTTGTTCATGGTCATCTCCTTGCGGGGTGGGTGGACGACCTCACTCTAGGCTCAGGCCCCTGACGCAGGGGTTTCAGGCCGCAACAAGCTGTTAGCGGAGTGTTTCGGCTTCGGCCAGGATCAGCCGGGCGCAGGCGACCCCGCTGCGCACGGCGCCTTCCAAGGTGGCAGGGTAGTCGCTTTGGGTGTGGTCGCCGGCCAGGTAAAGACCGGGAAGTGCAGTGGCATTGCCCGGCCGCCGCATAGCGGGCGTGGCGGCGAAGGTGGCGCGTTTTTCCACGATGCTCAGGTGATCGCGCAGGGCGGGCAAGGGTCCCAGGGCCTGGCGCAACTGGCCAAGCACGGCCTCGAGCAGGGCCGGCTTGCTCATCTCAAGATGCGGCCCCTCGGCGCTGATCACCACGCTGGCCAGCCCCGATGCCAGGTCGGCGCGCTCGAACAGCCATTGGCCGGGACCGTCGTCGAGGCCCAACATCGGTCGAGCGCACGGCAGGGGTTCGGCGAAGCGCAGCCACAGGGTCTCGATCGGTTGGTAGGCATAGTCGGCAAGCAAGCGCGTCACCGGCTCGAGCTCGGGCAAGGCCGCCAACAGGCCGGGCAATTGTGCCGGATGGGTGGCGCAGACGACATGACTGAAGACCTCAGTCTGGCCGGTCAAACGAAAGCCTTGGCCATGCTGTTCGATGCCGTCGATCCTGGCCTCGATCCGGACCTGGCTGCCCTGGGCTTGCAGATAGGCCGCCGCGGCATCGGGGAAGATGCGCCCCAGATCGGCCCGCGGCAGCAGCAGGTCGCTGTCGGCCCGGCCGCCGCCCAGGCTGTCGCGCAGGACATGGCAGAAGACCTGGGCCGAGGCCGCAGCCATGGGCGTATTGAGGGCGGCTAGGCAAATCGGCTCCCAAAGGTGGCGGCGCAGGGCCTCGGTCTGACCATACCGGTCCAACAAGGCCCTGACCGGGCCATCGGCCGGCAGGCGGTAGTCCTGCCGTTTCAGGGCATGGATGAAACGGGCCGCAGCCAGCTTGTCCCGCCAAGAGAGGCCTCGGGCACCAGCCAGGCCGATGGCGACATGCCAGGGCGCCGGCAACTTGGGCAGGACCAAGCGAAAGCGGGGCGGCTGGTCGAATTCCAGCGGGCGCCGCTCCAGCAGGGCATCGCTGCTCAGCAGTCGGAGCAGCCGCAGGGTCTCATGGTAGGCGCCGATCAGGAGGTGCTGGCCGTTGTCGATAGCCAGCCCCTGCCACTCGACCCGGCGGGCGCGGCCGCCCAATTGCTTGGCCGCCTCGAACAGGCTGACCGCCTGGCCGTGCGCGGCCAACTCCACGGCACAGGCGAGGCCGGCCCAGCCGCCGCCGACGATGGCGATGCGCGCTGTCGGCTTCACCCCCGTATCCAGGTGCGCCAAGCGATCCACAGTTTGCGCAGCGGGGTCAGCGCGATCCGGCAGCGCAACACCGGGTAGCCGTCGCGGCGGATTTCTTCCAACAGGCTGCGGTAGATGGCGGCCATGATCAGGCCGGGCCGTTGCGCCTTGCGATCGGCCGCGGGCAGGGCGGCCAGGGCCTGCCGGTAGAAGTCCTCGGCGCGTTGGTACTGGAATTCCATCAACTGGCGGAAGGCTGAAGTCTCCCGGCCCTGGAGGATGTCGGCCTCGGTCACGCCGAAGCGGGCCAGCTCGTCCTGGGGCAGGTAGATGCGGCCACGCCGGGCATCCTCGCCCACATCGCGGATGATGTTGGTCAGTTGAAACGCAAGTCCCAACAGGCCGGCATATTTCTGGGTGGCGCGTTCCCGGTAGCCGAAGATTTGCGCGGCCACCTCGCCGACCACCCCGGCCACCCTATGGCAATAAAGGCGCAGCGACCGGAAATCGGGATAGCGATGCTGGTGGATGTCCATCTCCATGCCGTCGAGGATCTCGATGAAGGCCTCTTTGGGCAGGCCGTAGGCAGCCACCGCCGCTTGCAGGGCCTGGGTGACCGGGTGTCCGGGCTGACCGGCATAGAGCCGCTCGACCTCGCCGCGCCACCAGTCGAGCTTGGCCCGGGCGAGCGCCGATTCCTGGCATTCGTCGGCGACGTCGTCGACTTCCCGGCAGAAGGCGTAAAAAGCGGTGATTGCCCGGCGCCGCTCCTGCGGTAGGAAGCGGAAGCTGTAGTAGAAACTGGAGCCGCTGGCGGCGGCCTTGTCCTGGCAATATCGATGCACGTCCATCCGTATCTATTTCTTTCTTAAGGCACGCCACAGCATGTAGAGCCAGTCGCTGAACCCCAAGGTCGGGCGCTGGCTGAACATGTCGCCGTGGCTGCGATGCAGTTTATACAGGATGCGCTCGCCGCCGAGGATGATCAGTCGCATCTCGAAGCCGATGCGGCCCTTGAGCAAGCGGCCGAGCGGGGCGCCGGCGGCCAGCAATTTGCGCGCCCGCGCGATCTGTTCGCGCATGAAGACCTGCCACAAACCATCGGTGCGGCCTTCGGCGATCTGGCGCTCGCTGATGCCGAAACGGGCCATCTCGTCCTGCGGAAAATAGATGCGGTTTTTCCGCCAATCCACTGCAACATCCTGCAGGAAGTTGATGATTTGCAAGGCCGCGCAAATGCCGTCGGAATAGGCTTGGTTGCGCGGGGCATCGGCGCCGTAGAGCTTGAGCAGCAGCCGGCCGATGGGATTGGCCGACTTGCGGCAATAGGCCATGACCTCGCCGAAATCGGCATAGCGGGTCTTCGTGCAGTCCTGGGCGAAGGCGTCGAGCAGGTCATGGAACAGCCCATAGGGCAGGCCGTGCTGACGGATGACTTCGCCCAACTCGGCGAAGATCGGCATCGCTGCCGCCTCGCCTCGCTCCAAGGCATGAAGCTGTTCACGAAAGGCCTCCAGCCTGGCTAAGCGGATTTCCGGTGCGGCATCGCCCTCGTCGGCGATGTCATCGGCAGCGCGGGCGAAGCGATAGATGGCCCGGATCGGCCGGCGCAGACGCCGGGGCAGGAAGATCGAAGCGACGGGGAAATTCTCATAATGGCCGACATTGACCAAGGTAGGGCGTGGCGTCGGTGCAGCAGTCATCGTCGAAGAGGGCCTTGTGCGGAAATGGCGTCAGGTCGCGCCTGACAGCGGGGCGGGGGGTATATTACACTTACGCGCTTTGTGCGGAAGTGGCGGAATTGGTAGACGCACTGGATTTAGGTTCCAGCGCCGCAAGGTGTGGGGGTTCGAGTCCCCCCTTCCGCACCAGACGAATACAACAGCGGACCTGATGGAGTGGGTGATGCCCGAAAACCTGATCAGACAAAAGGCCGTGCTCACCCTGGCCGCCGCCAAGAAAATCCTGGCGGCGGCAGAATCCGAAGCCCTGAAACACCAGTGGCCGGTGGTGATCGCCGTAGTCGACGACGGCGGCCATCCCCTGTGCCTGTCACGGCTGGACGGGGCGCAACACGGCAGCGTGGACATCGCCATCGCCAAGGCGCAGGCCGCGGTGGCCTTCAAGCGACCGACCCGCGCCTGGTCCGAGGCCCTCACGGGTGGCCGCCTGGGTGTGCTCGGTCTGCCCGGTGTCGTGCCGGCGGAAGGCGGCCTGCCGGTCGTTTTGGATGGCAGCATCATCGGGGCCATCGGCGTCAGCGGGGTCCAGCCCCACGAGGACGGTCAGGTCGCCTTGGCCGGCACCGCCGTGACGCTGGCCTGATCTTCAATACCCAGGCCGCCGCAGGGCCAATCAGGCCCGGCTTTCATGGTATCCTCCGCGCTTGTATGGGAAGACTCGGAACCGCTGTCTTAACCCTGCTGGCAGTGAACAAGCAGGTTCGGAATTCCTGATTTTTATCAGTCTGTTACCGCGACAAGAGCAGCTCAAGCCGAAGGCTGTTACAAGCCCGGCGAGCGCGATTGCCGCATAGTCTTTGCTCGACAAGGAAACAAGATGCAAACCACAGTTGAAACCTTGGCCGGCCTGGAGCGCCGCCTGACCCTGAACCTGCCCACGGCCGAGATCGAAGCCGAAGTGGCCAAGCGCCTGCAGCGCCTTTCCCGCTCGGTGAAGATGGCCGGCTTCCGTCCTGGCAAGGCCCCGATGAAGATGGTCCAACAGCGTTATGGCGCCGAGGTGCGCGGCGACGTCTTGGGCGAGGCCCTGCAAAAGCGCTTCTTCGACAGCGTCCGCGAGCAGGAGATCAAGGTCGCCGGCTACCCCAATTTCGAAATGGCCAACGCCGAGGCCGATGCGGCCGAGCTGTCGTTCAAGGCCACCTTCGAAGTCTTCCCCGAAATCAAGCTGGGCGACGTCGGCCAGATCCAGGTGACCCGCCCGGTGGCCGAGGTCACCGATGCCGACATCGACCGCACTATCGAGGTGCTGCGCAAACAGCGCCTGCACTATCAGTCGGTGGATCGTGCCGCTCGAGCCGGTGACCGGGTCCACGTCGACTATGTCGGCCGCATCGACGGCGCGGTGTTTCCGGGCGGCGAGGGCAAGGACATGCCGGTGGTCCTGGGCCAGGGCCGCACCCTCAAGGAGTTCGAGGGCGCTCTGGAAGGCATGAAGGCTGGCGAGACCAAACAGTTCGACGTCAGCTTCCCGGCCGACTATTTCGGCAAGGACGTGGCGGGCAAGACCGCCACCTTCGAGGCCACGGTGAAATCGGTGCACGAGCCGGTGCTGCCCGAGGTCGACGATGCCTTCGCCCTGAGCATGGGCATTCATGAAGGCGGCGTGGCCAAGCTGCGCCAGGATATCGCCGACAACCTCACGCGCGAAGCCAAGCGCCGGATCATGAGCCGGGTCAAGGAGCAGGTGATGGACGGCCTGATCAAGGCCATGCCGTTCGACGTGCCCAAGGGACTGATCGCCCTGGAGCGCCGGACCATGCTCGAGCGCGCCGTCAGCGACCTCAAGGCCCGCGGCATGAAGGCCGAGGACATCAAGCTGAGCGATGAGGTGTTCGAGACCCAGGCCCAGCGCCGGGTCGCCATCAGCCTGCTGCTCAACGAGTTGGCACGCGCCCACAACATTGTTGCAGCGGAAGCACAGGTCAAGGCGATGGTCGAGGAGTTTGCCCAGAGTTATGAGCGGCCGGCCGAGGTGGTCGCGTGGTACTATGAAACGCCAGAGCGTTTGCGTGAAGCCCAGTCCCTGGTGCTGGAAGAAAACATCGTGAATTGGGTCATGGAGCGGGCACAGGTGACCGACGAAGCGATGAGCATGGAAACCTTGATGGGGAAAGCCTAATGAGCCAGTGGACTCAGGAGCCGTCCGGCCTCGGGTACATCCCGATGGTCATCGAACAAAGCGGCCGCGGTGAACGCGCCTACGATATCTATTCCCGTCTGCTCAAGGAGCGGGTGGTCTTTCTGGTCGGCCCGGTGAACGATGCCACCGCCAACCTCGTGGTGGCCCAACTGCTGTTCCTGGAGTCGGAAAACCCGGACAAGGACATCTTCTTCTACATCAACTCCCCCGGCGGCTCGGTCACGGCCGGCATGGGCATCTACGACACCATGCAGTTCATCAAGCCCGACGTCTCCACCCTATGCATCGGCCAAGCCGCCAGCATGGGCGCCTTCCTGCTGGCCGCCGGCGCCAAGAACAAGCGCTTCGCCCTGCCCAACTCGCGGGTCATGATCCATCAGCCCCTGGGCGGCTTCCAGGGCCAGGCCTCGGATATCGAGATCCACGCCAAGGAGATCCTGTATCTGCGCAGCCGGTTGAACGACATGCTGGCCAAGCATACCGGCCAGCCGCTGGAGACGATCGAGCGCGATACCGACCGGGACTTCTTCATGGGTGCCGACGAGGCCGTGAACTACGGCTTGGTCGACAAGGTACTAGCCAACCGCAGTCAAGCCGCATAAACTTGACTTAATTATTCAAGTATTTCGAGGCTGGATTAAAACGCGATGTCCGACAACCAAGGCAACGACAAACTGCTGTACTGCTCCTTCTGTGGCAAGAGCCAGCATGAAGTGCGCAAATTGATCGCCGGTCCCTCGGTGTTCATCTGCGACGAGTGCGTGGAACTGTGCAACGACATCATCCGCGAAGAGATATTGGGCGCCAAGGAGGGCAAGGAAGGCGAATCCGGCCTGCCGACCCCGAAAGAGCTGCGCCAAGCCCTGGACCAGTATGTGATCGGCCAGGATCTGGCGAAAAAGGCCCTTGCCGTGGCCGTCTACAACCACTACAAGCGCCTGCGTGAACCGGTGGCCGGTGGCGACGAGGTGGAACTGGCCAAGAGCAACATCCTGCTGATCGGCCCCACCGGCTCCGGCAAGACCTTGCTGGCCCAGACCTTGGCCCGCCTGCTCAATGTCCCCTTCGTGATCGCCGACGCCACCACCCTGACCGAGGCCGGCTATGTCGGCGAGGACGTCGAGAACATCATCCAGAAGCTGCTGCAGAAGTGCGATTACGATGTGGAAAAGGCCCGCACCGGCATCGTCTACATCGACGAGATCGACAAGATTTCGCGCAAGTCCGACAATCCCTCGATCACCCGCGACGTCTCGGGCGAGGGCGTGCAGCAGGCCCTGCTCAAGCTGATCGAGGGCACCACTGCCTCGGTGCCGCCCCAGGGTGGCCGCAAGCATCCGAACCAGGAATACATCCAGGTCGACACCACCAATATCCTGTTCATCTGCGGCGGCGCCTTCAGCGGTCTCGACAAGGTCATTCGCAACCGCACCGAGAAGTCCGGCATCGGCTTCGGCGTCGAGGTCAAGAGCAAGGACGACCGCAAGAATGTCGGCGAGACCCTGCGCAATGTCGAGCCGGAAGACCTGATCAAGTACGGCCTGATCCCGGAATTCGTCGGCCGCCTGCCGGTTCTGGCCACACTGGAGGAACTCGACGAGCAGGCGCTGGTCCAGATATTGACGGAACCCAAGAACGCGCTGACCCGGCAGTTCCAGAAGCTGTTCCAGATGGAAGGCGTCGAGCTGGAGTTCCGCGACGAGGCCTTGCTCGCCATCGCCAAGCGCGCGCTGGAACGCAAAACGGGTGCCCGCGGTTTGCGTTCGATCATCGAACACGCATTGCTCGACATCATGTTCGACCTGCCCAGCCTGGAAAACGTGTCCAAGGTGGTGGTCGACGAAAAAGTCATCACGGGCGAGGGCAAACCCCTGCTCATCTACTCAGAGGCTGCCAAGGAGCCCAAGGTCGCCTCGTCCTGAGAGTAGCCGGGCTGCCTTCGATCCGTGTCCGCCGGTGCTTGAAATAGGCGCCGGCGGCACCAGATACATATTGTTGTCATGTTGCGGCAAAACCGCTGAGGATCGTCCATGAGCCAATCTGCCCTTTATACCAGTCCGGTCACCCTGCCGCTCCTGCCACTGCGCGACGTGGTGGTCTTCCCTCACATGGTGATCCCCCTCTTCGTCGGCCGCCCGAAATCGATCAAGGCCCTGGAAGTGGCGATGGAGGCCGGCAAGCATATCCTGCTGGTCGCCCAGAAATCGGCGGCCAAGGACGAGCCCAGCTTCGATGACATGTACCAGATCGGCGCGGTGGCCAGCGTGCTGCAGATGCTTAAGCTGCCGGACGGTACGGTCAAGGTGCTGGTCGAAGGCAACCAACGGGTCCGCATCAGCGACTTCGCCGACGAGAAAACCCATTTCACCGGTACCGCCGAACCCTTGGCCGAAGGCGAGGAGGGCTGGGAGGACACCGAGATCGAGGCCATGCGCCGCGCGCTGCTGGCCCAGTTCGACAACTACGTGAAGCTGAACAAGAAGATCCCGCCCGAGATCATGGCCTCGCTGGCCGGTATCGACGACGGCGGCCGCCTGGCCGACACCATTGCCGCCCACCTGCCGCTGAAGCTCGAGCAGAAGCAGGCCATTCTGGAGATGTTCGACCTCAAGAGCCGGCTCGATCATCTGATGGGCTTCATGGAAGCCGAGATCGACATCCTTCAGGTCGAGAAGCGCATCCGCGGCCGGGTCAAGCGCCAGATGGAGAAGAGCCAGCGCGAGTACTACCTGAACGAGCAGGTCAAGGCGATCCAGAAGGAGCTGGGCGAGATCGAGGAG
>JACAEC010000070.1 GCA_013389055.1 Hydrogenophilaceae bacterium
GAGCGGCTGGAGCTGTTCGCCGAGGAGTTGCGCCTGGCCCAGGAGGCGCTCAACGAGATCACCGGCGAATTCACTGCCGACGATCTGCTCGGCCGCATCTTCAGCCAGTTCTGCATCGGGAAATAAAGGCCATGGCGGCAACCCCTTTGACTTGGCGCGACATCCTGCAGGAGCTGCGACGACATCGGCGGACCCTGGTCAAGGGCAATCTGATCGCGGTATTCGCCGCGATCTGGGCGGTGCCGCTGCCTTTGATCCTGCCTTTGCTGGTCGACGAGGTGCTGCTCAAGCAACCGGGCGCTTTCATCGCCACCGTCGGGCCCTGGTTCCCGCCGGCCTGGCATGGCCCGACGCTGTTCATTCTGGCCGCTTTGGCGCTCACCGCCCTGCTGCGGATGCTGGCGGTGCTGTTCAACATCTGGCAGAGCCGGACCTTCTCGCTGATGGCCAAGGACGTGGTCTACGGCATCCGCCGGCGCATGCTCGAGCGGCTGTCGAAGATCGCCCTGTCGGAATACGAGACCCTGGGCAGCGGGGCGGTGACCTCGCGCTTCGTCACCGATCTCAACGCCATCGACAGCTTCATCGGCGCCTCGATCTCCGGCTTCCTGGTCTCGGTCCTGATCCTGATCGGGGTGTCGGCGGTGCTGCTCTGGATGCACTGGCAGCTGGCGCTGTTCATCCTGCTGCTCAACCCCGTGGTGATCCTGTTCTCGACCAAGCTGGGCAAGCGGGTGAAAGAGCTGAAGAAGCGGGAGAACAGCGCCTTCGAACTGTTCCAGGCGGCCTTGGCCGAGACCCTGGACGCCCTGCACCAGATCCGGGCGATGAACCGCGAACGCCACTACCTGGCGCGGGTGGCCGACTACGCCGGCGACATCCGCCGCCATGCCGCCGCCTTCGCCTGGAAGTCGGATGCGATGAACCGCGCCTCCTTCTTCGTCTTCCTGGTCGGCTTCGACAGCTTCCGCGCCCTGGCCATGTTCATGGTGGTCTACTCCAACCTGACCATCGGCGAGATGATGGCGGTGTTCGGCTACCTCTGGTTCATGATGTCGCCGGTGCAGGAGGTGATCAACATCCAGTACGCCTGGTATGCCGCCAATGCCGCCCTGGGCCGGATCAACGGCCTGCTCGAGCTCAAGCTCGCCCAGGAATGGCCGGCCCGGGCCGATCCCTTTGCCGGTCAACAAACTGTCGGCGTCACCCTGGAAGACCTGAGCTTCGCCTATGCCGACGGCGAGCCGGTGCTCGATCAGGTCGACCTCGATATCCGGCCCGGCGAGAAGGTCGCCCTGGTCGGCGCCTCGGGCGGCGGCAAGTCGACCCTGGTCCAGGTGCTGCTCGGGCTCTACCCGGCGCAGGGCGGCACGGTGCGCTACGGCGGGGTGCCGGTGTCCGAGATCGGCTGGGACCAGGTGCGCGAGCACGTCGGCGTGGTCTTGCAGCACCCGGTGCTGTTCAACGACACGGTGCGGGCCAACCTGAGCATGGGCCGGGAGCGGAGCGAGGCCGAACTGTGGCAGGCCCTGGCGATCGCCCAGCTGAAGGAATTCGTGGCCGACATGCCTCAGGGTCTGGACACCGTGGTCGGCCGCCAGGGCGTGCGCCTGTCCGGCGGCCAGCGCCAGCGCCTGGCCATCGCCCGCATGGTGCTGACAGCGCCCCAGGTGGTGATCCTGGACGAGGCCACCTCGGCGCTCGACGCCGAGACCGAGCGCCACCTGCACCAGGCCCTGTCCGGCTTCCTGGCTGGCCGCACCACGCTGATCATCGCCCACCGCCTGTCGGCCGTGCGCCAGGCCGACCGCATCCTGGTCTTCGAGAACGGCCGGGTGGTGGAGGAGGGCAGCCACGACAGCCTGATGCAAAGCGGCGGGCTGTATCACAAGCTGTATAGCCATGCCTGAGGGTTTCACGTGAAACCTTGGCAGCCGAGAGTGGACAAGATGCCGGGCAAACCGGTTCAATGGCGGCCATGATTCGGCTTCTTTCCTTGATCGAGCGGCTAAGCACCCAGCGGGTGATCGCGGCCGGCTTCGTGCTCATGCTGGTCCTGATGACCCTGCTGATCGGCGGCGCCCTATCGCGGATGGTGGCGATCAAGGACCGCATGCAGGGCATCGTCGAGCAGCAGAACGTCAAGCTGGAGAGCGTCTACCAGATGCGTGGCCAGGCGCGCGAGCGTTACAACAGCCTGCTGCAGATGGCGGTGGTGGCGGACCCGTTCGAGCGGGACGAGGAGTTTCTCCGCTTCAACCAGCTCGCTGCCGATTTCATCCTGGCCCGCGATGCGCTGATCCGGGCCGGCATGAGCGAGGGCGAGCGGAAGGTCTGGGAGAAGGCCCGACAGCTGGTGCGGGATGATGAGGGCCTGCACGAGCAGGTGCTGAACTTGACCCAGGCCGGCCATCAGGCCGAGGCCGTTCAGATGCTGCTGCGCCAGGTGCGGCCGATGGAGGCCCGCATCCTGGCCCAACTCAACAGCCTGATCGAAATGCAGCGCGAGGCCAGCCGCCAAGCGCTGGTCGAAGCGCAGGCGGAATACCGTCGGGCCCTGGTCTTTATGCTGAGCTTGGCGCTGCTGGGGGTGTTGTCCAGCTTCTTCATCGCCCGCGCGGTGATTCGCCGCTCCCGACGCAGCGAGGCCGAACTGGCCGAACAGAAGGAGCAGGCGCTGGCGGTGGCCGATCAGCTGTCCTGGGCGGCCAGCCACGACGGCCTGACCGGGCTGGCCAGCCGGCTGGTGTTCGAGCGGCAGCTGACCGAGCTGATCCAGGATGCCCGCCTGCGCGACAGTCACCATGTCCTGCTCTATGTCGATCTCGATCAATTCAAGGTGGTCAACGACACCTGCGGCCATATCGCCGGCGATGAACTGCTCAAACAGGCGGCCTTGCTCATGCCGCGCCATGTCCGCAGCGGCGACACCGTGGCGCGCCTGGGCGGCGACGAATTCGGTCTGCTGCTCGCCAGTTGCCCGGTGGCCAAGGCGCTCGAGATCGCCGAGGCGCTGCGCACGGATCTGAATGGTTTCCGGTTTGCCTGGCAAGACAAGCTGTTTCATATCGGCGCCAGCATCGGTTTGGCCGAAATCACCCAGGACAGCCGCGACATGACCGAGATTCTCAGTGCGGCGGATTCGGCTTGCTACCTGGCCAAGGAGGGGGGGCGCAATCGGATCTGGATCTACCAGGCGAACGACAAGGAAACCCTTCAGCGCCAAGGCGAGATGCAGTGGTTGCCGAAACTGAGCCAGGCGCTCAAGGACGAGCGCTTCGAGCTGCACTTCCAGAACATCCTGCCGGTCAACGATCCGCAAGCCGGCGCGGCTCTGTGCGAGGTGTTGGTGCGTATGCGCGACGAGACCGGCCGACTGATCCCACCCATGGCCTTCATCCCGGCCGCCGAGCGCTACGGCCTGATCCAGGCCCTGGACCGCTGGGTGGTACGCGAAACCCTCCGCTGGCTTGCCAGCCATGCCGGTGATGTCTGCGCGACCTTGATGGTGAATATTTCGGCGCAAAGCATGGTCGACAAGGCCTTTCTGGCGTATGTGGTGGATCAGATCAACGCGGTGGGCATCCAGTCGGACCGGATCGGTTTCGAGATCACCGAAACGGCGGCCGTCTCCAATCTGGCCAAGGCCACGCGCTTCATCCAGATTCTGCGCGGCATGGGCTGCGAGGTGGCGCTGGACGACTTCGGCAGCGGCATGGCCTCGTTCGCCTATCTGAAGAGTTTGCCGGTCAGCCTAATCAAAATCGACGGCAGTTTCGTCGCGGACATGACGACGGACCCGCTCGATTTCGTCATCGTCGAATCGAGCTGCCGGATCGCCAAACAGATGGGCCTCAAGGTAGTGGCGGAGCATGTCGTCGACCAGCAGGCGATGGACAGCTTGCTCGGCATGGGCGCCGATTACGCCCAAGGCTATCTGTTGCATCACCCCGAGCCGCTCGGCGACTGAGCTGGACCGGGCAAGTTTCACGTGAAACCACGGGGCCTTTGCCGTATCATGGGCGGCCTTTTGGCTTTGAAAACGCAGTAAGCGGATGATTTTCCCGGATAAATTCGAGGTGATCGTGGTGGGTGGCGGCCATGCCGGCACCGAGGCGGCGCTCGCCTGCGCGCGCATGGGCGTCAAGACCCTGCTGCTCACGCACAACATCGAAACCCTGGGCGCCATGTCGTGCAACCCCTCGATCGGCGGCATCGGCAAGGGCCATCTGGTCAAGGAAGTCGACGCCCTAGGCGGCGCTATGGCCATCGCCACCGACGAGGCCGGCATCCAGTTCCGCACCCTGAATTCCTCGAAAGGCCCGGCCGTGCGCGCCACCCGTGCCCAGGCCGACCGCGTCCTCTACAAGCAGGCTATTCGCGGCCGGCTGGAGAACCAGGCCAACCTTACCCTGTTCCAGCAGGCGGTCGATGACCTCCTGCTCGAGGGCGACCGCGTGGTCGGGGTGAAGACCCAGCTTGGCATCGTCTTCCGCGCCCGCGCCGTGGTGCTCACCGCCGGCACCTTCCTCGCCGGCCTGGTCCACATCGGCCTGGAGAACTTCCAGGCCGGGCGCATGGGCGACCCGCCTGCGGTCAGCCTGGCCGCTCGCCTGCGCGAACTGAAGCTGCCGGCCGGCCGGCTGAAGACCGGCACGCCGCCGCGCTTGGATGCCCGCAGCATCGATTTCTCGGTGCTGCAGGTGCAGCCGGGCGACGACCCGGAGCCGGTGTTCTCCTTCCTTGGCAGCCGGGTCATGCATCCGCAGCAGTTGCCGTGCTGGATCGCCAATACCAACGCGCGCACCCACGAGATCATCCGCGCCGGGCTCGACCGCTCGCCCATGTACACTGGGGTGATCGAAGGGGTGGGGCCGCGCTACTGCCCGTCGATCGAGGACAAGATCCATCGCTTCGCCGACAAGGCCTCGCACCAGATCTTCCTGGAACCCGAAGGTCTGACTACCCACGAGATCTACCCGAACGGCATTTCCACCTCGCTGCCGTTCGACGTCCAGCTCGACCTGGTCCGCTCCATCCGCGGCCTGGAAAATGCCCATATCCTGCGCCCGGGCTACGCCATCGAATACGATTACTACGACCCGCGCGGGCTGAAGCCCAGCCTGGAGACCCAGGCCATCGCCGGCCTGTTCTTCGCCGGCCAGATCAACGGCACCACCGGCTATGAAGAAGCGGCGGCCCAGGGTCTGCTGGCCGGCCTCAACGCCGGCCTCTATGTGCAGGACAAGGAGCCCTGGTGGCCGCGCCGGGACGAGGCCTATCTCGGCGTGCTGGTCGACGACCTGATCACCCGCGGCGTCGCCGAGCCCTATCGCATGTTCACCAGCCGGGCGGAATATCGCCTCTCCTTGCGCGAGGACAACGCCGACCTCAGGCTGACCGAGATCGGCCGCCGACTGGGCCTGGTCGACGACAAACGCTGGGCGCGGTTCGAGGCCAAGCGCGAGGCCATCGCCCGCGAAGCCGAGCGGCTGAAAGCGACCTGGGTCAATCCGAACATCCTGCCCGAGAGCGAGGCGGTGCGCGTGCTGGGCAAGGCGATCGACCACGAGTATTCCTTGTTCGATCTCCTGCGTCGGCCCGAGGTGAGCTACCAGAGCCTGATGACCCTGCCCAATGCCGGCGAGGCCCTGGCTGACGCCGAGGCCTGCGAGCAAGTGGAGATTCAGGCCAAGTATGCAGGCTATATCGAACGGCAGCGCGAGGAGATCGAGCGCCATCGCCACCATGAAGACGTGCGGCTGCCCGAGAACTTCGATTACATGCAACTCACCGGCCTGTCGATCGAGGTGCGCCAGAAGCTGAATCAGCAGCGACCGGCCACGGTCGGCCAGGCGGCGCGCATCCAGGGGGTGACCCCGGCGGCGATCTCGGTGCTGCTGGTCTATCTCAAGCGTGGTGAACTGCTGAGCAAAATGAGCGCATGAATCTCGAACAACAATTTTCGATGGCCGTGAGCGACATGGGCCTGGACCTTGACCCGGCCACCCAGGCCCGGCTGCTCGACTACCTGGGCCTGCTGGCGAAGTGGAACAAGACCTACAATCTGACCGCGATCCACGAGCCGGAGCGGATGCTGACCCATCACCTGCTCGACAGCTTGGCCCTGCTGCCCCATATCACGGCAGGGCGGCTGCTTGATGTCGGCAGTGGTGGCGGCCTGCCCGGCATCCCGCTGGCGATTGCGCGGCCGGGACTCAAGGTGACGGTGCTCGATTCGAATCACAAGAAGGCGGCCTTCATGCAGCAGGCGGTGATCGAGCTCAAGCTCGACAACGTCGAGGTGGTCTGCGACCGGTCCGAGGCCTACCGGCCGGGCGAGCGCTATCCGCAGATCGTCTGCCGGGCCTTCAGCGACTTGAACGAGTTCGTTCGCGCTACCCGCCACGCGCTGGCGCCGGGCGGCGAGTGGCTGGCGATGAAGGGGGTCTATCCCAACGAAGAGATCGCCCAGTTGAAAGGGGCCCGGCTCAAGCGCGACGCCGTTTTGCAGGTGCCCGGCCTGGAGGCGGAGCGCCATTTGATCGTGCTGCAAGCAGAGGAGGAGACCGCCTGATGGCGCGCATCTTTGCAATAACCAACCAGAAGGGCGGTGTGGGCAAGACCACGACGGCGGTCAACTTGGCGGCCGGCTTGGCCGCATTGGGCAAGCGGGTGTTGCTGATCGACCTCGACCCGCAGGGCAACGCCACCATGGGTAGCGGCATCGATAAGCGCGAGCTGAGCCGCACGGTCTATCACTTGCTGTTGGGCCAGGCCAAGCTGGCCGAGGTGGTGCGGCGCTCCGAGTCGGCCGGCTACGACGTGCTGGCCGCCAATCGCGACCTGGCCGGTGCCGAGATCGAGCTGGTCGACGAAAACCAGCGCGAATTTCGCTTGCGCCACGTGCTGGAAGGTGTGGCGGATCACTACGACTTCGTGCTGATCGACTGCCCGCCCGCGCTCAACCTGCTCACGGTCAATGCCCTGGCCGCGGCCCATGCCGTGATCATCCCCATGCAGTGCGAGTATTACGCGCTCGAAGGGCTGACCGATCTGGTCAACACGGTGAAGAAGGTGAAGGCGGGTCTCAATCCGGGCATCGAGATCGAGGGACTGCTGCGGGCGATGTTCGACCCGCGCAACACCCTGGCCCAGCAGGTGGCCGATCAGCTCAAGGGCCACTTCGGCGACAAGGTCTACGATACCGTGATCCCGCGCAATGTGCGGGTCGCCGAGGCGCCCAGCTACGGCTTGTCGGCGCTCGCCTACGACAAGGCCTCGCGCGGGGCGCAGGCCTATCTCCAATTGGCAGAAGAAGTCATCCGCAGGGAAGAAGGACGTCAACATGGCAAAGCTTAAAGGTTTAGGTCGGGGCCTCGATGCCCTGTTGGGTGGCGGCGAAACCAAAGAGGGTGAGCGCTTGCTCACGCTGCCGGTCGAGAGCCTGCAGCCAGGCAAGTACCAACCGCGAACCCACATGGACGAGACCGCCTTGGTCGAATTGTCCGAATCGATCAAGTCCGAGGGTTTGATGCAACCCATCCTGGCGCGTGCCATTCCTGGTGGGCGCTACGAGATCATCGCCGGCGAGCGGCGCTGGCGTGCCAGCCAGCTGGCCGGCATGCGCGAGGTGCCGGTCCTGGTGCGCGAGGTGGCGGATGCCTCGGCCCTGAAGATGGCGCTGATCGAAAACATCCAGCGCGAGAACCTCAATCCTTTGGAAGAGGCGCATGGCATCCAGCGCCTGATCCAGGAATTCGACATGACCCACCAGACCGCGGCCGAATCGGTAGGCCGTTCGCGCACGGCGGTGACCAATCTCCTGCGTTTGCTGAATCTGGCCAAGCCGGTGCAGGCGCATTTGATGGCGGGCGAGATCGACATGGGCCATGCCCGTGCCTTGCTGCCGCTAAATCACGCCAAGCAGACCGAGGCCGCCAACGAGATTGTCCGGCGCGGCCTGTCCGTGCGCGAGGCCGAACACTTGGCCGGCCGCATGCTGCACCCTTCGGTTGCAGCGAAAAAACCGGCGCACAAGGATCGCGACGTGCAGCGACTGGAAGAAGGCCTGGCCGAAAGATTGGGGGCCAAGGTGAGCATTCACTCCAACCAGAAGGGCGTCGGCAAGCTGACCATCGAGTTCGCCAGTCTCGATCAGCTCGACGGCATCCTCAAGCGGATTCGCTGATCCGGCCGGCCGATGCGATCATCAATATGATTGATGCTTGTATCAAGCCGGCTAATTTTTATATATAATCGTCGGCTAATGTTATTACGCTCCCTGGCGCTACAGGCCGCCAGCGTGCTTGCGGCGGGCCTGATCGCTTGGCAGCAAGCGGGTTTGGCGATAGCGCTGGCGCTGCTCTACGGCGCGAGCGCGGCCCTGATCAACACCGGATTGTTGGTGTGGCGATTCAAGCGGGGCGAGCGTGATTATCACTGCGATGCGGAACGGCATCTCAAGTCGTTTTACCGCTCGAGTCTGGAGCGATATGCAGTAGTCGGCGCATGGCTGGCGATCGGGTTTGGCGTACTGAACCTGGCCGGCTTGCCCCTCGTGTTGGGATTCGTAATCGGGCAGCTGGCCTGGGTGCTGGCTGCCTTGTTGTTTCGGTGAGAATGGATATGTCTTCGGAAACGCTGAGCTCGACGGAATACATTAAGCACCACCTGCAAAACCTGACCTACGGCCAGAAGGCTGATGGTACCTGGGGCTTGGCCCATTCCGCGGCCGAGGCCAAGGAAATGGGCTTTTGGGCCATCAACGTCGACACCATGGGCTGGTCCATCGTGCTCGGCATCGTCTTCCTCTTTTTCTTCAGCCGTGCCGCCAAGTCGGCCACCGCTGGCGTGCCCGGCGGCCTGCAAAACTTCGTCGAGTGGGTCGTCGAATTCATCGACTCCAGCGTGCGCGGCTCCTTCAGCGGCCGCAACCCGCTGGTCGCCCCGCTGGCGCTGACCATCTTCCTCTGGATCTTCCTGATGAACGCCATGGACCTGCTGCCGATCGACTGGCTGCCGGCCCTCGCCGCCAACCTCAGCGGCAACCCCCATCTGTACTTCAAGGTCGTCCCGACCACCGACCCCAACGCCACCTTCGGCATGTCCATCGCCGTGTTCTTCCTGGTGCTCTACTACAGCATCAAGGTGAAGGGCGTTGGCGGCTTCATCGGCGAGCTGACCCTGCAGCCCTTCGGCAAGTTCGGTTTGCCCGCCAACCTGTTCCTCGAGGGCGTCAACCTGATCGCCAAGCCCGTGTCGCTGGCCCTGCGGTTGTTCGGCAACATGTACGCCGGCGAGATGATTTTCATCCTGATCGCCCTGATGTTCTCGGGCGGTGCCGTGTTGGCCGTGTCCGCCGGTGTTTTGCAGTGGGCATGGGCGGTGTTCCACATCCTGGTCATTACCCTGCAGGCCTTCATCTTCATGACGCTGACCATTGTCTATCTGGACATGGCGCATCAAGAGCATCACTAATAGATTCACTTTGTATTTGATTTTATTTAGGAGAAAACCATGACTGAAGTACAAGCCCTGCTGTTCATCGCCGGCGCCATCATGATGGGTCTGGGTGCCTTGGGCGCTTCCATCGGCATCGGCATCCTCGGTGGCCGCTTTCTGGAAGGCGCTGCCCGTCAGCCCGAACTGATCCCCATGCTGCGTACCCAGTTCTTCATCGTCATGGGTCTGGTCGATGCCGTGCCGATGATCGCTGTCGGTCTGGCCATGTACGTTCTGTTCGCGGTCGCTGCCTAAGCGTCGTATTTAACCCGCAACAAGAGGTTCGGGCATGAACATCAATATGACCCTGATTGGGCAGTCCATCACGTTCTTCCTGTTCGTGTGGTTCTGCATGAAGTTCGTGTGGCCCCCGGTGGTCAACGCCCTCGAGGCTCGGCGCAAGCAAATCGCCGACGGCCTGGCGGCGGCAGACCGCGGCAAGCACGAATTGGAACTGGCCGCCAAGCGCGCCAGCGAGTCCCTGCACGAGGCCAAGCACAAGGCTGCCGAGATCATCGCCCAGGCCGAAAAGCGTGCCGGCCAAGTGATCGACGAGGCCAAGAACACGGCCAAAGTGGAAGGCGATCGCCAGATCGCGGCTGCCAAGGCCGCGATCGAACAGGAGATCATGCGCGCTCGCGAACAGTTGCGTGGCGAGGTCGCTGCCCTGGTCGTGGCTGGTGCCGAGAAGATCCTGCGCCGCGAAGTGGATGCCAAGGCACACGGCGATCTGCTCGAAGCCATCAAGAACGAGCTTTGATCATGGCTGAAGTCGTCACCATTGCCCGCCCCTATGCCGAGGCCATCGCGCGCCTGGCCAGGGAGCAGAACACCTGGTCCGCTTGGTCCGACATGCTCAATCTGGCCGCTGCCGTGGTGGCAGACCCTCAGATGGCGGCCGTGATCGCCAATCCCGCCGTATCGAGCAATCGTGCGGCCGAATTGGTCCTGGCGGTCTGTGGCGGCAAACTCAATGCCGAGGGCGCCAACACCATCAAGGTGCTGGCCGAAAACAAGCGGCTTGACGTGCTGCCGGTCCTCGCCAGGCTGGTCGAGGAGATGAAGGCGGATGCCGAAGGCGCGCTGGATGCCAAGATCACCAGCGCCTTCCCGCTGAGCGAAGCCCAGATGGCTGCGCTGGTCGACAAGCTGGCCAAGAAGTATGGCCGCAAGGTCAGCGCGATCCAAGAGACGGACGCCAGCCTGATCGGCGGCGTCGTGATTACGGTGGGCGACGAGGTGCTCGATGCATCAGTGCGCGCCAAGCTGGCCGAAATGGCCGTCACCCTGCAAGGTTGATCTGAAGAATCTGGAGTCGATATGCAACTCAACCCTTCCGAAATCAGCGAGCTGATTAAGAGCAAAATCCAGAACCTGGAGGCCGGCTCCGAGCTTCGCACCCAGGGGACGGTGGTTTCCGTCACCGACGGTATCGTCCGCGTCCACGGCCTGGCCGACGTGATGCAGGGCGAAATGCTGGAATTCCCCGGCAATACCATGGGCATGGCCCTCAACCTCGAGCGCGACTCCGTCGGCGCCGTGGTGCTGGGCGAATACGAACACATCTCCGAGGGCGACACGGTCAAGTGCACCGGCCGCATTCTCGAGGTGCCGGTGGGCGAGGCCCTGCTGGGCCGCGTGGTCGACGCCCTGGGCCGTCCGATCGACGGCAAGGGCCCGGTCAACTGCACCGAGAGCTCCCCGATCGAAAAGATCGCCCCTGGCGTGATCGAGCGCCAGTCCGTGTCCCAGCCGATGCAGACCGGTCTCAAGTCGGTCGACTCCATGGTGCCGATCGGCCGCGGCCAGCGCGAGCTGATCATTGGCGACCGCCAGACCGGCAAGACCGCCGTCGCGGTCGACGCCATCATCAACCAGAAGGGCACCGGCGTCATTTGTATCTACGTCGCCGTCGGCCAGAAGGCGTCTTCGATCGCCAACGTCGTGCGCAAGCTGGAAGAGCACGGCGCCCTGGGCCACACCATCATCGTCGCCGCCACCGCCTCCGACCCGGCCGCCATGCAGTTCATCGCGCCCTATGCCGGTTGCAGCATGGGCGAGTACTTCCGCGACCGCGGCCAGGACGCCCTGATCGTTTACGACGACCTGACCAAGCAGGCCTGGGCCTACCGTCAGATCTCCCTGCTGCTGCGCCGCCCGCCGGGCCGCGAAGCCTATCCCGGCGACGTGTTCTACCTGCACTCCCGTCTGCTCGAGCGCGCTGCCCGCGTCAACGCCGACTACGTCGAGAAGGCCACCAAGGGCGCCGTCAAAGGCAAGACCGGTTCACTGACCGCACTGCCGGTGATCGAGACCCAGGCCGGCGACGTGTCCGCCTTCGTGCCGACCAACGTGATCTCCATTACCGACGGCCAGATCTTCCTGGAGACCGACCTGTTCAACGCCGGTATCCGTCCCGCCATCAACGCCGGTCTGTCGGTGTCCCGCGTCGGCGGCGCCGCGCAGACCAAGGTGATCAAGAAGCTCGGTGGCGGCATCCGTCTGGCCCTGGCCCAGTACCGCGAACTGGCGGCCTTCGCCCAATTCGCTTCCGACCTGGACGAGGCCACCCGCAAGCAGCTGGAGCGCGGCCGCATGGTCACCGAGCTGATGAAGCAATACCAGTACGCCCCGATGAACACCTCGGAGATGGCCGTCACCCTGTTCGCCGTCAACCGCGGCTACCTGGACGACGTCGAGGTCAAGCGGGCCTTGGCCTTCGAAGCCGCCCTGATCTCCTTCATGAAGAGCAAATACAAGGCCCTCATGGACAAGATCGAGGAAACCAAGGACCTGGATGCGGACGCCGAGAAACAGATGGTTGCCGCCATTGAGGACTTCAAAGCCAGCGCGGCTTACTGAGTCGAGCGGCTAGAGTAGAGGGTCGAGAGCAATATGGCTGCCGGAAAAGAGATCCGCACCAAGATCAAGAGCGTCGAGAACACGCGCAAGATCACCAAGGCCATGGAGATGGTGGCCGCCTCCAAGATGCGCAAGGCCCAGGAGCGCATGAAGGCGGCCCGTCCCTACGCCGAGAAGATCGTGCATGTGATGGCGCACCTGAGCCAGTCGCATTCCGAGTACAAGCACCCCTTCTACGTCGCGCGCGAGAACATCAAGCGCGTCGGCCTGATCGTGGTGTCGACCGACAAGGGCCTGTGCGGCGGCCTCAACACCAACGCCCTGCGCATGGTGCTGGGCAAGCTGAAGGACTGGGAAGCGAAAGGCATCGAGGTCGATGTCACCGCCATCGGCAACAAGGGCATGGGCTTCATCCAGCGCCTGGGCGGCAATGTCGTGTCCGAGGCCACCGGTCTTGGCGACGCCCCGCACATGGAGCGCCTGATCGGCCCGATCAACGTCATGCTCGAGAACTACAAGTCGGGCAAGATCGATGCCCTGTACCTGGTCTTCAGCCGCTTCATCAACACCATGAAGCAGGAGGCCCAGTTCAGCCAGCTGCTGCCGCTGACGGCCGAAGCTGCGGTGGAGAAGACCACCGCCTACTGGGACTACATCTACGAGCCTGAGGCCAAGGGCGTGATCGATGTGCTGATGGAGCGCTACATCGAGGCCCTGATCTACCAGGCCGTGGCCGAAAACATGGCCTGCGAGCAATCGGCCCGGATGGTGGCCATGAAGTCGGCCTCGGACAACGCCAAGAACGTGATCGGCGAACTCAAGCTGGTCTACAACAAGACCCGCCAGGCCGCGATCACCAAAGAGCTGTCGGAAATCGTTTCCGGCGCTGCAGCGGTTTAAAGATTTTATTTTTAGGACTTAAGCCATGACCGAAGGAAAAATCGTTCAGATCATCGGCGCGGTGGTGGACATGGAGTTCCCCCGCGGGGCGTTGCCCAAGGTGTATGACGCCATCAAGATGGACAGCCCCGAGCTCACCTTCGAGGTGCAGCAGCAGATGGGCGACGGCATCGTCCGCACCATCGCCATGGGTTCCACCGACGGCCTCAAGCGCGGCCTGCCGGTGAAGAATACCGGCGCACCCATCAACGTGCCGGTCGGCAAGGCCACCCTGGGCCGCATCATGAACGTGCTGGGCGAGCCCGTCGACGAGGCCGGCCCGGTCAACGCCGAAGCGACCGCGCCCATCCACCGCAAGGCCCCGGCCTACGCCGACCAGGCTGCCGCCGTGGAGATCCTGGAGACCGGCATCAAGGTGATCGACCTGATCATGCCGATCGCCAAGGGTGGCAAGGTCGGCCTGTTCGGCGGTGCCGGTGTCGGCAAGACCGTGAACATGATGGAACTGATCAACAATATCGCCAAGGCGCACTCCGGACTGTCGGTGTTTGCCGGCGTCGGCGA
>JACAEC010000073.1 GCA_013389055.1 Hydrogenophilaceae bacterium
CTAACTGACTAATTGAGCATTAGGTCTTGCTTTTAGCTTCCAATCTCTTAACAGAGATCTTCCGCTCCGCACCTAATGCCCACACTTCTTAAGGCTGTTTCTAGTTGTTAAAGATCAGTGCTGTGTGAACAGCGAAGCCGCGCATTATACGGACCTGAAAAACGCGGTCAAGGATTTCTTGAAAGTTTTTTTACAGCCCGGAAGCGGCTTCGGAAAAAACGCAGCGGCTCAGTCGATTGAGGCCATTGCAAGGGGTAATCCGCTTGGCCGCGGATGGGGAAAACCGTGCGGATCAGTCGCCCGACTCGACCGGGCGTTTGCCCGCCTTCCACTCGGGAAAGCCATCTTCCAGGCGGCGGGCGGCAAAGCCCGCATGACGCAATTGCTCGACTGCCTGGAAGGCCAGCACGCAATAAGGACCGCGGCAGTAGGCCACGATCTCCTGGTTGTGCGGCAGTTTCTTGAGCCGGCTGGGCAACTCGCCCAGCGGCACGTTCAGCGCCCCCGGGATATGCCCCGCCCGGTATTCCTCTGGGGGGCGCACATCGATCACCATGGCCTCGCCGGACTGGGTCAGCTTGAGTAGTTCGTCGTGACCGACCGGGGTCAAGGTATCGAATTTATTGAAGTGCTCGCGGACGATACGATCGACCTCAGCCAGGTGCTTTTCCGCAACCTGACGAAGGCAACCAAGCAGGCCGACCACCTGATCGTCGGAGAGTCGGTAGAAGACCTGGAGGCCTTCCTTGTGCGAAACGGCCAGCCCGGCATCCTTGAGCACCTGCAGATGGTGCGAGGTATTCGCCACCGACATGCCGGTCGCCTTGGCCAGCACTTCGACGCTACGCTCGCCCTGGGCCAAGGCCTCAAGGAGACTCAAACGGTTCGCGCTGGCCATCGCCTTGGCCACGCGAGCGAACTGCTCGAACAGCAGCGCCTTTCCGGACATGGCGTCCTTATTCAAATAATTATCCCACCATCACACGGGCAAACTTGCGCTTGCCCACCTGGGCCACCACGGTGCTGCCCTTGGCAACCACCAGGCCCTTATCACAGACCTTCTCGCCGTCCAGTTTAACGCCGCCACCGGCGATCTGGCGCATCGCCTCCGAGGTGCTCGGCACCAGCCCCGCCAGCTTCAACAACTGCACCACCGGAAGGCCTTCGGCCCCGGCCTGCAGGGTGAACTCCGGCATCTCGTCCGGCATCGCCCCCTGCCGAAAGCGCGCCTCGAAGTCGGCCAGGGCCGCCTCGGCCGCCGCCTGGCTATGGAAACGCGCCACGATCTCCTGGGCAAATGCAACCTTGATGTCGCGCGGATTGCGCCCCGCCTCCACATCCTGCCGCCATTGCCGCACCACCGACAGAGGCTGGAACGACAGCAACTCGATATAGCGCCACATCAGGGTATCGGACACGCTCATCAGCTTGCCGAACATCTCATTGGGCGGCTCATTGATACCGATGTAGTTGCCCAGGGACTTGGACATCTTCTGCACGCCGTCCAAGCCCTCGAGAATCGGCATGGTAAGAACGACCTGGGCATCCTGGCCATAGTGCTTTTGCAACTCGCGGCCAACCAGCAGGTTGAACTTCTGGTCGGTACCGCCCAATTCGACGTCCGCCTTCATCGCCACCGAGTCGTAGCCCTGAATCAGGGGATAGAGGAATTCATGGATGGCGATGGGCTGGCCGCCGGCATAGCGCTTGGAGAAGTCGTCGCGCTCCAGCATGCGCGCCACCGTGTGCTTGGCGGCAAGCTGAACCAGATCGGCGGCACTCATCTCCCCCATCCAACTGGAGTTGAACATCACCAGAGTCTTTTCCGGGTGCAGGATTTTGTAGATTTGCTGTTCGTAAGTGCGGGCGTTCTCGATCACCTCATCCCGCGTCAGCGGCTTGCGGGTGACATTCTTGCCGGTGGGGTCGCCGATCATGCCGGTGAAGTCGCCGATCAGGAACATCACCTCATGGCCCAGTTCCTGAAACTGGCGCAACTTGTTGATCAACACGGTATGGCCCAGGTGCAGATCGGGGGCGGTCGGATCGAAGCCGGCCTTCACCCGCAGCGGGCGGTCCTTCTTGAGCTTTTCGACCAGCCCAGCTTCGACCAACAGCTCGTCGCAGCCGCGTTTGATGATTTCCAGGGAATCTTCGATGGAGGGCATAAATCGATGCTCAGACGTAACGTCAATAATGTGAAGGGAATGTGCCCGTCTCGCCTTGAGGCGATCCGGCCATCCCTCGCTTTTGCCAGGGACCGCCTTCGGCGTCCGGCCGAGCAGTGCTCGGCTCGTCGAACCCAGGATGGCCTCACCCTGCACACAGTCCAATTCGATAGGAGATGAAATCGTCCCCTATCGAATTGGAGCGGGTGAAGGGAATCGAACCCTCGTATGCAGCTTGGGAAGCTGCCGTTCTACCATTGAACTACACCCGCGTGATAACATCGCGGCCTTGAATGTTACTGGATTTGAGCGGTAGGTTGAAAGTGATTACCGTCTCTCTCAATGGCGAGACCCGCCAGTTCGACTCCCCCATCAAGGTTGCCCAGCTGTTGGATCAACTCGGCTTGACCGGCAAACGCCTGGCCGTGGAAAAGAACGGCGAGATCGTGCCCAAGAGCCAACATGCCGAGACCGCTGTCGACGATGGCGACGTCTTGGAAATCGTGGTCGCCGTCGGCGGCGGCTGATGCTTTGTTTAGATTGTGACGCCCACCATGAATCCTTTGGTCATCGCCGGTAAGTCCTACAACTCCCGCCTGCTGGTCGGCACGGGCAAATACAAGGATTTCGATGAGACCCGCCAGGCCGTCGAGGCCAGCGGCGCCGAGATCGTCACCGTCGCCATCCGCCGCACCAACATCGGTCAGGACCCCAAGCAGCCCAGCCTGCTCGACGCCCTGCCGCCTTCGAAATTCACCTACCTGCCCAACACCGCCGGCTGCTACACGGCGGAAGATGCCATCCGCACCCTGCGCCTGGCGCGAGAACTGCTGGACGGCCACGACCTGGTCAAGCTGGAGGTGCTGGGCGACCCGGACACCCTCTACCCCAACGTGAGCGAGACCCTGAAGGCCGCCGAAGTGCTGGTCAAGGACGGCTTCAAGGTCATGGTCTACACCTCGGACGACCCGATCATGGCCAAGCAGCTGGAAGAGGCCGGCTGCGTGGCGATCATGCCGCTCGCCTCGCTGATCGGCTCCGGCATGGGCATCCTCAATCCCTGGAACCTGCAGATCATCATCGACCGCATCCAAGTGCCGGTGATCGTCGACGCCGGCGTCGGCACCGCCTCGGACGCCACCATCGCCATGGAACTCGGCTGCGACGCCGTGCTGATGAACACCGCCATCGCCGGCGCCCAGAACCCGGTGCTCATGGCCAGCGCCATGAAGAAGGCGGTGGAGGCCGGGCGCGAGGCCTTCCTCGCCGGCCGCATGCCGAAGAAGGTCTACCAGGCCAGCCCGAGCTCGCCCACCCGCGGCCTGATCGGCTCCTGACCGCGCAATGCACCCGCCAGGCGAACACCGCCGCGGCATCCGCAGCTTCGTCCTGCGCGCCGGCCGCATGGGCTCGGGCCAGATCAAGGCCCTGGAAGAGCTTGGCCCCAAGTTCCTGCTGCCCTACCGCCCCGAACCGCTCGACCTCGCCGCCGCCTTCGGCCGCACGGCACCGAAGATCCTGGAGATCGGCTTCGGCATGGGCGACAGCACGGCGCAGATCGCCGCCGCCCACCCGGACCTCGACTATCTCGGGGTCGAGGTCCACACCCCCGGCGTCGGCGCCCTGCTCAAGCGCATCGGCGAACAGAACTTAAGCAACCTGCGCCTGATCCAGCACGATGCGGTCGAGGTGCTGGAGCATATGATCCCCGACGCCAGCCTCGACGGCGTCCATATCTTCTTCCCCGACCCCTGGCACAAGAAGCGCCACCACAAGCGGCGCCTGATCCAGCCGGCCTTCGTCGCCCTGCTGGCGCGCAAGCTCAAGCCCGGCGGCTATCTGCACCTGGCCACCGACTGGCAAGACTATGCCGAGCAGATGCTGCAGGTGCTCGGCAACGAACCCGGCCTCGCCAACACCGCGCAGGACTTTGCCCCCAAGCCGGAATACCGGCCGCTGACCAAGTTCGAAAACCGCGGCCTGAAGCTCGGTCATGGCGTATGGGACCTTCTTTTCCAACGCCCCTAAGCCCCACGCGACACCGCCGCGCTCTGCGTCAAAAAGAAAGCCCGACCAAGTCGGGCTTTCTACATTGACTGACCTGCCAATCAGCCGTTACTCCTTCAGCCGGTTGACCCCCATGATCCGCAGGGCGAGCTTCTGGAACATGGGTTCGGTCGCACCGCGCTTCATGTTCCAGATGAAGTACTTCTCGAAGGCCACCTTGGCCCAGTGCACCCACTTACCCTTCTTGGACCAGGTCACGTTGCGGGGCGGGATCTGCGGCAGCGCGATAAAGGCCGCGCCCGTGTCGCCCATGTCGGCCAAGCAGAAGGCATTCCAGGTCGCCACTTTCTCCGGTTGCTCACCCTTGATGTCGTGCAGGATGTTGTGGGCCGTGGCGGTGACCATGGATTCGATCATGTAGCCGGTCTTCGGGGTACCGGTTGGCACCGGCGTGGCCTCCACCGGCGGAATCGCGATGCAGACCCCGACCGCGTAGATATTCTTCCACTTGGGGTTGCGCTGGAACTGATCCACCTTCACGAAACCACGAGGATTGACCAGGTCTTCCCCCACCGCTGCGACCGCATCCACGCCCTTGAAGGCGGGCAGCATCATGGAATACTTGAACGGCAGCTCGTGTTCCTTGATGACTTCGCCCTTGTCGTTATGCTCGGCCACGAACATCTTGCCGGCCTCGACGCGGGTCACCTTGGCGTTGCAAATCCACTTGATATGGCGCTGACGCATCTCCGACTCCAGCAGGCCCTTGGAGTCGCCCACCCCGCCCAGGCCCAAGTGGCCGATGTAGGGCTCGGAAGTGACATAGGTCATCGGCACCTTGTTGCGAATCTTATGGCTGCGCAACTCCGTATCCATGATCATGGCGAACTCGTAGGCGGGCCCGAAACAAGAGGCGCCCTGCGCGGCCCCGACCACGACGGGGCCGGGGTCTGCGACGAAGGCCTGCCATTTTTCGTAGGCATGCTCCGCGTGATCTACGGTGCAGACCGAGACCGTATGGCCGTTCGGTCCCAGTCCCTCAACTTCGTCGAAGGCCAGCTTGGGACCGGTTGCGATCACCAGGTAATCGTAGTCGAGGACACGGCCGTCCTTGAGCACGATCTGGTTGGCATCCGGCTTGATCTCGGACACGGGCTGGGCAATGAAATCAATCCCCTTGCTCTTCAAGGGCTCCTCCAGGGGGAAGCTGATGTCGGCACGGGTGCGCCAGCCGACCGCCACCCACGGATTCGAGGGAACGAAATGAAAATTCGGGCCCGCCGAGACGACAGTGACCTTATGCGATTTACCCAGCTCGGCCTTGATGTCATAGGCCGCAGGCAAGCCGCCCGTACTGGCCCCCATAATGACTACATGTGCCATTTCCACTCCTCAACGATGGTTGATTGATATGTTTTTCGGGGCCGCGGGCCCCTGCTGATGCGCCCAGGCTCAAACGACAATAATCCTGGTCACGGTCTCCATGCCTTCATTGCCATGGGTCATACCGGCATAGGCCGAAAGCGACGTCAGGGTACATGCAATGTTCGCCGCCTCGGTTGCCGTTTCAGGTTTTATCACGATGTCTTGCTGCAGTGTCCACAAATCCGAACTTGCTTCCTTCATTGCAGCCATCCTTTTCAGGTTTGTCGATTGCCCGAGCCCTGGCCCGTCACTCTGTTGAGCAAACTGCATGCCATGTCGCCAAGCAATTGTTTTCATTGGGCCATGCCCTAGCAGGCACAATGCAATGACACACAAGCTGCCAGAATGGCAGCCTGCGTGCCGCCCCGCCCCAACGCCGCACCGGAAACCGGCATCGCCATGGCGTCCTCAATTGCGAATGCCTGGCGGCAGATCCCACCACTTCCTAGGGCGTCTCATCGGATGTATCCTTGTCCTGACAATCTGTCAGGTATTGTCATGCACAATCTGCCCATCGAGCTTCAGACCCTCATTGATATACACGAAGGACCGTTCGTCCTCATCGACGCGGATTATCGGATCGTCGCGGCCAATCACGCCTACTGCGAGTCATACGGGCAGGATCCGGCGGCGGTCGTCGGCCGCACCTGCCATGAGGTTTCCCACCACTCCTCGGTGCCCTGCCATCTGCATGGCGAAGACTGTCCGCACCAGAAGGTATTCACGACGGCTCAGCCCTGCACCGTAGTCCACACTCACTATGATCGGGACAACCGCCCGGAACATGTGCGGCTCAAAGGCCATCCCATCCGCGGCCGCGATGGAGCGCTCTATCTCGGCGAGGTGATGACCCGCCTGGCCTCCTCTGGGGACCTGGATTGCGAGGCGATGCGCATGATCGGTCAGGCCCCGGCCTTCCTCGAGTGCGTGGACAACCTGACACGCTTAGCCGCGTCCGAGGCGCCGATCCTGCTCTATGGGGAAAGCGGGGTGGGCAAGGAACTCGCGGCGGAATTCGTCCACCAGCACTCCAACCGCAGCGGCGGCCCCTTCGTCGCCGTCAACTGCGCGGCCATCGCCGAGTCCATGTTCGAAAACGAACTCTTCGGCCATGAACGCGGCGCCTTCACCGGATGTGTCGGCCGTAAGCGTGGATTGTTCGAACTGGCCCATGGGGGCATCCTGTTTCTCGACGAGGTGGGCGAGATTCCCTTGTCCATGCAGCCCAAACTGTTGCGAGTGTTGGAGACCGGGGAGTTTCGCCGTGTCGGCGGCACCGAGACCCTGCGGGCGAACGTCCGCATTCTCTCGGCCACCAACCGCGACCTCCTGGAGATGGTGCAGGCCGGCCAGTTTCGTGAAGATCTGTACTACCGCATCGCCGGCATCGACATAACCCTGCCGCCGCTGCGGCACCGACGCCAGGACATCCCTGCTTTGGCAGAGGCGCTGCTCAACCGCCTGGCCATGTCCAGCACCAAGCGCTATCGCCTGGCCAGCGATGCCATGGCCAAACTGAAGTCCTATGATTATCCGGGCAATGTACGCGAGCTGCGCAATGTGCTCCAGAAGGCCGCCGCATTGAGTGCAAACGGCACTATCAACGCTGAGCTGATCCATTTCGATGGCCATGCCTCCGCAGCCAGGCCCGCCTCCTCGCAGCCGCAGACCGGCCATTTTCTCGGCCAGGCAGGAGCGGCCAGCCTTTCCGAGATCGAGGCCCAATACATTCGGGACCTGCTAGAGCGACATGGCGGTCACCGCCGGACCGTGGCCGATATCCTCGGCATGAGCGAGCGCACCCTTTACCGCAAGCTCAATCGCTACGGCCTGCGCTAGAAACGACTCAGCGCTTCCAAGCGGGCCTATCCTCCGCCGTATAATGCGGCGGTCTGCTACTTGCAAGGAAGGGCCTCCGTGAAGCGACGTGATTTCCTCAAAGGCGCCGGTGCCGGTCTCGGCGTAGCGGCTACCACCCTTTCGCCCAAGGCCTTCGCCGATCTGCCTACGATCAAATGGCGCCTGGCCTCCAGCTTTCCCAAAGGCCTGGACACCATCTACGGGGCGGCCGAGCTCCTCTCCGACCGCCTGAACAAGATCACCGGCGGCAAATTCCAACTGCGCGTCTATGCCGGCGGCGAACTGGTCCCCGGCCTGCAGGTGTTCGATGCCGTGCAGCAGGGCACGGTGGAATGCGGCCATACGGCGAGCTACTACTATGTCGGCAAGAACATGGCCTTCGCCTTCGATACCGCCATGCCCTTCGGCCTCACCGCCCGCCAGCAAAATGCCTGGATGTATTTCGGCGGCGGCCTCAAGCTCACCCGCGAACTGTTCAAGCCCTACAACATCCTCAACTTCCCCGGCGGCAACACCGGGGTGCAGATGGGCGGCTGGTTCCGCAAGGAGATCAAATCGCTCAAGGACCTGCAGGGCCTGAAGATGCGCATCCCCGGCCTGGGCGGCCAGATCATGGCCAAGCTCGGTGTGGTGCCGCAGACCCTGGCCGGCGGCGACATTTACCCGGCCCTCGAGCGCGGCGCGCTCGATGCCGCCGAATGGGTCGGCCCCTACGACGACGAAAAGCTCGGCTTCCACAAGATCGCCAAGCACTATTACTACCCCGGCTGGTGGGAAGGCGGGCCGCAGCTCTCCTTCTACGTCAACAGCAACAAGTGGAACGACCTGCCCGATGCCTACCAGCAGGCCTTCGAGACGGCAGCGGCCGAGGCCAACCTCAATATGCTGGCGGAATACGACTTCAAGAACCCGCAGGCCCTGGTGCGCCTAATCAAGACCGGCGTGAAGCTGCGCGCCTTCCCCAAGGACGTGATGAACGCCGCCTACCAAACTGCCTTCGCGCTTTATGACGCAGAGGCCAAGACCAACCCCAGCTTCGCCAAGATTTACGTGGAGTGGAAGAAATTCCACGCACTGGAGACGCAATGGTTCAAGGTGGCGGAAGCGAATTACGCCAACTTCCTATACAGCCAGAAATAAGGAGCCCTGCTATGCCCTACAAACTCATCGCAACAGCCTTATTGTCGGTACTGTTGGCCGGCTGCGGCCCGCAGCCGGAACAGGTCACGCAAACCGCCGCCCCGGCAGCGCCGGCACCGGCCGCACCAGCACCCGCGGCAGAGCCGGCAGTTGCCGCCCCTCAGCCCGCAGCGGCACCGGCTGCCCCCAAGGTCGCGTCCGCGCCTACCGCCCCCGTCCCTGCTGCGCCGGCACCGGCCGCAGCAGCCCCTAAGGCGACGACCGCCTCCGCGGCCGACCTCTCCGCCGGCCGGGCCAAATACAACACGATGTGCGCGGGCTGCCACGGCCCCAAGGCCGAGGGCATTGCCACGTATCCCAAGCTCGCCGGCCAGACGGCCGACAGCCTAGCGGACAAGCTGGCCAAATACCGCGCCGGCGAGAAAATCGGCCCGATGAGCGGCACCATGATGCCCATCGCCCGCATGTTGACCGAAGCGGAAGTGAAGCAGGTCTCGGCCTACCTCGCCTCGCTCTGAATTGACCAACCATTGAGAAAGCCGGCCCGATCGGGCCGGCTTTTTTATATCAGCGAATGCCGAGCAGTTCGACCTCGAACACCAGGGTGGCATTGGGCGGAATCACGCCGCCGGCGCCGGCTGCGCCATAACCCAGTTCCGACGGAATGGTGAGCTTGCGCTTGCCGCCCACCCGCATGCCGGCCACGCCTTCGTCCCAACCGGGGATCACATAGCCGCGGCCCAGAGGAAAATCGAAGGGGTCGTTGCGATCGACGCTGGAGTCGAACTTACTGCCATTGGTCAGCCAGCCGGTGTAGTGCACCGACACGATCTGGCCGGGCTTGGCCTCGGCACCCTCGCCCAGGGTCAGTTCTTCGATCATCAGGCCACTGGCCGTCGTCTTGGCTTCGGACATCATCTGCTCCTACAAACAAAAAGGCCCTCCTTTCGGAGGGCCAGGGGGAATTAACGAAAGGTAGGAGAGTTTACTTCAGTACCACCAGAACTACACGCCGGTTCTGCTTGCGACCATCCTCGGTCATGTTGCTGGCCAAGGGACGTGTTTCGCCGTAGGAAATGACATTCATCCGATGCAAGGGCAGGCCGGCCTTGGTGTGCAGGTACTGATACACCGCCATCGCCCGGCGCTCGCCGAGCTTGTCGTTGTGCGACGCCTCGCCCCGGCTGTCGGTATGCCCCTGGATTTCGATATAGGCCCCCTTGTTCTCCGCCTTGATCTGTCCGGCGAAGGAATCCAGGGCTGCCTTGGTCTCTTTGCTCAGCTTGTCGTCATCGATGCCGAACTTGAAGTGGTCGTCGCTCAGCACCACCTCGTAGAGCATCTTGCCTTCGGACAGCTTGCCGGCGGCGATCGCCCGATCCAGCGCCTCCTGCGCGGTCTTCTGGGCGGCGGCAATCATCTCTTCATGCGCCTTGAGGGTCGCGTCCATCAGGCCGACCTGGGCGTCCAGCCGCCGAATACCCTGCTTCGCGTTGCTGTCGACCTCGTCGACGCGTTGGTTCACCACCGCCACCTTGTCATCGACATAGGTGCGGGTGGCACAGGCGGACAGCCCGAGAGCCAGGGCGATCAATGCCAATACCGATATCAGTCGTTTCATTTTGTCCTCCAGTGAAGGGCGTTTGCCCAAACTACATCGGTAGACTCTCAAAAAACTTTAACTTGTGTCTACAACAACATGAATATTATGGATTTTGTCTTTAGTTGGTGTTGTATCCGCCACCAAAGTCCTCCACCTGGATCTCGATCTGGGCTTCGGCCGGTTCGCTCTTGTCCACCCCCACCAAGCCCGGGAAGGCCAGCACCAGCGCCACCATGATGATCTGCACGATGACGAAGGGGATCGCCCCCCAATAGATATCGCTGGTGCGCACCGCCTTGGGCGCCACGCTGCGCAAATAGAACAGGGCGAAACCGAAGGGCGGGTGCATGAACGAGGTCTGCATGTTGATGCCGAGCAGGACACCAAACCAGATGAGGTCGATGCCCAGCTTCTGCGCCACCGGCGCCAGCAAGGGCACGATGATGAAGGCGATCTCGAAGAAGTCGAGGAAGAAGGCCAGGGTGAAGATCAGCAGGTTCACCACGATCAGGAAACCCAACTCGCCACCGGGCAGCGCCGTCAGCAGGCCCTCCACCCAGAGGTCGCCATCCATGCCGCGGAACACCAGGGAAAACACCGTCGAGCCGATCAGGATGAAGATGACGAAACTGGTCAGCTTGGCCGTGCTGTCCATCGCCTGCCGGAGCAGATCGAGATTCAAGCGCCGGTTGGCCATGGCCAGCAGCAAGGCACCGGCTGCCCCCATGGCCCCGCCTTCCGTCGGCGTGGCGATGCCCAGGAAAATGGTGCCGAGCACTAGGAAGACCAGCACCAGGGGCGGCACCAATGAGACCAGGGCCTTGCGCAACAAGGCCCTGCCGCGCAACTGGCGCGCCTCGCGCGGCAGGGCCGGTGCCGCGGCCGGCTTGAAGGTGGCGACCAGAAAGACGTAGCCGACGTAGAGCGCCGTCAGCACCAGGCTGGGGATCAAGGCCCCCTTGTACATGTCGCCGACCGAGGCGCCCAACTGGTCGGCCAGCACGATCAAGACCAGGGAAGGCGGAATGATCTGGGCCAGGGTGCCGGAAGCGGCGATCACCCCGCTGGCCAGCCGGGTGTCGTAGCCATAGCGCAGCATGATCGGCAGCGAGATCAAGCCCATGGCGATGACCGAGGCGGCGACCACGCCGGTAGTCGCCCCGAGCAGGGCGCCGACGAAGATCACCGAATAGGCCAAACCGCCGCGGACCGACCCGAACAACTGGCCCAGGGTATCGAGCAGCTCCTCGGCCATGCCGCTGCGCTCCAGGATCAGACCCATGAAAGTAAAGAAAGGGATCGCCAGCAGCACCTAGTTCGACATGATGCCGAACACCCGGTCCGGCAGCGCCTGCAGCAAGGCGAAATCGAAATGGCCCAACTGGATGCCGACGATGCCGAACAACAGGCCATTGGCGGCGAGCGAAAAGGCGACCGGATAGCCCAGCAACAGGAACAGCACCAGGCCGAGGAACATCAGCGGCGCCATCAGCTCGAAACCGATCACACCGGCTCCTCGGCCTGCTCTTCCATCAGCGGCCCCAGGCCGGCCAGGAAGGCGATGCGCTTGATGATTTCGGACAGGCCCTGCAAGGCCAGCAAGGCGAAGCCCAGCGGGATCAGCAGCTTCACCGGCCAGCGCAGCAGGCCGCCGGCATCCGGGGAGATTTCACCAATCGCATAGGATTCGGCAAAGCCGGTCCACGACAGCCACATGATCAAGAGCGTCATCGGCAGCAGGAACAGCAGGCCGCCGACCAGATCGATCACGGCCCGGGCACGCTGGGACAGCCGGCCATAGATCACGTCGATGCGGACATGGCCGTTGTGCTTGAGGGTGTAGCCGGCAGCGAGCAGGAAGATGGCGGAAAACATATACCACTGCAGCTCCAGCCAGGCGTTGGAACTCGCGCCGAAGCCATAACGGCTGATCGCATTGCCCGCCGAGACCAGGGCGACGATCAGCACCAGCCAATACACCGCACGGCCGACCCGTTCATTCAGGGCGTCGATCCAGCGCGAGACGGCGAGCAATCCCTTCATCATCGACAGCGCCGAGATCAATCCCCGGCCACGGTCATCCGATCGATCAGGATCGAGCCGACCTGGCGCGAGCCGCGGGTCTCGACATCGGTGCCAATGGCGACGATGCCGCGGAGCATGTCCTTGAGGTTGCCGGCCACGGTGATCTCCTCCACCGGGTAGGCGATCTCGCCGTTCTCCACCCAGAAGCCGGCGGCGCCGCGGGAATAGTCGCCGGTCACCATATTGAGGCCGTGGCCGAGCAACTCGGTGACCAATAGGCCGGTGCCCAGCTTCTTCAACAAGGCGTCGAAGTCCTCGCCGGTGGCCGGCACGATCAGGTTGTGATTGCCGCCGGCATTGCCGGTGCTCTGCATGCCGAGCTTGCGCGCACTGTAGCTGGACAGGAAATAGCCCTCGACCCGCCCGTCTTTCACCACATCGCGGTCATGTGTGGCCACGCCCTCGGAGTCGAACGGCGCACTGGCCAGGCCCTTCGGGATGAATGGCCGCTCCTGGATCTGGACGAAGCCGGGGAAGACCTGCTGGCCCAGGCTGTCGAGCAGGAAGCTGGACTTGCGATAGAGATGGCCGCCGGACACGGCGGAGACGAAGCTGGCGATCAGGCCGGTGGCGATCGGCGCCTCGAACAGCACCGGGCATTGCCGGGTGCCGAGCTTGCGGC